>DAIDVO010000028.1 GCA_027456085.1 Steroidobacteraceae bacterium | reverse complement strand
GGGGGTGGGGCGGGCCGGCGTAAAACCAGCGCATCACGCTCAATGGTCATGTCGGCCTGGTCTTCGAGTCCTATTTGCGCGAGCAGCGGCTTGGGGATCACGATCCCTTGTGAATTGCCGATCGCTCGTATGGTAACTAACGTGCGTTTCATGGTAATAACAATGTAGCACCTTAAGCCAGTGCTTTCAATCCGTTGCCCGTGCTGTTCCGTGCACCAACCGGCGCAGTTACTCCGTCATTACGGATGGAGTGTCGGCGCTGCCGCGCACGCTCACCGTCAGGCTTTACTAAAGCGCCCGAAACCGTTACGATTCTCGGCCATTTTCCCTGTTAAATCAGAATATTACGCATGAAAATCACAATCTTCGGTTCCGGTTACGTCGGCCTCGTCACCGGCGCCTGTCTCGCCGACGCCGGCAACCACGTCGTTTGTGTCGATGTGGACCGGCGCAAGATCGAGATGCTGGAGCGGGGCGAGATCCCGATCCACGAGCCGGGGCTCGAGGCCATCGTTCGGCGTAATTTCGAATCGGGGCGCCTGCGCTTCACGCTGGATGCGGCCGAGGGCGTCGGCCACGGGCTCTTTCAATTGATCGCGGTCGGCACGCCGCCGGACGAGGATGGATCGGCGGACTTGCGCCACGTGCTCGCCGTTGCACGCACGATCGGCAGCCTCGCGAACGACTACAAGGTCGTCGTCACGAAATCGACGGTGCCGGTCGGCACGGCCGACAAGGTGCGCCAGGCGGTGCGCGCAGCGCTCGCGCAGCGCGGGTTGACGCTGGAATTCGATACGGTGTCGAACCCGGAATTCTTGAAGGAAGGCGCCGCGATCGCGGACTTCATGAAGCCCGACCGCGTCGTCATCGGCAGCGATAGCGCGCGGGCCGCGGATTTGATGCGAACATTATATGAGCCGTTCACGCGCAATCATGATCGGCTGATCGTCATGGACATCCGCTCGGCGGAACTGACGAAGTACGCGGCGAATGCGATGCTTGCGACCAAGATCAGTTTCATGAACGAACTTGCGAACGTGGCCGAACGCGTCGGCGCCGACATCGAACAAGTGCGCATCGGCATCGGCTCCGACCCCCGCATCGGCTACAGCTTCATCTACCCCGGGCTTGGCTACGGCGGCTCGTGCTTCCCGAAAGACGTCAAGGCGCTCGCGCATTCGGCCGAGCAAGTGGGCTACGACGCCGCGATCCTGAAAGCCGTCGAGGCGGTCAACGAGCGCCAGAAGCTGCGCTTGTTCGAGAAAATGAAGGCGCACTTCGGCGACTTGCGCGGCAAGACGATCGCGCTCTGGGGCCTCGCGTTCAAGCCGAACACCGACGACATGCGCGAGGCGGCGAGCCGCGTGCTGATCGACGCGTTGTTGAAGGACGGCGCGCGCGTGCGCGCCTACGACCCGGTGGCGATGCCGGAAGCTGCGCGCCTCTATAACGAGCCCGCGGCATTGACGTTCTGCAAATCGACCGGGGAGGCGCTGCAGGGCGCCGATGCGCTCGCGATCGTGACCGAATGGCAGGAGTTCCGCAGCCCGGACTTCGATGCGCTGAAACAGGCGCTCGCGGCGCCGGTGATTTTCGACGGGCGCAATCTCTATGAGCCTACGCACATGGCGAAAATGGGCTTCAGTTATTATGCGATCGGCCGCGCTACGCAAAACCAGGCAAATCCCGCGTGAGTGTCGTGATACCGGTCATTTTGTCGGGCGGCGCGGGCACGCGCCTCTGGCCGCTGTCGCGCGAAATGTATCCGAAACAATTGCTCGCATTGACCAGCAAGCAGACCATGCTGCAGGACACGGTTGCGCGCCTCGCGGGCATAGCGCAGGCGCTGGCGCCGATCGTCGTCTGCAACGAGGCGCACCGATTCACGGTCGCCGAGCAGCTGCGCGCGGTCGAGGCGGGCGCCGCGGCGATCCTCTTGGAACCGGTCGGCCGCAACACAGCCCCCGCGGTAGCGCTCGCGGCGTTGAAGGCGCTGGAGATGGCCTCCGATGCGGTGCTCATCGTCGCTCCGGCCGATCATGTGATTCGCGATGCGCAAGGCTTTCAGCGCGCCGCCGAGGTCGCGGTATCGCTCGCGAACCAGGGCAAGCTCGTGACCTTCGGCATCGTCGCGTACGCGCCCGAGACCGGCTACGGCTATATCCGCCGCGGCGCGGGCACGGGTCCTTCCTACCCGGTCGCCGAGTTCATCGAAAAGCCGCCCCTGGATCTCGCGACCCAGTTCGTCGCCTCGGGCGATTATTATTGGAACAGCGGCATGTTCGTCTTCAAGGCGTCGCGCTACCTCGAGGAGCTGCGCAGCTTCGCGCCCGATATCCTGGAAGCGGCCACGGCGGCGTTTCGCGCGGCGACCAGCGACTTTGACTTCGTGCGCATCGGCAAGGACGCGTTCGTCGAATGCCGCAGCGAGTCGATCGACTACGCGGTCATGGAGAAGACGCGCGATGCCATCGTGCTGCCGCTCGATGCCGGCTGGAGCGATGTCGGTTCCTGGTCCTCGCTGTTCGATGCGCTGCCCGCCGACGAAGACGGCAACGTGCTGCAAGGCGATGTCTTGATCCACGACACGCATGATTGCTACGTTCACTCGACCAGCCGCTTGGTCGCGACGGTCGGCATGGACGATCACATCGTCGTCGAGACCAAGGATGCGGTGCTGGTCGCGCCGAAGGATCGGGTCCAGGACGTCAAGGAGCTGGTCGCGAAGCTGCGCAAGTCCGGACGCTCCGAATCGGCGCTGCATCGCGAGGTGTTCAGGCCCTGGGGCAGCTACGACAGCATCGACTCGGGCGAGCGCTTCCAGGTCAAGCGCCTTACGGTCAAGCCGGGCGGCGTGCTGTCCTTGCAAATGCATCACCATCGCGCCGAGCATTGGATCGTCGTCTCCGGCACCGCGCGCATCACGCGGGACAACGAGACGTTCTTGTTGTCGGAGAACCAGTCGACCTATATTCCGATCGGCGCGACCCATCGGATCGAAAATCCGGGCAAGGTGGCGCTGCATCTGATCGAGGTCCAATCGGGCTCTTACTTGGGCGAGGACGATATTGTGCGTTTCGAGGACAATTACGGGCGCGAAGGCACCGACACATGAAGCCGATCAGCTGTTTCAAAGCCTACGACCTGCGCGGGCGCATCCCCGATGAATTGAACGACGACGTCGCCTACCGCGTAGCGCGCGGCTACGCACAGTTCCTATCGCCGCGCCGCGTCGTCGTCGGCCGCGATATCAGGCTCTCGAGCGCAGCCTTGACCGATGCCTTGTGCAAGGGACTCACCGAGAGCGGCGTCGAGGTCTTCGACATCGGCGTCTGCGGCACCGAAGGGGTGTATTTCGCGACGTTTCATGGCGGCTACGATGGCGGCATCATGGTGACCGCGAGCCACAATCCGTCCGACTACAACGGCATGAAGTTCGTACGCGAGGAGTCGAAGCCGATCAGCGCCGACAATGGCCTGAAAGAGATTCGCACATTCGCCGAACGCGGCGAATTCCCGGCGCCTCGGCGCCTCGGGGTGCGCCACGCCGTCGATACCAACAAGGCCTATGTCGAACATCTTCTGTCGTACGTCGAGGCGAACAAGCTCAAACCCTTGAAGATCGTCGTCAACGCGGGCAATGGCGGCGCCGGCCTCGTGATCGACCGCTTGGAGCCGCATCTGCCGCTGCGCTTCATCAAGGTGTACCACGAACCCGACGGGCGTTTCCCGAACGGTATTCCGAACCCCATGCTCGAGGAGAACCGCCGTTCGACCATCGAGGCGATCCGCCGCAGCGGCGCCGATTTCGGCATCGCCTGGGATGGAGACTTCGACCGCTGTTTCTTGTTCGACGAACGGGGCGGCTTCATCGAGGGTTATTACATCGTGGGGCTCCTGGCCTCGGTGCTGCTGCGCGGCGAGCCCGGCGGGCGGGTCGTGCACGATCCGCGCTTGACCTGGAATACGATCGAGATGGTGCGCGCCGCGCACGGCGAGCCGGTGCTGTGCAAATCCGGCCATGCGTTCATCAAGCAAAAAATGCGCGAGGTGGACGGCGTCTACGGCGGTGAGATGAGCGCGCACCACTATTTTCGCCGTTTCGCCTACTGCGACAGCGGCATGATCCCCTGGCTCCTGGTCGCACAATGCATCTGCGAGAGCGGCAAGCCGTTGTCCGAGCTCGTCGGCGCGCGCATGCGCGCGTTTCCGGTCAGCGGCGAGTTGAACTACCGCGTGCCGGATGCGCACAAGGCGATCGCGGCGATCGAAGCGCTCTACGCGCCGCAGGCCTTGAGTGTAGATCGGACCGACGGCGTGTCGTTCGAATTCGCCGACTGGCGCTTCAATTTGCGCAGTTCCAACACCGAGCCCTTGATCCGCCTGAACGTCGAGGCGCGCGGTTCGCAGAGCTTGATGCGGGCGAAGACCGCTGAATTGCTCGCCTTGTTGACGGCACACGGCGCGGTCGCGGCGGACCATTGAGCCGCGCGCCTAAGCTGAGCGTGGTCATCCCCGTTTACAACGAGGAGGCGGTGCTGCCGGCGTTGTTTGCGCGGCTGTATCCGGCGCTCGATGCGCTCGCGGTTTCCTATGAGTGCGTGTTCGTCAACGACGGCAGCCGCGACCGCTCCGCGGCGCTGCTGCGCGAGCAGTTCGAACGCCGGCCGCGCGAGACCCGCGTGGTGCTGTTTCACGCCAATTTCGGACAGCATTCGGCCGTGATGGCGGGTCTTGCGTACGCGCGCGGCGAGTATGTCGTGACGCTGGACGCGGACCTGCAGAATCCGCCCGAAGAGATCGGCCGCCTGGTCGCAAAGCTCGACGAAGGCTACGACTACGTCGGCACGATCCGGCAGCAGCGCCAGGACGTGCTCTGGCGGCGCGTGCTGTCGCGCGCGGTCAATAAATTGCGTGAAAAGATCACCCCGGTGCGCGTCACCGACCAGGGCTGCATGATGCGCGGCTACTCGCGCTCGATCGTCGCGGCCCTGAACCAGACGCGCGAGGTCAACACGTTCATCCCGGCGCTCGCGTCGCTGTACGCGATGCGCCCCGTCGAAGTGCCGATTGCGCACGAAGAGCGGCACGCGGGCGCATCGAAATATTCGCTCTACAGCCTGATTCGATTGAACTTCGACCTGATCACGGGATTCTCGGTCGTGCCGCTGCAGCTATTTTCGATGACCGGCATGGCGGTCGCGGCGCTGTCGGCGCTGCTGGTCGGCTACCTCTTCATCCGCCGCCTGATCGTGGGACCGGAAGTGCAGGGCGTGTTCTCGCTCTTTGGAATCGTGTTCTTCCTGATCGGCATCGCGCTGTTCGGCATCGGCCTTCTGGGCGAATATGTCGGGCGCATCTACGCGCAGGTGCGTGAGCGGCCGCGCTACATCGTCCAGGCGGTGCTGGAAGCGGAGCGCGAGGACGATCCTTAAGTGACGCGGGCGGTCGTTTTCGCCTACAGCGAAGTCGGCGCTCGTTGCCTCGGCGTGCTGATCGCGCAAGGCATCGAAGTGCCGCTGGTCATGACGCACGCGGACGATCCGAACGAGCAGCGCTGGTTCGAGAGCGTCGGCGAACTCGCGCGCAGGCATGGGCTGCGCGTGGAGACGCCCGCGGATCCGAACACGCCGCAGTGGATCGCCGCCGCGCGCGCCGTCCGGCCCGATTTCCTGTTCTCGTTTTACTATCGCTACCTGCTCGAATCCCCCTGGCTTGCGGTTGCGCCGCGCGGCGCGCTCAACCTGCACGGCTCGCTGTTGCCGGAATATCGCGGCCGCGCGCCGGTGCACTGGGCGATCTTGAACGGCGAGACCGAGACCGGCGCGAGCCTGCATTACATGGTGGAGAAGCCCGACGCCGGGGATCTGGTCGACCAGCAGGCGGTGCCGATCGGCGCGAACGACACGGCGCTCGAGGTGTCGCTGCGCGTCGCCGCGGCGGCCGAGACCCTGATCGGCCGCGCCTTGCCGAAACTCGTCGCCGGAACCCAGGCGGCGCACCCGCTCGACCTGCAAGCCGGTTCGTACTTCGGCCGGCGCACTCCCGAAGACGGCCGTATCGATTGGCGCCGCGGGGCCAAGGCCGTGCATGACCTGGTGCGCGCGGTCGCACCGCCGTTTCCGGGTGCCTTTACCGACCTCAACGGGTGTAGGCTTGACCTCTGGGAAACGCGCGTGGATCCGGCGCCGGCACGCCATCCGGGGGCCGCGCCGTGCTTGTATGTGGAAAGCGGCTCCTGGTTCGTCGACTGCGTCGATGGCCGGCGCCTGCAAGTGCTGAAACTCGCGCTCGACGGCCGCTCGGTGCTGCCGGACGCGCCGCCGCCGCAGCTGTCGAACCAGCCGGTGGCGTTGGGTCTCGCTTAAAAAATACGTCTCTTGAGGGGTTTATCTTGAAAAACGTGCTGATTCTCGGCGTCAATGGCTTCATCGGCCATCATTTGAGCAAATACATTCTCGAGCAGACGGACTGGCAGATCTACGGCATGGACCTGCAGTCGGAGCGCGTGTCGACGCTGCTCGGAAATCCGCGCTTTCACTTCGTCGAAGGCGACATCACGATCAATCTCGAGTGGGTCGAATATCACGTGCGCAAATGCGACGTGATCCTGCCGTTGGTGGCGATCGCGACGCCGGCGACCTATGTGCGCGCGCCGCTCAAGGTGTTCGAGCTGGATTTCGAGGCGAACCTGCCGATCATCCGCCATTGCGTCAAATACCATAAGCGCGTCGTCTTCCCGTCGACCTCCGAGGTCTATGGCGCCTGTCACGACCAGGCATTCGATCCGGCGACCTCCGAACTCGTGCTGGGTCCGATCCACGAACAGCGCTGGATCTACTCCTGCGTCAAACAGCTGCTCGACCGGATCATCTGGGGCTACGGCGAGCAAGGCCTGCAGTTCACGCTGTTTCGCCCGTTCAACTGGATCGGTTCGGGGCTCGACAGCATCGACACGCCGAAAGAGGGCAGCTCGCGCGTGTTGACCCAGTTCCTCGGCCACATCGTCCGCGGCGAGTCGATCCAGCTCGTCGACGGCGGCCACCAGACGCGTGCGTTCACCTACATCGACGATGCGGTGCAGTGCCTGACGAAGATCATCGACAACCCGGGCGGCATCGCCGACGGCAAGATCTACAACATCGGCAACCCTAAGAACCTGTATTCGATCCGGCAATTGGCGCAGATGATGCTCGCGGTCGCGCTCGCGCGTCCCGAGTACGCGCCGACCGCGCGACTGACGAAGATCATCGAAGTCTCGGCGCAGCAATATTACGGCAAGGGCTATGCGGACATTCCCGCGCGGCTCCCGTCGATCAAGAATACCAGCGCGGAGCTTGGCTGGACGCCGACGACGGATATGCGCACGGCGCTCTCGGCGATCTTCGACTCCTACGCGCATGCCCTGCCGTCGGCGTCCGCGCTGTTGTCGAGCGATGCTTGAGGGCGCCCACATCGGCCTGAAGGTCGATGTCGATACGCTGCGCGGCACGCGCGAGGGCGTGCCGCGGCTCAGCGCGCTGCTGCGCCGGCTGAAAGTAGACGCGACCTTCTATTTCTCGGTCGGGCCCGATCACACCGGGCGGGCGTTGAAGCGCGTGTTTCGCCCCGGCTTCGCGCAGAAGGTCGCGCGCACCTCGGTCGTCAAGCATTACGGGATCAAGACCCTGCTGTACGGCGTGCTGCTGCCGGGCCCCGACATCGGCAAAGCGGCCGGCGGCGTGATGCGCGGCGTGCGCGACGATGGGTTCGAGGTGGGCTTGCATACGTTCGATCACGTGCGCTGGCAGGATCACGTCGCCGGCGCGAGCGATGCGTGGACGCGCATCGAGTTCGAGCGGGGCCTGGCGGCATTCGAGCGTGTGTTCGGCGCGTTCCCGGCATCGCATGCGGCCGCGGGCTGGCAGATCAATGACGCGGCGCTCGCGCTGGAAAGAGAGCACGGCCTCGTCTATGCGAGCGACACGCGCGGCACGGCGCCGTTCCTGCCGCTGCTCGCCGATGGCGGCCGGTCCTGTCCGCAG
>DAIDVO010000027.1 GCA_027456085.1 Steroidobacteraceae bacterium | reverse complement strand
CCGCCCCCGGACTCGGCGGCGCGCGCCGTGTCCCTGTCCGCGCTCGCGCTCGCCGGCGCCGCGCCGGCCGTCGCAATCGTCAACGGCTACCCGCAGTTCGCCGCATCGGGTGGTCCGGCCGCGCGGCCAGGCATCGAGATTGCGAGCCTGCGCGCGCTCGGCGCAAGCGATGCGGAGGCGCTGATGCGCCGGTTCGCCGCGTCCGCGGATTCGGACCAGCGCCGCTGGGCGCTGCTCAACACGGCGCTTTTCGTCGACGGCATCCACATCAGGATCAGCGGCGCGGCCGCACCGCTCGTAATTGTGCACATGAGCGAGTCGGACCGTCCGAACACCGCCGCTCATGCGCGCGTGATCATCGACGTGCAGCCCGGCGCGAGCGCGACGATCATCGAACACCACGTCGCCGCCGGCGAGCACGGCGTGCTGTGCAACTCCGCGACCGAGATCGCGCTCGCGCCGGACGCCACCGTGGAACACTACCGGGTCTTCGCCTCCAAGGAGTCGACGACGCATTTCGACTCGCTCGACATTCACATGGCCAGGGACAGCCGCTGCACGGAATTCACGATTGCGCTGGGCGGCGGCCTCGTGCGGGCGCATCTCGAAGCGCGCTTGCAAGAGCCGGGGGCGAGCCTGCAGAGCCGGACGCTGCTCGCGGGCAACGGCGCAAGACACGTCGATTGCGTCAATACCGCAATCCACGCCGCGCGCAGCACGACGAGCCGGCAGACGGCGCGCGCGATCGCGGGCGGCACGAGCCGCGTGATCTTCAACAGCAAGGTGATAGTGAGCGAAGGCGCCGCCGGCGCGGACTCCAAGCAATCGAGCCGCGGCCTGCTGCTCGCCCCCACCGCGGAAATCGACACGCGGCCGCAGCTGCAGATCTACGCGGACGAGGTCAAGTGCGCGCACGGCGCGACCGTTGGCCGGCTGGATCCAGACATGCTGTTCTATCTGCTGTCGCGCGGCATCGACCGCACGACCGCGCAGAGTCTGTTGGTATTCGCGTTCCTCGACGACGTGCTGACCGGCATGTCGTTGCCGCATGCGCGGCGCGCGATCGAAAACGCGCTGATCGCCGAACTGCCGGATGCCGAACTCTTGAGGGCGTTCCGATGAGCACGATAGTCCGCGCACGCCCGCCGCGGGCATTCGACGTCGACGCGGTTCGGCGCGAATTTCCGGTTCTCGCGCGCACGGTGCACGGGAATCCGATCGCCTACCTCGACAATGGCGCCTCGTCGCAGAGCCCCGAGTGCGTGATCGCCGCGGTCGAGGGCTACATGCGCCGCCACCACGCCAACATTCACCGCGGCGTGCACACCCTGAGCCAGGAGGCGACCGGGCTGTACGAAGCGGCGCGCGACCGTCTCGTCGGCTTCATCAAGGCGGCATCGCGCCACGAGATCGTGTTCACCCGCGGGGCGACCGAGAGCGTCAACCTGGTCGCGCAGAGCTTTGCACGCCCTACTTTGCGTCCCGACGACGAGATACTGATCACGCACCTCGAGCATCACGCGAACATCGTCCCCTGGCAGATGGTCGCACAACAGACGGGCGCAAAGCTCGTCGTCGCGCCGATCGATTCGCGCGGCGAAGTCGACGCGCAGACGGTCGAAGCGCTGATGAGCCCGCGCACCAAGATCTTTGCGTGCGCGCACGTCTCGAACGCCCTCGGTACGGTGCTGCCGGTCGAACGGCTGGTCGCGAGCGCGCGCCGGCGCGGCATCGCGACTCTGGTCGACGGCGCGCAGGCGGTTCCGCACATGGCCGTCGACGTCGGGGCGCTGGGTTGCGATTTCTACGTGTTTTCGGGGCACAAGATGTTCGCTCCGACCGGCATCGGCGTCCTCTACGGCCGTGAGGCGCTGCTCGAACGCATGCCGCCATGGCAGGGTGGCGGCGACATGATCCTCACGGTCAGCTTCGACGGAACGGTCTACAACGCCCTGCCCTACAAATTCGAGGCCGGAACGCCGAATATTTCCGGCGCCATCGGCCTCGGCGCGGCGGTCGAATTCCTCGATTCTCTCGATCTCGGCGCGGCACACGCCCATGAGCAGGCGCTGCTCGAGCATGCGCACGCCGCGTTGAGGAGCATCCCCGGACTCGGCTTCATCGGCACGGCGCGCGAGAAGGTCGGCCTGGTCTCGTTCGTCGTCGACGGCGTGCATCCGCACGATCTGGGGACGATACTCGACCGGGACGGCATCGCCATCCGCACCGGCCATCATTGTGCGATGCCGGTCATGGAATTCTTCCGCGTGCCGGCAACGGCGCGCGCTTCGTTCGCGTTCTACAACACGTTCGATGAAATCGACCGGCTCGCCGCGTCGGTCGAACGTGCACGACGCTTGTTCACCTGACGAGTCAGACGATGCAACTGCAAGATCTATACAGAGACGTGATCCTCGATCACAACCGCCATCCGCGCAACTTCGGGCCTCTGCCCGAGGCGAGCGCGAGCATCGAGGGATTCAATCCCCTGTGCGGCGACCGGTTGACGCTCAGATTGCGCCTCGTCGACGATCGCGTCGACGACATCCGCTTCGAAGGCCAGGGCTGCGCGATATCCACCGCGTCGGCGTCGCTGATGACCGAGGCCGTCAAGGGCAAGACGCGCGACGAGGCGCTCGCGCTATTCGACCGCGTGCACAGGCTCCTGACCGACGACAGCGCCGAGATCGACGACGCAAAGCTCGGCAAACTCGCCGCCCTGTCCGGCGTGCGGGAATTCCCCGCCCGCGTGAAGTGCGCGAGCCTTTGTTGGCACACGCTCGCGTCGGCGCTCAAATCACCGGCGCCGTTGCCCGGGCCGTCTGTTTCGACCGAATGAACGGGGGCCGCGATGCGCACGCATGAAAACGAACCAATCGTCGTCCAGCGCGACGTCAAGGCGGTCGCCATTCCCGCCGGCGTCGAGGTCAATCTGAAAATCGGCGCCGTCGGCTACATCACCCAGGCGCTCGGCGGCAGCTTCACCGTCTACGTCGACGGCAATCTGTTCAGGATCGCGGGCGCGGATGCGGACGCGATCGGCATGTCCGCCGCGCAGCCGCCGGAGGTTCCCCCGGGCGCTTCCGAGGAAGACATCAAGAACGTCATCTGGCAACAGCTCAGGACCTGTTACGACCCCGAAATCCCGGTGAACATCGTCGACCTGGGCTTGATCTACTCCGTCGACGTGCACAGCACCGATGCGGGCCGCGGCGTCGACATCAAGATGACCCTGACCGCACCCGGCTGCGGCATGGGTGAAATCCTCGTGCAGGACGTCCGCGACAAAGTGCAAATCGTGCCGACGGTCGCGCTCACGAACGTGGAACTGGTGTTCGACCCGCCGTGGAACCAGTCGATGATGTCGGATGAAGCCCGTCTGCAAACGGGAATGATGTAAGGAGAATTCATGGCCTGGATCGATGCCGGCGCGCTGTCGGATCTTGCTGGCGGCCGTGCGATCACGATCACGGCAGGCTCCCGTTTGATCGCGGTGGTGCGCAGCGCGGACCAAGTCTACGCGATCGAGGACATCTGCACGCATGACGGCGCGGAGCTGACCGGCGGGCAGATCGAGGGGAGCGAAATCGTCTGCCCGCGCCACGGCGCGCGCTTCTGCCTGCGCACGGGCGCGGCGCTCACGCCCCCGGCGTACGAGCCGGTGCGGGTGTTCGAGACGAAAATCGAAGCGGGGCGCATATGGATACGCTGCGACGCCTGACGCTGCTGCGCCATGCAAAGGCGGCCGACGCCGAGACGGGCGGCGCGGACTTCGAGCGGACGTTGACGCCGCGCGGAGTCCGCCAGGCGGAGGAAATGGCGCACAAGCTGGTGGCGCGCCGATGGGTCCCCGATCTGATCGTCGCAAGCCCGGCTGAGCGCGCGTGGACCACGGCGTCGATCGTCGCGCGCATCGCGGCGCTTCCGGCCGGCAGGCTGCAAACCGAACCCGCACTGTATCAGGCGGCTCCCGGGACGATATGGCGCATCGCGACCGACCGCGGCCATGCCGCCTTGCACGTACTCGTCTGTGGGCATAACCCCGGTTTGAGCGAGCTCGCGAGCCGCTTCGGGCCGCGCCCGCAGGAGCGAAGGCTGTCGACCGCCGGTCTCGCGAGCGCCGTATGGAGCGCCCCTGACTGGATCGCGCTATTGCCGGCCGACGCGCTGGCATGCGATACGGACGGCCCCGAAAAGGCGTCCGCCGGATCGTGACGGGTCCCTGCCGTCGGATTCATCGCAAAGCGTCACCGGTCACTCCCGCTCAAAACGCTATAATAACCGCTGTTCCGGGTTCGGCGGCCGAGGGGCCGCTCGGGAGTGCGAAGTGATCCTCGAGTTACTGGACCGGCTGCGCCGCGATACGCAAGGCCTCGATGAGGCGGGCCTGCTGAAGCGCGAGCGCATCATCGGCTCGCCGCAAGGGCCCGTCGTCACGCTCGCGGACGGCCGCGAAGTGATCAATCTGTGCGCGAACAACTATCTGGGACTTGCCGATCATCCCGCACTCGTCGAGGCGGCGCATGCCGCACTCGATGAATTCGGCTACGGCGTCGCCTCGGTGCGCTTCATTTGCGGCACACAAACCGTCCATCGGGAGCTCGAACAGCGGCTCGCGGCGTTCCTCGGCGCCGATGATGCGATCTTGTATTCCTCCTGCTTCGACGCGAATGGCGGCTTGTTCGAAGCGCTGCTCGACGAAACCGATGCGGTGATCAGCGATGCGCTGAACCATGCGAGCATCATCGACGGCATCCGCCTGTGCAAGGCGCGTCGCCTGCGGTACGCGAACAACGACATGAACGAACTCGAGCGCTGCCTGCAGGACGCGCACGGCGCGCGCGTGCGGCTCATCGCGACCGACGGCGTTTTTTCGATGGACGGCTCGATCGCGAGGCTCGCGGACATCTGCGATCTGGCCGAGAAATACGGCGCGCTCGTCATGGTCGACGACTCGCACGCGACGGGATTCATCGGCGCGCGCGGCCGCGGTACACACGAGCTCTGCGGCGTCATGGGACGGATCGACATCCTCACGGGCACGCTCGGCAAGGCCTTGGGCGGCGCGAGCGGCGGCTACGTCGCCGCGCGCGCGGAAATCGTCACGTGGCTGCGCCAGCGCTCGCGCCCGTACCTGTTTTCCAACAGCATCGCGCCGGTCGTCGCCGCAGGCACGCTGCGGGTGCTGGAGATGCTCGAGAAATCCGCCGACTTGCGCGAGCGGCTGCACGCGAACGCCCGCCTGTTTCGCGGCCGCATGCGGGATTTGGGCTTCGATTTGCTCCCCGGCGAGCATCCGATCATTCCGGTCATGCTCGGCGGCGCGCCGCTAGCCGGCCGTCTCGCCGAGCGGCTGCTGGCCGAGGGCATTTACGTCGTCGCCTTCTCCCATCCCGTCGTGCCGCACGGCAAAGCACGCATCCGCACGCAAATGAGCGCCGCGCATTCGCCGGCGCAGCTGGAGCGAGCGGTCGAGGGCTTCGAACGCGCCGCGCGCGAGCTCGGCATCATCCACTAGTCGGAGGCCCGGGATGAAAGCACTGGTCAAGGCTCGAGCGGAACCCGGCATTTGGCTCCAGGACGTTCCGGAGCCGGACGTCGGCCACAACGACGTGTTGATCAAGATACGCCGCACGGCCATCTGCGGCACCGACATGCATATCTACAATTGGGATGCGTGGGCGCAGAGGACGATCCCGGTGCCGATGGCGGTCGGGCACGAATATTCCGGCGAAATCGTCGACGTCGGCGGCGAAGTACGCGGCTTCGCGCTCGGCGACCGCGTTTCCGGCGAAGGGCACATCACCTGCGGACATTGCCGCAACTGCCGCGCCGGGCGGCGCCATCTCTGCCGCAACACGCAGGGAGTGGGCGTCAATCGCGCCGGAGCCTTCGCCGAATACCTGACGATACCCGCGTCGAACGTATTCAAGCTGCCGCCGGCTATCGACGACGAGGTCGCGTCGATCCTCGATCCGCTCGGCAACGCGACCCACACTGCGCTCGCATTCAACGTCGTCGGCGAGGACGTGCTGATCACGGGCGCAGGTCCAATCGGCATCATGGCGGTCGCGATCGCGCGCCATTGCGGCGCGCGCCACATCGTCATCACCGACGTCAACGATTACCGCCTCGGTCTCGCCCGGGCGATGGGGGCATCGCGCGCGCTCAATGTTTCCCGCGAAACGCTGGATCAGGCGATGCGCGACCTCGGCATGGAGGAAGGCTTCGACGTCGGCTTCGAGATGTCCGGCAATGCCGCGGCGCTCAAGGAAATGCTGCGCACGATGAACCACGGCGCAAGCATCTCGATGCTCGGCATTCCGCCGGGCGAAACCGCGATAGATTGGAATCAGGTCATTTTCAAGGGTCTCGTGATCAAAGGCATCTACGGGCGCGAGATGTTCGAGACCTGGTACAAGATGGCGAGCATGCTGCAGAGCGGGCTCGACGTGCGGCCGGTCATCACGCACCGGCTCGGCATCCGCGATTACGCGGAAGGCTTCGAGATCATGAACTCCGGCAAATCCGGCAAGATCATCCTCGATTGGGCGGCGCTCTAGACGCGCCGAGTCGGCTATCCGCCCGGCTGCCCGCACCAGCAATAGGCGTACAGTCCGCGCGGATCATTGAATTCCGCAAGTTCGCGCGCCTGCTCGATCAGAGGATCGAGCAGGCGGCCAAACGGCCCGCTGTTTGGAATCATGCCGGCGAGCCGGCCCCAATACAAAAAGTCCGAGCGGACCTGCATCATCAGGGCTTCGCGCAATCCTAGTTCCGGTTCGATGTACTCGGTACCGTATTTTCCGGAGACGTCGGCGAGCTTCGCCGCGGCCGCAACCGCCGCTTTGAGCCCGGCCAGGTGATCGACGAGTCCTAAGCGCTCGGCGTCGGCGCCCGACCAAACCCTCCCTTGCGCGATCTTGTCGACGTCGGCGGCGCTCATCTTGCGCCCTGCGGCGACGCGCATCACGAACTCATCGTATGCATGATCGACGCCGCTCTGGAGCATCTGCTTCGCCGCGGGAGAAAGCGGCCGGTCGTAACGCATCATGCCCGCGAGCGGCGTCGTACCGAGCCCATCGACCGTGACGCCGAGCTTCTCGAGCGTGCGCTGAAACGTCGGTACGACCGCGAACACGCCGATTGAGCCCGTCAAGGTCGTCGGGCTCGCGAAAATCTGGTTCGCCGCCGCGGCGATGTAATACCCGCCGGAGGCCGCATAGGAACTCATCGACACGACGACGGGTTTGCCGGCGTGGCGCAGACGCAGCACGGCGCGCAAGATCTGCTCCGATGCGAACATGCTGCCGCCGGGACTGTCGATGCGCAGAACGACGGCCTTGATCGCCGGATCATACTGGGCCTGGCGCAGAAGTGCGGACGTGCTCACGCCGCCGATCGCGCCCGGAGGCTGGCGCCCGTCGAGAATATCGCCCGCGGCGACGATGATGCCGATGCGCTTCTGCGGTTTCGACCGGAACAGGTGCTGTGCGCGCACCGACGCCAAGTACTCGTCCATCGAAATGGCATTGAACGAGTGGGTATCGCGATCCGCGCCGACGAGATTTTCGAGTTCGCCGTCGATCTCGGTCCGGCTCTTCAGCGCAGTGACCAATCCGTGCTGCAGCGCGAGCCGTGCGGCATCGCCGTTCAAGGCCGCAAGCTCCGCCGGGCCCTGGTCGACATAGCTCTGCAGCGCATTCGCGGGCAGGGAGCGCGCGCGGACCACATCGCTCTGATAGGCGCTCCACAGCGTGCCGAGCCACGCGGCGCTCTCGTCACGCTCGCTCTCGGCCATGTCGTTGCGCGAATACTGGTCGGTGTAGCTCTTGAACGTGCCGGCGCGGAAGATATTGACGTCCACACCCAGCTTGTCGATCGCGTTCTTGAAGTACATCCGGTAATAGCTGAAACCGTTGATGTTGACCACCCCAAGCGGATCCAGGTAGATCTCGCCCGCCTGGGCCGCGATGTAATATTGGGTTTGATCGAGCGAATTCGCGGACGCGATCACGCGCTTGCCCGAGGCGCGGAAATCACGGATCGCGGCGCCGACCTCCTGGAGCTTGGAGAGGCCCGAGGGCGCGAGCCGGTCGAGATTCAACACGATCAGCTTGATCCGCGGGTCGCTCTTGGCGGTTTCGATCGCGTCGGTCACGTCGCGCAGCAGGGTTTCCGAAGCCCTCCCGCCGGTGGCCTCCCCGACCGCGCGCCGCAACGGATCGGCCGACAGTTGCTCCACGAGCTGGCCTTGCGGGGCGATCACCAAGGCCGCGGAACTCGGCACGATCGGTATCGACGTATGCAGCGCCGCGAGCAGGAATCCGAAGATCACCAGCAGCAGCAGCAGGTGCAGCGCGCGCCGAATACCGTCGAGGATGCGCCATACCAGACGCAAGAAGCCCGACAGTACCGAGCCGATGTTCATCGATCGCCTCCCGGCGCCGCCCCGCGCAAAACGCCCTCGAGCGCTCCCTTTAAAGCTTCTCTTCGATGCGCGCAGCCTTGCCAGACAGATCCCGGAGGTAATACAGCTTCGCGCGGCGCACGGCGCCGCGGCGCTTGACGCTCACTTCGCTGATCGACGGGCTGTGCGTCTGAAAAACGCGCTCGACGCCCTCGCCGTGCGAAATCTTGCGCACCGTGAACGAGGAATTCAGCCCGCGGTTCTTCTTCGCGATGACGACGCCCTCATAGGCCTGCATGCGTTCGCGGTCGCCTTCGACGACTTTTACTTGGACGACGACCGTATCGCCGGGATTGAAGTCCGGAAATTTCGCGCGCGTCCGTTCGCCGTTCAATGCTTGAATTATCTTGTTCATCGTTGCGACCTCATCTTACAAAGCTACTTTCCACCCGGCCGGCGTCATGCGCCCGTTCGGCCTTGAATTCCTCCAACAGCGCCCGCTCCTCCGCGCTCATGCCGCGCCGCTCGAGCATGTCGGGCCTGCGCAGCCACGTGCGCCCGAGCGCCTCGCGCCGGCGCCAACGCGCGATCGCCGCGTGGTCGCCGGAGGACAGAACCTCCGGCACAGCGCGGCCGGCGATCGCCGCGGGCCGAGTATAATGCGGCCAATCGAGCAGGCCGTCACTAAAGGACTCTTGTTCCGCCGATTCCGCCGCGCCTAGCGTGCCCGGCAGGAGCCGCGCGATCGCATCGATGACGACCAGCGCCGGCAATTCCCCGCCGGACAATATGTAGTCGCCGATCGACCAGACGGCGTCGATCTCGCCCTCGACGAATCGTTCGTCGACGCCCTCGTAGCGCCCGGCCACGAGGATCAATCCCGGCCACAGAGCCGCCTCGCGCGCGATCGCCTGTTCGAAGCGGCGCCCGTCGGCGCCCAATAAAATTCGCCGCACCCTCGCGGGGAACGCAGCCTCGGCTGCGCGCAGCGCCGCCACGAGCGGTTCGACCTTGAGGACCATTCCCGGCCCACCGCCGTATGGACGGTCGTCGACCGTGCGATGGACGTCGGTCGCATAGTCACGCGGATCGACGCACGCTACTTCCAGCTTGTTGCGTTCGATCGCACGGCCAACGACGCCGTACGACAGCGCATCGCGGATCATCTGCGGGAACAAGGACACGACCGCTATGCGCATTCGTCCTATTCCGCCGGCTCTTTCCAGTCGACCACGACCCGGCGTGCGTCCAAGTCCACCCGCCGGACATGTTGCGGCACCGCGGGGATCCAAAACTCTTTGGCCCCCCTTACGACCATGACCGCGTGGGCGGGCGTCTCGACAAAATACTCAAGCGCACCCAAGCGTGCGCCGGCGAGATCCACCACTTCGCAGCCGATCAAGTCGGCGCGATAATGGTCTCGGTCGCTGCGCGCCGGCAGCGAATCGCGCGGCACGCAGATGCTCGCCCCGCAGAGTCCCGCAGCGCCGTCGCGATCGTCGACGCCGGCGAATTTCAACGTCAAGCGCCCGCCGCTCTGTCCTGTCGCCTAGATCCGGTACTCCGGCGTCGCACCGCGCAGCTTGAGGCGCAGCTTGCGGTGCTCGAACAGGCGCTCGGGAGGTTCCGTGTCGGAACGCACCTTGACCCATCCACGGATACCGTGGGGAGACGTGACCGCCCCGAGTTCGACGAGCGGCGATTCGTCGCCCATCGCGGCGCTACCCGCCGTCAGGCGGCTTGTTTGCGGAAAGTCGTCAACAACTGTTTGACGCGATCCGACATGTGCGCGCCGTGGCTCACCCAGTGTTCGATGCGCGCGACATCGAGCCGCAGCTTCGTTTCCGCGCCGCGCGCGACCGGGTTGAACAACCCGACGCTCTCGAGGCTCGTGCCGCCCTGGCGTTTACGGCTGTCCGTAACGACAACATGATAAAAGGGCGTCTTCTTGCCGCCGCGTCGGGTCAAACGGATCGTCACCATCTTTGGAGCCACCTTGAGAATGTAGCCGCTAATTGTAGCCGTGGAATGCAGGTTTCGGCAAGAAATCTACGCTTTCCGGGTGCTTACGGTCCGAACCCGGGCGGCAGGCGCCCCGCCATGCCGCGCATCATGTTCTTCAGCATGCCGCCTTTGGCGAGCTTTTTCATGGTCTTTTGCATCTGTTCGAACTGTTTCAGCAGGCGGCCCACCTCAGGCAGCTGAACGCCCGCACCGCTCGCGATGCGGCGTTTGCGTGACGGATCGATCAGATCCGGCCGCCGGCGCTCGCGCGGCGTCATCGAATCGATGATGCCGATCTGCCGCCTGAGCGCCCGCTCGTTGACCGCGCCGGCCGCCTTGGCGGCGTTCGCCTGCATCTGCGCCGGCAATTTGTCGAGCAGCGCGGCCATGCCGCCCATGCGCCGCAGCTGGCTCAATTGATCGCGCAAGTCCGCAAGGTCGAAGGACTTGCCGGTGCTGATTTTTTTCGCGAGCTTCTCGGCTTTCTCGCGGTCGACCTGGTCCTTGACCTGTTCCACCAAGGACAGCACGTCGCCCATGCCGAGGATGCGCGCGGCGATTCGCTCCGGCTGGAAGAGCTCGAGCGCGTCGGACTTCTCGCCGGTGCCGATGAACAGGATCGGCTTGCCGGTCACCTGGCGCACCGACAATGCGGCACCGCCGCGCGCGTCGCCGTCCGCCTTCGTCAGGATCACGCCGGTCAAGGACAGAGCCTCGTCGAAGGCCTTGGCGGCATTGACCGCATCCTGGCCGGCCATGCTGTCGACGACAAACAGCCGTTCGTGCGGATGGATTTCCTTCTCAAGCGCGCGCACTTCATCCATCATCTCGGCATCGACGTGCAGCCGGCCGGCCGTGTCGAGCAGCATCACGTCGTACGCCTGGAGCGTCGCCTCGTTGAGCGCGCGTTTGGCGATCGCGAGCGGCGCCTCGTGCGCCGCCGCCGGGGAGAAGCCGGCGCCGACCTGCGCCGCGAGCGTCTGCAGCTGCAGAATTGCGGCCGGCCGGTAGACATCGGTGCTGACGAGCAGCACCTTCTTGCGCTCCTTTTCGATGAGCCAACGCGCAAGCTTGCCGGTGCTCGTCGTCTTGCCCGCGCCCTGCAGGCCCGCGAGCATGACGACGACCGGGCGCTGCGCGCGTAAATTCAAGCCCGTGCTCGGCTCGCCCATGAGCCGCGTCAATTCTTCGTGGACCACCTGGATGAAGGCCTGACCGGGCGTCAGGCTCTTCGTCACCTCGACGCCGAGCGCGCGCGCCTTGACCGCGTCGGTGAACGTCTTGACGACGGGCAGCGCGACATCGGCCTCCAGCAGCGCGAGGCGCACCTGGCGCAACGTGTCGGCAATATTGTCGTCGGTCAGGCGGCCGCGGCCGGTCAGGGCCTTGAGAGCCGTTGCGAGTCTTTCGCTGAGTTGGTCGAACATGGCGCACTAGTATATGCGGCTAGGACGCGAATAGTCCTTATGTCATGATTCGGCGGTGATTCTTCCAATCACTCTGTTCGTGCTGTATTCCGCCGCCGCGTGGCTGATGCTGCGCAGCGTGAGCGCTCCGCGGCTCGCGCCGTTCGCGTGGGCGACCGCCGGCGGCGCGCTTTTCGCGCACAGCGACGCGATCGTGAGGCTGATGCGCACCGTCGGGCCGTTCTCGATCGGCCTATTGGAGGCGATTTCCCTGCTTGCGTGGACTCTCGCCGTATTGGGCTGTTTGATCGCCATCGAACGGCAATACCGCGTACTCGGCGCGGTATTGCTCGGCAGCGCCACGGTCGGCGCAACCGCGACCGGCAGCGGCCAGCGCTACCACGTCGACAACGTGCCCGCGTGGGAGCTGTCCGCGCACATCCTTCTTTCGATGGCCGCCGCCGCCCTGCTGTTCGCCGCGGCCGTCACCGCGCTGATGATCTTCCTGCTCGACCGGCGGCTGCGCGCGAAGCGCATCGTCGACCTGCCGCGCGTGCTGCCGCCGATGGATGTCCTGGAGAAGGTCATGTTCCGGCTGATCGGCGCCGGCTTCGCGCTGCTCACGCTCGCGCTGTTCACCGGCTTCGTGTTCGTGACCAATTTGTTCGAGCAGCATCTCGTGCACAAGACGGTGCTGTCGCTGACCGCCTGGGCGCTGTTCGCGATCCTGCTGGTCGGACGCATGCGCTACGGGTGGCGCGGCCGCTTCGCCGTGCATTTCACGCTGTGGGGATTCGGCGTGCTGGCGCTCGCCTATTTCGGCTCCAAATTCGTGCTGGAAGAAGTATTCGGACGGCATTGGGGCTAAGACGCCTTACCCGATGCGCAACCCTTCGCTCGTATCGATGTTTCTCTGGCTGGCCTGCCTGCTGCTGCTCGCGGCGTTTTTCGCCGGCAGCGAGACGGCGCTGATGAGCATGAACCGCTACCGGCTCCGTCACATCGCCAAGACCGGCGATCGCGGCGCCCGCCTGGTCGAGGCTCTGCTCGCGCAGCCGGACCGGCTCATCGGCTTGATCCTGCTGCTGAGCACGGTCGTCAACGTGGTGACTCCGACGCTCGTCGGCCTGATCGCGTTCCGCATCGGCGGCAATTTCCTCGTCGCGATCGGCGTCGTCGCCTTGACCTTCGTCATGCTGATCTTCTGCGAAGTCGCGCCGAAAACGTTCGCGGCGCTGCACCCGGAACGCGTCGCGATCCCTTCGGCCTACGTCTACGCGCCGCTGTTGAAGCTGCTC
>DAIDVO010000026.1 GCA_027456085.1 Steroidobacteraceae bacterium | reverse complement strand
ATAATCCGCAACCCGCACCGCATCGAACAAATCCGCCTGGCGCACTTCCTCCAGTTGGCGCGCGCGCTGAAACAGGAAGAACAACTGCGCCTGGAACGCAGCGGCGCGCGGATTGCGGTAGAAACGCTCCAGAAACGGATTTTGGTCGGCCTGTTCCAGGACGACCTGCCCGTTCAAGGACTCCGCCAAGCGGCGTGCGAGGCTCGACTTGCCGACCCCGATCGGGCCTTCGATGACTATGAATCGATGCGGATTTGCGCTCAAGGAACGACTCTATTGTTGTTTGAGAACCGACAACCCGGCGTCGCCCGCGCTTCGGGCAAGGTCGCAGACCACGCCGCACCCCGGAATGCGCAGCATCGGCGCGATATCGCACAAAGGATACAGCACGAAGTTTCGCTCGCGAACGCCGGGATGCGGGAGGCGCAGCCCGGGCTCGTCGATCGCGGCGCCGATCATCCAGATCAAATCCAGGTCGATCACGCGCGGGCCCCACCGTTCACCCCGGTCGCGCCCCATCGCGCGCTCGATGCCCAGGCACGATTCCAGCAATTCGCGCGCGCCGCGCCGGGTCAGAACGCCCGCCGCCGCGTTGACGAACTGCGGTTGGTCCTGCGGACCCATCGGCCGCGACCGATAATAGCGCGACCGGCAGACGAGCAAGGTGTCGCCGAGCGCCGCGAGACGATCGAAAGCCTCGCGCACGCGCGCCTCCGGTTCGTCGAGATTGCTGCCGATCGCGACATACGCGGGACGCCAAAGATCAAGCATGCCGCCGCGCTCGCGCGTTCAAGCGGGAGCGGATCCGCCGCGCCTGCCGCGGCGGCGCGGACGGCGGCGGCGCTGACCGGCGGCGGCGGCGCCGGCGGCGTCCTGCGGCGCGTCCGGCGCGCGCGCCTGCACCAACTTCACGCGCTCTTCCGGCGGCACCGTCTGAATATCGGTCCACCAGGCCGCGAGTTCGGGCTCCGCCGCGCCGGCTTGCGCGCGCAGCACCAAGAAATCGTAGGCGGCGCGGAATCGCGGATGATGCAGCAATCCCAGGGATTTGACGCCGCTGCGCCGATTGAATCGCGGCTGCAGCATCAACAACTCGCGCATCGGCACGCTGAAGCGCCGCGGAATCGCTATGCGCGCTTGCTGCGCTTTCAGCACGACGTCGCAGGCCTGCAGGAGCTGGCTGATGTCCGGCGCAGGACCCGCCTGGCGCTCGTTCATCTCGCGCAGCACGGCGCTCCACAAAAGCACGGAGAACAAGAAGGTCGGCGTGACCGGCTTGTCGGCGGCGATGCGCTCGTCCGTATTCTCGAGGCCGAGTTCGAGCATGTGCTCGGCATACGCGTACGGCGGCAGCGCGAACGCCGCGGCCGACAGCGGGAACATGTGTTCGAACAGGCCATACCGGCGCAGCAACCGATAGGATTTCGCGCCGCACCCGGACAGAAACAGCTTCAGTGTCTCGTCGAACAAGCGTGCCGGAGGCACGCCGTCGAGCAAATGGGCCAGGCGCCTGACCGGCTCCTCGGTTGCCGGTTCGATGCTGAAATCGAGCTTCGCCGCGAAGCGCACCGCGCGCAGCATGCGCACCGGATCCTCGCGATAGCGTCCGTCCGGAGCGCCGATCAAGCGCATCCGGCGCGCTTGAACGTCGGCGACGCCGCCGACGAAATCCCAAATCGAGAAATCCTCGATGTTGTAATAGAGAGCGTTCGCGGTGAAATCGCGGCGCCAGACATCGTCCTCGACGCTGCCGTAGAGATTGTCCCGCAGGATGCGTCCGCGCTGGTCCACGGCCCGATGCTCGCCCTCATCGAAGGCACCTTGGGCAGGTCCCTCGTCGCCATCGACCTCGACATCCTCCCCTTCCTCGCGCTCCGGAGCGGACGCCGCGCGAAAAGTCGCCACCTCGATGATTTCCGTGCCGAAATGCACGTGCGCGAGCCGGAATCGCCGTCCGATCAGCCGGCAATTGCGGAATATCCGGCGCACTTCCTCGGGCAGCGCATTCGTCGCCACGTCGAAGTACTTCGGCGTAATCCCGAGCAGCAACTCCCGGACGGCGCCGCCGACGAGGAAGGCCTGAAAGCCCGCGTCCTTGAGGCGATAGAGCACTTTCAATGCGTTGGGCGAGATCGCGGCACGCGAAATCGAATGTGCGGCGCGCGGGATGATGACCGGCGCGGTCGGCGACGGTGAAATTGGGCCGGATGCGCTTGAGCTGGAGAATTCGTTCAAAAAATTGGGTTCCGCTTGAGTCCAAAAAATTGGTCCGTATACTACCAGCCCTCTTACCAGAGCGGCGGCTGAGATCCGCCAAGCGTCATTAAGGCTCCCTTCGTCTAGAGGCCTAGGACACGGCCCTCTCAAGGCTGTAACACGAGTTCGAATCTCGTAGGGAGCGCCATAAAATCAATAGGTTATATGGTTTGTGTGATGCAATAAAACGGCTTAGGTAAGTTTTAGGTAACTCTCCGGACTTTCAAGCTGCGCAACTTCGCAATTTTTGCGATCAGCGTTGCCGTACCCAAAATTATGCGTAATCGCGCAGCTTGGCTTGGATATCGATGCCGCCTCGCGCTAAGTGCGTGACTCAATTTTTGCGGATCACAAGCCCGGCGCCGGCCGGATCCCCTGATACTCTTCGCGAATCAGCCGCGTACTGTCGAGTTGCTCGTGTGCGGCATAGCCCCAGTGTTGGGTCTAGGCCGTGTTCGCGTCGCACCCGCTCATGCATGCGCTCTGCCAGCGCCTCGGCAAGCCGACCGGCAAGAGCCTTCAACATGATGCTGCTGTAGTCGTCGTGCGCAGCCTCGAATCGCGCAATGTGCGCGTCGATTCCGATGCCGGTGGTGACGCGAAGAGGCGCTCAATGCGTTGCTGGCATGGACAGTTCGACGCAAAACCGAGTCGCCCTCGCAATGTGAACCGCCGACGCCACTTCGCGGCTGCTCCGCGCGGCCTACACCAGAATGCCGCGCCGCTCGCGGCTCAAATCAGGTTTTCCAGCGTCACAGTGACCATTCGGGTCTTGCCGCCGCGGTCGATCGTGAAGTCCACCTTCGAGCCCGGCGCCTCGTCGCGCAGCCGACGCCGCAAATCGTAGAGCTTGATTGCCTTCGCCGGCGTGCCGTCGACCGCGGTGATGAGGTCGCCCTTCACCAGGCCCGCGTTCGCGGCCGGCGTGCCCTTCGTCACGTCGACGATCACGAAGCCAGCGGGCGCCTCGTTGAACCACATGCCGGCGCGGTCATAGGTGTCGAGATCGGCGACCGGCGGCCTCACCGGCTGCAGATACATCACCTTGCGATGGTAGTCGAAGGTGACGACGAAGCGCTTCAGGATCCCGCCGCCGATATTGCCGGAATAATCGTTTCCGGCGAAGGCCCCGCGCTTCTGG
>DAIDVO010000025.1 GCA_027456085.1 Steroidobacteraceae bacterium | reverse complement strand
CCACAGCGCGACCGTGCTCGGCATCGCCTGCTGCATGTGCGTGTATCCCGGCAGGCGAATCGAGCCGTCGCGCGCCGCAAGCGCGGTGAGCGCATCCGCCTCGATCCCGGCATCGACGCGGCCGCCGAGGCGAACGCGCTGGTCGCGGCCGAAGGTGTGCCGTTCCGCGAGGCCTACCGGCGCATCGCGGCGAAACTCAAAAAATAGCCCGCCCCCGCCGCGGAGTCGCAAACCACGCTGGCCAGCGTGGCCCCCGATGCCGTATTGTCGGCGCCAGGAAAATCGCAGATATTCGTTACAACGAGATAATCGCCACCATGAAGAGATTTCTGACCGCCTTTCTCGCTCTATCGGCCATGAGCGGCGCACCCTTGATGGCCGGCGCCGCGACCCCCGCATCCAAGCCCGCGCCTTCGCCCAAAGCCGCCGCGCCGACCGCCGTGCCGTCGCCCGCGCAAGCCGGCTACCTGATCGGCGTCAACTTCGGCGCACAAATGCGCAGCTTCGGGATCACGAACGAAGTTTCGGTTCCCGCGGTTGCACGCGGCCTGCAAGCCGGCCTCGCCGGCAAGAAGATCACGCCCACCGAGCAGCAGCGCTTGCAGGCCCTGTTCAAATCGGTCGCCGCAGGGCAAATGGCCCGAAACGGCGCGGCGGCCAAGAAGTTCCTTGCGCACAATGCGAAAGTGAAGGGCGTCGAGACGACCGCATCGGGGCTTCAATACAAGATCCTCGAAGCCGGCGACACCAAGGCTGCGGCGCCGTCGCCGAGCGACACGGTGACCGTCCAATACCGCGGCCGTTTGATCAACGGCACCGAATTCGACAGTTCCTACAAGCGCGGCACGCCCGCCTCGTTTCCGGTCAACGCGGTCATCAAGGGCTGGCAGGAAGCGCTCGTGATGATGAAGCCCCATGCCAAGTGGGAGCTGTTCGTTCCGCCCGAATTGGGCTACGGAGCGAGTCCGCGTCCGGGCATCCCGCCGAACTCGCTGCTGATCTTTGACGTCGACCTGTTGACCGTCGCGCCGCAGTCGCCGCCTGCCGCGCAGCCGCCGCAATCGAAGTAGCCGCGCGGAACCGGCTATACTGGCCGGCATGCGAGGTTTTTGCGTCATCGCTCTGATCGCCGCATCCGGCTTGATTGCCGGATGCGGCCAAAAGGGGCCGCTCATGCTCCCCGACGCGCACACCGCTTCCCCGGTGGCGGTCGAGTCGCCGGCCGCGAGCGCGGCTAGCGCTGCGGGCCCCGCAAATCCCGCCGGCGCCGCGGCGAGCGCGTCGCCTCCGCGCTGAACGCGCTTCGAGACCCGCCGATGAGTGCGCGTAAGCTCGTCCTCGTCGACGCCTCTTCGTACCTGTACCGCGCGTTCCACGCGCTGCCGCCGCTCACGAACTCGCGCGGCGAGCCGACCGGGGCCGTGCTCGGCGTGCTCAACATGCTGAACAAGCTGGTCAAGGACGAGGCGCCCGAACGCATCGCGGTGGTCTTCGACGCGCCGGGCCGGACCTTTCGCGACGATCTATTCGAGGAATACAAGTCGCACCGGCCGCCGATGCCCGATGAACTGCGCGGCCAAATCCAGCCGCTGCTCGATGCGGTCGAAGCGCTGGGTTTGCCGCTGTTGCGCATCGCGGGCGTCGAGGCCGACGATGTGATCGGCACGCTCGCGCTGCGCGCCGCGGCCACCGGGTTCGCCGTGCTGATCTCGACCGGCGACAAGGACATGGCACAACTCGTCGGCCCCGCGATCGAACTCGTGAATACGATGAGCAATACGCGGCTCGACCGCGCCGGCGTCAAAGGCAAATTCGACGTCTACCCCGAGCAAATCATCGATTACCTCGCTCTCGTCGGCGACAGCTCGGACAATATTCCGGGCGTCTCGGGCGTCGGCCCCAAAACCGCGGCGAAGTGGCTGAATCAATACCTGACCCTCGACGCCGTGATCGAGCATGCCGCGGACATCGGCGGCAAAGTCGGCGAAAACCTGCGCAACGAGCTGCCTATTCTGCAGTTGTCGCGCAAGCTCGCGACGATCGAGACGGATGTCCCTCTCGCGGTCGGGCCGGAGGACCTGAGCCGCGGCGGCGCGAACGTCGAACGTCTGCGCGAACTGTACGCGCGGCTGGAATTTCGCCTGCTGCTGAAGTCGCTCCACGGCGCGCCGCAGGCGCCGGCCGCGACCCCCGACGCGATGCCCGCGGCCGAGCGCCGCTACGAGATGGTAGTCGATCGGGCCGCGCTCGACGCCTGGATCGCGAAGCTCGACGCCGCAGCGCTCGCGGCCTTCGACACCGAGACCGACAGCCTCGACTACATGCGCGCAAATGTAGTCGGGCTGTCGTTCGCGGTGACGCCGGGTGAAGCGGCGTATGTACCGCTCGCGCATGATTACGCCGGCGCCCCGCCGCAGCTCGGCCGGGACGCCGTCCTCGGCGCACTTAAGGGCTGGCTCGAGGATCCCGCGAAGCCCAAGCTCGGACATCACCTGAAATACGACGCGCACGTGCTCGCCAATCACGGGATCGCTCTTGCCGGCCAGCGCTACGACTCGATGCTGGAATCCTACGTGCTGAACAGCGTGGCGAGCCGGCACGACATGGACTCGGCCGCGGAAAGATATCTTTCGATCAGAACGATCCATTACGAGGATGTCGCCGGCAAGGGCGCGAAGCAAATTCCGTTCAGCCAAGTCGACGTCGAACGCGCGACCGAATACGCGGCCGAGGACGCGGACGTCACGCTGCGGCTGCATCGGGTCCTATGGCCGCAAATCGAAGCGGTGCCGGCGCTCGCGCGCGTCTACGAAACGATCGAGCAGCCGCTCGTGCCGGTCCTGTACCGCATGGAGCGCACCGGCGTGCTCGTCGACCGCGACCTGCTCAAATCGTTGAGCGTCGAGTTCGCCGTGCGCATGCGGGAAATCGAAGCGCTCGCGCACGAGCAGGCGGGCGGCGCGTTCAATTTGGATTCGCCGAAGCAGCTCCAGGAGATCCTGTTCGGCAAACTCGGCATACCGGTGATTCGCAAGACGCCGACCGGACAGCCGTCGACCGCCGAAGACGTGCTCGACGAACTCGCGGCCGCCTATCCGCTGCCGAAGCTGATTTTGGATTACCGCGGCATCGCGAAGCTCAAATCCACCTACACCGACAAGCTTCCGCTGCAGATCGATCCGTCGACCGGCCGCATCCACACCTCCTATCAACAGGCGGTCGCCGCTACCGGCCGCCTGTCCTCGTCGGACCCGAACCTGCAAAACATCCCTATACGCACGCCGGAAGGACGCCGCATCCGCCAGGCATTCGTCGCGCCGCCGGGGTGTTCGCTGCTCGCCGCGGACTATTCGCAAATCGAGCTTCGCATCATGGCGCATCTATCCGGCGATGCCGGATTGATGCGCGCTTTCGCCGAGGATCGCGACGTGCACCGCGCGACCGCCGCGGAGGTGTTCGGCATCGCCGAGGACGCGGTCACCACCGATCAGCGGCGCTCGGCGAAGGCGATCAATTTCGGCCTGATCTACGGCATGTCGGCGTTCGGGCTCGCACGCCAGTTGGGCATCGGACGCGCCGATGCGCAGAAGTACGTCGATTTGTATTTCGAGCGCTACCCCGGCGTGAAGCGCTATATGGACGAGACGCGCGCCCAGGCGCGCGCTTCAGGCTTCGTCGAAACGGTCTATGGACGGCGCCTTTACCTGCCGCAAATTCGAGCGCGCGATCAAGCACAACGCCAATACGCCGAGCGCAGCGCGATCAATGCGCCGATGCAGGGAACCGCCGCCGATATCATCAAGCGCGCGATGATCGACGTCGACGCGTGGCTGCTGCGCGAGCGGCCGCCGGCGCGGCTCATCATGCAAGTCCACGATGAACTCGTGCTCGAAGTCGCCGACGCCGCCGCCGCGCAAGTCGCGCGCGAGATCCGCGAGCGCATGGTGCACAGCGCCACCTTGAAAGTGCCGCTGAAAGTCGATATCGGTATCGGCCGCAATTGGAACGAGGCCCATTGAAATTCGGCGCCAAAGCCGCAAAAAACCGACTGCTTTTAGATACTTACGCATATTGGAGATTTTATCGGCGCGGGCCTGGAACTTTCGCCGGGCGACCCCATCTAACTTTGCGAGCGACGCAATCGCTCCCTGCTCTTCTCCCTGAGCAGGTAGACCCGGTCTGTCATCCCCATGCCGGGTTGGTCTGCCCCGATGGCTGCTTCCGAGCGTCCGTCGGGGCTTTTTTTTTGTGCCACCGGTGCGCATGGTGCGCCCTAATCTTAACCCGCCCGAATCTCGCACCGCATCATTTTAGCGCTGCACGCGCGGCGATGATCCGCACACGATTCACTCGACCGCGGCAACGGAATCCGCGGGAAACCGCAATATCACGGTCGTGCCGATGCCGGGCTTGCTGTCGATGGTCGCTGCACCACGGTGAAGCTCGAGTATCGAACGCACGATGGCGAGGCCGAGGCCGCTCCCCTGACCGGCGCCGCGATTGCGTGCGGGGTCCGCCTGGTAGAAGCGTTCGAAGATATGCGGCAGATGCTGCGGGTCGATCCCGGCGCCGCGATCGCTCACGCGGATCTCGGCGCCCACGGAGTCTTCGAGCACTCCGATGCGCACCGTCGATGCGTCCGGCGCATGGCGCACGGCGTTCGCGAGCACATTCCCGAGCGCCTGGCGGAACAGAACCGGATCGGCGTTGAGCATGGCCGCACCCGACAATTCGATGCGGATCCCGCGTTGCGCCGCGCCCGACGCATGTTGCGCGATCACCCAGCCTGCGGCCTCCTCGGCGGGGAAGAGTTCGCGCTGCAAAACCTGGTCGATGCGTTCGGCGCGTGCGAGGAACAAGAGGTTTTCGACCAGGCCGCCGAGCCGCCGGCACTCCTCCAAGCCGGACTCCAGCGCTTTGCGGTACTCGGAGGCGCCGCGCGGGCGCGCCAGGCACACCTCGAGTTCGCCGCTGAGGTTCGACAAAGGCGTGCGCAATTCGTGCGCGAGATCCGCGGAGAAGCGCGACAGCCGCGCGAACGCCTCGTCGAGCCGCGTCAACATGTCGTTGAACGTGCGCACCAAACCAACGAGTTCGCGGGGCCATTGCGGCGATTCGGGGATGCGCGCCGACAGCTGCGTCGGCGTCACTGCTTGCGCAGCGTGCGCAATGCGTGCGACCGGCGACAACGCGCGCATCGACACCCAGCGTCCTACGAGCACGAGTAGAGGAATGAGCAGCACGAAAAAAACCGCGAGCGCGCGGTGGAACTCGGCCAACAATGCGTCGTCCCGGGTCACGTCGAGCGCAATTTCTACGCGCAACGGGCCCGCTGCGCTGCGAACCGGGAGCGTTGCAAGCAGCCAATCGTGGCGCGCCGCCGTACGCCGGCCGAGTTCGACGATCTGCCCTACGCGCTGCGCCGGCGCAGGGAACAGCGGCGCCGGCAATACACGATCCATGTTCGGCGTCTCGCCGAGCACCCGGCCGCCGGAGAGCACCCGCGCCTGATACTCGCGCAGGCGTGTACCGCCGGTTTCCTTGAGAATCTCGTCGAGCAGCGCCTCGGCGCGGCCGCCGGCCTCGTCGAGATCCGCTTGCATCTCGGCCGATTTGGCCTCCAGAAAGCGCAGATGTTCCCGGTCGAAGTTGGCCGCCGCCTTCCAGTCGACGAGAGCGCCGAACAGGACGAGCGCAGCCATCGCGCCGAGCGTGTAGAAAATCGTCAGCCGCGCGGCGATCGACGGCGCGCGCCCCTTAAGCATGCTCATCCGGCGTGCTGTCGAGGCGGTAGCCGACGCCGCGCACGGTGTGCAGCAGTGGTGCGCCGAATGGCGCGTCGAGCTTCGCGCGCAGCCGGCGCAGCAGCACGTCGACGACGTTGGTTTGCGTCTCGAAGCAGATGCCCCAGACGGCCTCGGCGATCAGCGTGCGCGACAGCACCTGGCCGCGATGCCGCGCGAGCAGCAGAAGGAGCGTGTATTCCTTGGCCGTGAGCTTGAGCGGCGTGCCTGCGCGCACGACGCTGTGACGCAGCGGATCGAGCACGAGGTCGCCGATTTCGATCGGACCGAAGTCCTGCGCCGGCGCCGTCCGCCGGGCGAGATTGCGCAGCCTCGCCAGAAGTTCGGCGAATGCGAACGGTTTCACGAGATAATCGTCGGCGCCGAGATCGAGGCCGCGCACGCGGTCTTCGACGTGATCGCGCGCGGTCAGGAATATCACCGGCGTGCGCACGCCGGCGTCGCGCAGCGCGCGCAGCACCGACCAGCCGTCGAGAACTGGAAGCATCACGTCGAGCACGATCACGTCGAATGCGTGCATACGCGCGAGCGCGAGCGCCTCGCGGCCATCGCCGACGGCCTCGACGCTGCAGCCGTTTTCACGCAGGCCTTGCGCCAGATAGCGCTGCGCCTTGGCTTCGTCTTCGGCGATCAGGATGCGCACGGCGCGGTCACGGGGTGACTAGGCGAGCCATTCGTCCATGACGCGGCGCGCTTCCTCGATTCCCTGGTGCGCGCGCGCCGAGAATAATTGCGCCGTGACCGCCGCGTCGGCGCAGGCGGTTTGCGTTTCGCGCAGCACGCGCACCGACTCCTGGCGATTCAATTTGTCCGCCTTGCTGAGCAGCACGTGCGCGCGGCGTCCGTGCGCCAAAGCCCACTCCAGCATGGCCGCATCCTGTTGCCCGAGCCCGCGCCGGCTGTCGACGATCAAGATCAAGCCAACGAGGGACTCGCGTTCGTCGAAATAGCGCTGCATCAGCCCGAGCCACCGCTCCTTCACCATTACCGGCACTTTCGCGAACCCGTAGCCCGGCAGGTCCACGAGCCTACGTTCCGGTGAGACCTCGAAGAAGTTGATGAGTTGCGTGCGTCCCGGAGTGCGGCTGACGCGTGCGAGCCCCGAGCGCTCTGTAATCGCGTTGATCGCCGTCGATTTGCCGGCGTTCGAGCGCCCGGCGAACGCCGCTTCGCGGCCCCGGTCGGGTGCGAACTGCGACGGTGCGGCCGCGCTGGTCAGAAACTTCACCTGGCTGTAATTCGACATGGCCGCCCGTTGCACGTAAATTATTGACCGTAGTGTACAATTTGGCTTCGTCTGTGGTTCGGCTTAAGAACGGGGTAGAGCGCTATCATGAAGCGATTTTTGATACTCGCCGCGGCAATTTCCGGCGCCATCGTCAGCGGCACGGCATTCTCGGATGGCAACGCCAAGGTCGGCGAAACCAAAGCCGTCGTCTGTCACGCCTGCCACGGCGCGAACGGCAACAGTGCGAACCCGCAATGGCCCAGCCTCGCCGGTCTTGGCGCCCAATATATCGCCGACCAATTGCAGAATTTCAAGAGCGGCAAGCGCCAGAACGCGGTCATGATGCCGAACGCGATGGCGCTGACTCCGGCCGACATGGCCGATTTGGGCGCCTATTTCGACAGTTTACCGAACACCGGCCTCGAGGCGGATCCCACCTATTGGCAGGCCGGCCAAGCCCTCTATCGTGGCGGCGACGCCACGCGCGCGATCCCGGCCTGCGCCGCGTGCCACGGCCCGACCGGCCGCGGCAATGAGCCCGGCCGAATCCCGGCGCTGCGCGGCCAACACGCGACCTATGTGATCAAACAGCTGCAAGACTATGCCTCCGGCGCACGCAAAACCGACCCCAATGCGATCATGCAGATGATTTCGAAGCGCCTGAGCGCCGACGACATGCGCAATGTCGCCTCCTACATCAAGGGGATTCGCTGATGATTTCGATCAGGCGCCATGCCTTGTTGCTCGGCTTGACTGTCCTTCTAGCGGCTTGCGCGAAGCATCCGCCCGCAACGGTCGAGCCGACCGGCGGGTCGACGCCGGCCAGTTCGCCTGCGGCTCCCGCGGCGCAGGGAGCACCGGCGTCCTCGATGGCGGTGGTGCCGGCGACGATCAAGCGTCTGAACGAGGATGGGTCGGAGACGGTCGAAAATACGACCGGCGACACCGGCGCGCACAATCCCCTGTACGCCGCGGTCGCCGCGGTTTCCGGGACCGCATCCGCCGCCTCGTTGAGCGCGCCGTCCCTATGGCAGGAAGGCGTGAACTACACGCGCCTCGTGCCCGCACAGCCGACCCAGGTCGCGCCCGGACAGGTCGAGGTTCTGGAATTCTTCTGGTACGCGTGCCCGCATTGCTATGCGCTCGATCCGCTCGTCGAAGCGTGGCGCAAGACGAAGGCGCCTTACATTGCATTCTCGCGCGTGCCCATCATGTGGAACGCCGGGCACCGCGCCCTCGCTCGGCTGTTCTATACGCTGCAGGTTCTCGGCAAACTCGATGAACTGCACAGCGCGGTTTTCAAGGAGATCCACGTCAACAACGACCCGCTCGTCGGCAGCGACGACGCCGCGTCCGAACGCATGCAGCTGGCTTTCGTCGAGAAGCACGGCGTTTCCGCGCAGGCGTTCACGAGCGCTTATCATTCGTTCACCGTGGAGACCGACCTGCAGCGCGCGGCCGATCTCATGAACCGCTATCGCATCACCGGCGTGCCGACCTTCGTCGTCAACGGCAAGTACGTCGCCGATGTCGGCACCGCGCAGGGCGAACAGAAGCTGCTCGATCTGGTCAACGATCTCGCGGCGATGGAACACAAACATTGAGCGCCGGGGCGCGCAAGGCGGCGCGCCTCGGCCCTTGCAACGGATCACCTCTGACGGGGCCCCCGGTCATGGGTAAAGGTCGCTTGGAAGCATTCAGCGACGGCGTCATCGCCATCATCATCACGATCATGGTGTTGGAGCTGAAGGCGCCGCGCGGCGCCGGCTTCGCATCCTTGGGACCGCTCATCCCGATTTTCTTGAGCTACGTGCTGAGCTTCGTCTACGTCGGCATCTATTGGAACAATCACCACCACATGCTGCACGCGGCGCAAAAAGTCAGCGGCGCAGTCCTGTGGGCGAACCTGCATTTGCTGTTCTGGCTGTCGTTGATTCCGTTCGTGACGGCTTGGATGGATGAAAATCACTTCGCAGCGGCGCCGATCGCCCTGTACGGCGGCGTACTGCTGATGGCGGCCATCGCCTATTACAACCTCGCCCGCTGCCTCGCGGCGACCAACGGCAAGGACTCCGCGCTCGCGCTCGCGTTCGGCAAGGACGTCAAGGGCCGGATCTCGATCCTGATCTATGCCGTCGGCATCGGCCTGTCGTTCGTCAATCCCTGGGCCGCTCTCGCGCTGTACGTGTTCGTTGCCTGCATCTGGTTCATACCGGACCGGCGCATCGAAGGAAATTTGAGCGCCTGAAACATGATCAAGCATCACGGCGGCTGTCACTGCAAACGGGTTCGGTTCGAGATCACTGCGCCCGCGCACCTCGAAGTCGAGGAATGCAATTGCTCGATCTGCGCGATGTCTGGGTTCCTGCATTTGATCGTTCCCGCGGATCGCTTCATATTGATCAGCGGCGCCGAGGTCCTGCACCGCTACCGATTCAACACCGGCACCGCGGAACACCTGTTCTGCTCGGTTTGCGGAATCAAGTCGTTTTACGTCCCGCGCTCCCATCCCGACGGCTTCAGCGTCAACGCGCGCTGCCTCGACGAGGGCACCGTGGAATCGACGACCGTGACGTCGATCGACGGGCGCGAGTGGGAGAAGACCTTTGCGCAGGGACGCGGCGAGTTTCGCTAAAGTTCGCCCGCCGCGAATCAACGACGGCGCACGAAGGCTGCCATGTGAAACCGGGCTTGCTCGGCGGGATAGCGCAGCGCTCTGCCTACCGGGCAGCTGCGCCGTGCGCGGCAGCCCGCCTCGAAGCAGTCGAGGCCCGCGCCGGAAGATACGTGATCGTGGCATGCAACGTGATCGTATTCTGCGGGCTGCACCGCGCCGACGGGGCAAGCCTCGAGGCACGGCCTGCCGTTACAGGAGTCGCAGGGACTAGGGCGCCGGCTGCGTCTCGGCAAGGCCACCGGCGTGCGCAGGGCGAGCGCTCCGCGGTAGGCATGCCAAAGGCCGAATTCAGCGTGGATCAAGATGCCGAGCGGCGATCGATGCAGATGTTCGGCGCGCCGCGCCCAGCGTTGGAATGGCAGCCAGGGCGGGCCGCTCGAGGGATATAGGCCGACGGCGCGGTGGCGCAAAGCGAGCGCATCGATCACGCGCCGCGACCATCGGTCGAGTGAGTTTGGGAGCCCGTCGGCGCGCTCCGCCGAGGATGCGAACAGCGGCCATTGCCGGCTGCCGATGAAGCCGTAGAGGATGACGGTCGCGGCCGCGCTGCCATCGGCGAACGCCGGCACGGCGTCCGCGGGTTCTGGGTGAAAGCCGCCGCGGCACGCAAGCCCGAGCGCCTCGGACTCGGCGCACAGCGCGGCGTATTCCGGCGTCGGGCTCATCGGCCCTGGACCCGTCATCCGCGCGCATCGCGGTACGGGATTTCTCGATCGCGGTACGGAAACCACCACCGCTTGCGCTGCGTGACATGCTCGACCTCCGCGCCCGCGCGCAACCCGGGCTCTCGTTCATCCGTGTAGATCGCGACGCTCGCGGGCCTATCCTCATGCGCGAATCGCACTGCCTCTGCGGCATCGTCGACCGGAATGATCGACAGCACCGGTCCTGCAATCGGCTCGCGCGCCGCGCGCGCTGTGCGGCGCACGCCGGTCAATATCGTCGGCTGGAAGAAATGGCCCGGCAAACCCCACGGCCGGAACATCCGGCCGCCGAGCTTGAGGCGCGCGCCCTCCTTGACGGCATGGGCGACCTGGCCCTCGACGCGGCGCGCGGCCACGTGCGAAATCCGCGGCCCTAAATCCGTGTCCCGCTTCAGCGGATCGCCGACCTCGAGGAATGCGACGTATTCGTGGATCCGGTCGGCGAACGCGGCTGCGATCGGCCTCTCGACGTAAATTCGATGCCGCACGGCGCCTATCTGTCCGCCATTGCGCAGCCGCGCCCACGCGACGCCAGGCACGGCAATATCGAGGTCGGCGCCCGCGAGGACGATGATCGACTCGTTCGAATCGGCCTCGGCTGACGCCGCCTCAGCGGCCCCGAGCTCGCGCAGCAGCGCCATGCTGGTTTCGGCGCCGCCGGTGATCACATTGATGACGCCGCGCGGCAGCGCCGCGTACGCCTGCGCGAACAGGAGATTCGACAGTGGATTCTCGTGCGGCGGCTTGCAGATGACCGTGCTGCCCGCAGCGAGCGCGGCTGCGGCCTCGCAGGCGATTCGCCGCAGCGGGAAATCGAACGAGCCGATCGCGGCGGCGACGGCGCGTTGCGCCGCGTCGCGCGCAAGCTCGCCGCAGCGTTCGAAGAACGCCGCGGCCGCATCGACGTCGTCGAAAGACTCGCACAGCGGCTTGCCGGTCTCCTGCGTCAGCAAGCGTGCGATTTCCCCGCCTTGCGCTCGAACCCGCACCGCGACCTCGGCGAGCCGCCGCGCCCTCTCGGTCGCCGGCATTTCCCGCCAGCGGGGCTCGGCGGCGCGCGCCGCAGCGACCGCGCGCGCGACGTCCGTAGCGCCGCATTCGGGCGCGGCACCGAGCGGCGCCAGCGTCGCAGGGTTGTTGACTTCGCGGCTCGTCGCCGCGTCTGCATCGACCCACGCGCCATCGATCCAGATTTCGTGCACGGCGCCCGCCTCCTACGATCGGCTGATATCGATCGCTTCCGCCTGGAGCGTTCTGAACGACTTCTCCCAGGCATCGGCGTGCGGCCGCGCCCTCGCCAGGCGCAGCACGATCGACTCCAGGCGTTTGTTGCGCTCCAGAACGCGCTCATAATCCTCGGCGATCACGACCCGCACGGGCCGATCCTGGCAGATGCCGAGACACGGCCTATCGACGTCGATCTTGCCGCAACCGATGCATTGCCAGCCTTTGTAGAATTCGGTCATCACTCCGTCCTTAGCGATCGTGTTGATTGGGGAAGCAGCGGCTCGGTCTCGGCCGATGGCGGTCCCGGCGAGAGTCATCGCGACGCCGGCGGCAAAGAGCGCCAGATTGCCGCGGCGGAAAGCCGCTGTGCCGTGACGGATGAATTCTTTCACGCGATCCGATATCCGCGAAATCAACGCCCAATATATCGAATGCGGACCGCAGCCGCTCGATCAGGCCCCGTGCGGCACCGCGCACAGCTCGGAACGAATCAGAAATCTCTTGTTGAGCGGCGCCTCGAGAGAGAAGCTCGCGCCGCGCCCCGGCACGACGTCCACGGTCCATTGCGTATGTGCCCACAGGCGAAATTGCGCCCGATCCATCCAGAATCCGCAGCCGGCGATTTCGCCGACCTTCTCATCGACTCCGCCCAATTTGAACTCGCCGACGCGAAAGCACATCGGCGCGCTTCCGTCACAACAACCGCCGGACAGATGAAACATGATCGGGCCATACTCCGCCTTGAGCTGCCCAATCAGTTCACGCGCGGCGTCCGTTACGCCGACGCGGCCGGCAATCAGCGCGACCGTGCCAGTCACGCGCCCGATCCCGGATTTCTTGCAGCCGCCGAACGCCGCATGCGCCGTCCTCCACTCCGTTGCCGTCATTGTATGAGCATGCACTGCGGATAGGCGAGCTCTTAGCCGGCCACGGCGCGGCATCGCACCATGCGCCGTATGTCATATTCGTGACAGATTTCGATCGTCCGCTTGACACACCTGCGGCTTCGGAGTTTAAAAGAAGAAAAGATCGGGAGTTGGCCAATTCATGAAAGCGATTGATCTGCATGCGGACCTCATTGCCCGCGTCGTGGGGCACGACTTCAGCGTTGATTCCGCCGCTGCCCACATCGTGCCGGTCGTCGATCATTCATGGCGGCGGTGCCTGAACGACTTCAAGCTCGATCCCGCGCGCGACTACGCGCCCACGGTGCTCGATCGAAGCCGCCTGAAGGAGCTGCATGCCGAACACGACGATTTGGTTCAAATTGCGCACGCCGAGATGGATTCGCTCTACGAGCAGATCTCGGGGTCGGGCTATGCGCTGCTGCTCGCAGACACGCAAGGCGTGATTCTCTGCGAGAGAATCGATCCTGCCTTGAAGAAACTATTTGTGCATGCCGGATTGATCGTCGGCGCGGAGTGGAGCGAGCAGCGCGAGGGAACGAACGGCATCGGCACCTGCGCCGCGGAGGCGCGGCCGATCACGATTCACGAGGCCGATCATTTCCGCGCCCGGCATGTCGCGCTTTCATGCTCCGCGGCGCCCATCCGCGATTCGAGCGGCAAGTTGATCGCGGTCCTCGATGCCTCCTGCGTGAAGCCCGGAGGTACGCGGGAATCGCAAATGCACACCGTCGCGCTCGTCGGTGCGTCGGCGCGGCTCATCGAGAAATGCCTCTTCTTGCGCCGCCACCGCGGCGATGCCGTGCTGCGCTTTCATCCCAGGCCGGAATTCGTCGATCTGCTGCATGATGGGGCGATCGCGGTCGCCGCCGACGGCACGATCGTCGCCGCCGACATGAGCGGGCTCAAATTACTCGGCGCGGAACACCGCAGCGAACTGATCGGCTATTCGATCGCCGATGTCTTCGACACGACCTACGAAGACCTTCTCGCAACCGCCGGAGCCGGCCGCCGCGCGGTCTGGGAATTGCGCGACAACCGCCATGGGCGGCGCTATTACGCGAGCCTCGCCGGCGCGGCCCCGCAACGCGCCGCGCGCTCGGCGCCGGCGTCCGCAGCGCGTGCGGCCGCTCACGCTGCGCTCGACGAGCCCACGGGCGCGATGTCGCTGAC
>DAIDVO010000024.1 GCA_027456085.1 Steroidobacteraceae bacterium | reverse complement strand
TGCCGGCTTTCGGCTCGCGCTCCGCGTCGCCGTCCGGTCGGAACGCCAACATCCGCAACATCGTCATCTCGAACCCCAAGCGCGGATCCGGCGCCAGGTTCAAATCGCGCCGGCCGGCCAGCGCGATCTGATAGTAGAGCTGCACGTCCGCAGGCGATACCGCCTGCGCGAGCCTGCCTAACTCCGGGTCGTCGATCCCCGGCTCGGATTGCGCCGCCTCGGGCACGACCTGCACGATCGCCATGCGCTGCAGAAACGCGGCCGTTTCGACCAGCGCGCGGTCGTAATCCGGCGCGTCCGCGTCGAACTCTCGAACGATCGCGAGCAAGCCGGCGCCGTCCGCGCGCGCCAATGCGTCGATGAGCCGCGCGACGTGCCGGCGGTCGATCGTTCCCAACATCGTGCGCGCGTTCTCCTCGGTCAAGGCACCGCCGCCGAGGGCGATCAACTGATCCATCAGGCTCAAACCGTCGCGCATGCTCCCATCGGCGGCGCGCGCGATCAACGACAGTGCGGCAGGATCGAAGCTCAGGTTTTCCGCATCCGCGATGAACCGCAGACGCCCGCCGATCAGGTCAGCGGACAGGCGCTTCAAGCTGAACTGCAGACAGCGCGACAGCACGGTGACGGGCAACTTCTGCGGATCGGTCGTCGCCAGGAGGAACTTCACGTGCGGTGGCGGCTCCTCGAGCGTCTTCAGCAATGCATTGAACGAATGGTTCGACAGCATGTGCACTTCGTCGATCAGGTACACCTTGTAGCGACCGCGCGTCGGCGCGTACTGCACATTGTCGAGAAGGTCGCGGGTATCGTCGACTTTGGTGCGCGAGGCCGCGTCGACCTCGATCAAATCGATGAATCGGCCTTCGTCGATCTCCCGGCAAGTCGCGCACGCGCCGCAGGGATTCGAACTCACGCCGTTCTCGCAATTCAGGGATTTCGCGAGGATGCGGGCGACAGTCGTCTTGCCGACGCCGCGGGTTCCCGTGAACAGAAATGCGTGGTGGACTTTGCCGCTGTCCAGCGCATTCGCGAGCGCGCGCAGGACGTGCTCCTGGCCCACCATTTCCGAGAATTTCTTCGGGCGCCATTTGCGCGCCAGCACGATGTAGCTCATGGTCGAATTTTAACCGGGAACGGGCCGCCGCGCGGACTTAGGTTTTAGGAGACGGCCCGCGCCAGCAGGACTGCGGCGCCCGACTTAAAGCCGCTACCGCTGCTCCCTTCCGGGCCTGACGGGGTTCGTGACCAGTCGTCGCGAAGATGCAAACGCGAGCCGCCATAGACTCAATATCGCGATTGGCGGAGAGGGAGGGATTCGAACCCTCGAACACCTTTTGGGATGTTACTCACTTTCCAGGCGAGCGCCTTCGACCACTCGGCCACCTCTCCGCACCCTATCGCACCGTCGGCGGCCCGCAAGCGTACCGCAGGCGGCCGGTACGAGCAACTAACCGCCGCCGGCGGCGATGGGCTTCGCCGCATGCTGAAAGCGCGGTGGTGAATCCATGCAGGCGTCCTTGGGTCCGGCCGGCGGCGCGGTGAGGCCCTTGGGCGGAATCACGAGGGTATTTTGCACGTCCGGGGAATCGGTGCCCGCCGGCACGTGCAGCGGTGGAGCGTCGACCGCCCCCTGATAGTCCTCCGGTCCGTGGCAGTTCTCGCGCAGCAAATGGCAGGCGCTCAAAATCGGCACCGCGCAGGCCATGAGTAAAATTCGACGAATCGTCATGCGGCTTGGTCCTTCAATGTGACGCCGGCGGCGCCGAGTGCGCTCAGCACGGTCTCGTGGTGCGCGACGGCCAACTCGACCAACGGCAGGCGGATCGCCCGCCCGATCAGACCCATGCGGGCTGCAGCCCATTTTACCGGAATCGGATTCGCCTCGACGAACAAATCGCGGTGCAACGGCTGCAGCGTCGCGTCGATCGTCCGGGCGGCGGCAAAGTCTCCGGAAAGCGCGGCGGTGCAGGCTTCGTGCATCCGGCGCGGCGCCACGTTGGCCGTGACGGAAATGACGCCCTTCGCCCCGACGCCGATCAAGTCGATCATCGTCGCATCATCCCCCGACAACAGCGCGAACTCCCGCGGGCACAGGCTCACGAGTTCCCGCCCGCGCTCGAGCGACGGCGTCGCCTCCTTCAGCGCGACGATTTTTGGATTGCGCGCGAGGCGTGCAACCGTCGCCGGCAGCATATCCGCCGAGGTGCGTCCAGGAACGTTGTACAGGATCACCGGCACCGCGGACGCTTCGGCGCCCGCGCTGAAATGCCGGTAGAGCCCCTCCTGCGGCGGCTTGTTGTAGTACGGTACGACGAGCATGACGCCGTCGACGCCCAAGCGCGACAAGCGCTGCGTGCGGGCGACCGTGTCGGCGGTCGAATTGGTGCCTGAACCGACGATCACCGGGATGTTCCCGCGGCAGCGAACAACCGCCCTGCGGGTGAGTTCGGCGATTTCGTCCAGGCTGAGCGCCGGGGACTCGCCGGTCGTGCCGGCAACGACAATGCCGGAGGTGCCCTCGCCCAGGTGAAAATCGAGCAATCGGTCCCACGCCGCCCAATCGACCGAGCCGTCGCCCGCCATCGGCGTGATAATTGCGACCAAACTACCGAAAACATGGCCATACTCCGCGAAAGAACCTGCGCGCGCGCAACCCCGCTACCTTAAGTGGCGAACCGGTACCCTCGCAAGCACGCGGCCGCCCAATTCATCGCTAGTCGGTCCGATCCTTAGTAGAATTTGCGCCAATGAAACAGCACATCGTGATATCCGCGGTCGGCACCGACCGCATCGGCATGGTCCATGAACTTTCCAAGGCGATCGCCGATTGCGGCGGCACCATCAGCGAAAGCCGCATGACGGCTCTCGGCAACGAGTTCGCGATGGTGATGCTCGTGACCGGCAATTGGCATACCTTGGCCAAGCTGGAGGGGGAATTCAAAAAGCTCGGAGACGCGGCCGGCATGAACATCCAGTGGCGCCGCACCGAAGCGCGCGCCGCCCGCAACGACATGTTGCCGTACTCGATCGACGTCGTTTGCCTCGATCAGACCGGCATCGTGGCGGGAATGTCCGGCTTCTTCGCCCAGCGCGGCGTGGACATCGCCGAGATATCGACGCGCGCGTACGCGGCGGCGCATACCGGCGCCCCGATGTTCTCGATCCAGATGATCGTTAATGTGCCGAGCAGGCTGCACATCGGCGTTCTGCGCGAGGAATTCATGGATTTCTGCGATCACCAGAATTTGGACGCGATTTTCGAACCGGTCAAGAACTGAGCGCGACGCATGGCAAAGATCGAAGTCGGCAGGAAGGCCCCGCCGTTCACGCTCGCGGGAACCTCGGGCAGCTGGTCGCTCGCGGACGGCTTGGGCCGCGCGCTCGTGCTCTACTTCTATCCGCGCGACAACACGCCGGGCTGCACGCGGGAAGGCGCCGATTTCGCGGCCAATCACGCCGCGCTCGGGAAATCCGCAGCGCTGGTTTTCGGCATTTCGCCGGACAGCGTCGAATCGCATGAGAAATTCAAGAAAAAGATGCGTTTCCCGTTCGAGCTGTTGAGCGATCCGGACAAGCGCGTCTGCAAGCTGTACGACGTGATTCGGGAGAAGAGCCTGTACGGCCGGAAATTCATCGGCGTCGAGCGCAGCACCTTCCTGATCGACGCGCACGGCGTGCTGCGCGGCGAATGGCGCAAAGTCAAGGTCGCCGGCCATGCCGAGGCGGTGCTTGCGGCGGCGAAAGCCCTGTGACCGGGAAATCGCGGCCCACCGGCGCCGCCGCGGCGAAGCCGCGTAAGGCGGCACAGGAGCGCCGCATTTTCGTGCTCGACACCAATGTCCTGATGCACGACCAGACCGCGATTTTCCGCTTCGAAGAGCACGACATCTACATCCCGATGATGGTTCTCGAGGAACTCGACGCGGGCAAGAAGGGCCTGTCTGAAGCGGCGCGCAACGTGCGGCAAATCAGCCGCTTTCTCGACGAGTTGATGCAGGGCGCGACCAAGGCTCAAATCGACTGCGGGCTGCCGCTGCCGGCCGCGGTGCCGATCAATCACGGCAAGCGCCCGCCCGGCGGGCGCCTGTTCTTTCAAACGGCGCTGTTGGAATCGGTGTTGCCGGCAGGCTTGCCGGGCCACGGCGCGGATAACGCGATCTTGGCGAACACGCTTGCATTGCAGCAAAAGTTCCCCGAGACGCGCGTGACCCTGGTCTCGAAAGACATCAATTTGCGCATCAAAGCCGCGATCGTCGGCGTGCATGCGGAGGATTATTCGAGCGACAAGACGATCGAAGACGCCGACATGCTGCAGAGCGGCGTGCAAAAGCTGCCGCCGAACTTCTGGGACCGGCACGGCAAGGGCATGGAATCCTGGCAACAACAAAGCCGCACGTTTTATCGTGTACGCGGCCCACTCGTGCGGGAGTGGACGGCGAATCAGTTCGTATACGATCCCGGCCCGAACGGCGTCGAAGCGATCGTGCGCAAGCTGGAAGATGAATCCGCGGTCCTGGAATTGACGACCGATTACCGCACCGAGCGCAACAGCATCTGGGGCGTCACCGCGCGCAACCGCGAACAGAATCTGGCGCTGAATCTGCTGATGGACCCCGAGATCGACTTCGTCACCGTTCTGGGGCCCGCGGGCACCGGAAAGACGCTGATGACGCTCGCCTCCGGGCTCGCGCAGACCCTGGATCACAACCGCTTCAGCGAAATCATCATGACGCGCGTGACGATACCGCTCGGCGAGGATATCGGCTTCCTGCCCGGCACCGAAGAGGAGAAAATGGAGCCGTGGATGGGTGCGCTGATGGACAATTTGGAGGTTCTGACGCAGAGCCAGTCGGGCGGCAGTTGGGGCCGCGCGGCGACCCAGGACCTGCTGCGCCATCGCATCAAGATTCGCTCGCTGAACTTCATGAGCGGCCGCACCTTCCTCAATCGGTTCATCATCATAGACGAGGCGCAGAACCTGACGCCCAAACAAATGAAGGCGCTGGTCACGCGGGCCGGTCCCGGCACCAAAATGGTCTGCCTGGGCAACATCGCGCAGATCGACACTCCCTACTTGACCGAAACCACGTCCGGCCTGACATACGTCGTCAACCGTTTTCACGGCTGGGCGCACTCCGGCCACATCACCCTGCTGCGCGGCGAACGGTCGCGTTTGGCCGACCAGGCCTCCGAGGTCCTCTGAACATTCCTGCCGACGGGGTCCAAGGGCCGCCGGTCGGCGAACTAATTGCCGTCCGATCGACTCCAACGAAAACCCATGGATAACTTTCGCAAGCGTTCGAATCCGCTATACGCGCTGTGCGCCGCAATGGCGTTGGGCCTCGCGGTCGCCGTCGCGTATTCCCATGGCGCAGCGGCGGACGATATGTCCGCGGCGCCGAGAGTGGGCACGGAAGGGCAACTGCCGGACCTCGGCAGTCCGGCGAACGCCGCGATCAGCTTGGAGGACGAATACGACGCGGGACTCATGATCACGCGCAGCATGCGCGCGCAGCACGTGATCCTCGAGGACCCGGAAGTCAGCCAATACATCGAGGAAATCGGCCATCGCCTGTCGAGCTTCGCGCAAGAAGGCGAACACCAGTTCTCCTATTTCGTGATCAAGGATCCCGACGTCAATGCGTTCGCTATCCCCGGCGGCTTCATCTTCGTCAACAGCGGCACCATCCTGACGACCACCAACGAGAGCGAACTCGCCGGCGTTCTCGCACACGAAACGGCGCACGTGACGCAGCGGCATATCGCGCGCGGGATCGTCGATCAAGCGCATTCCGGCCTGATCTCGACCGCCGCGATGCTCGCAGCCATCTTGCTCGGGGCGACCGCCGGCGGCGGATCGCCGAGCGCGATGGAGGGTGCGATCGCCGCGACCCAGGGCGCGGCCATCCAGCATCAGATCAATTACACACGCTCGCAGGAGGCCGAAGCCGATCGCATCGGCATCTACACGATGGCGAGCGCCGGTTTCGATCCGCTCGGCATGGCTGATTTCTTCGACAACTTGACGCACAATGGCCCGAACCCGAGCCGCATCCAGGCGATCGGCTTCCTGCTGGATCACCCGGTGACCTCGGACCGCATCGCCGAGGCGCGCAACCGCGCCGCAGAGATCGGGCGCATCCGCCATACGGACTCGATCAGTTACGGCCTCATGCGCGAGCGCCTGCGCTCGCTCGTCGGCGACCCGCACGCTGCGATGAAGTATTACGCGGACCTGCAGCGAAACGGCGGCGGCCAGGATCTCGACGATCGCTACGGGCTCGCCGTCGCTGAGACCTACGCGAAGGATCCGGTTCCGGCTATCGCACAATTGAAGTCTTTGCTCGATCGCTATCCGAGGATCACACAGCTGTACGGCGCCTTGGGCCAGGCTTATCTCGCGAACGGGCAGCTGAAAACCTCGCAGGCGATCCTCGAGCAAGCAGCGGGGCTCTTTCCGCGCAACGTGCCGATCACGATCCGCCTCGCGCAGACCTACATGCGGGCCGGCGAAAACGCGCGCGCGCACCACGTGCTGCTCGACCTGTTCAATCTCGTCGAACCGACGCCCGATCAGACCAAATTGATCGCGAAGGCCGCGGATGCGGCCGGCGACGTCGCGGATTCGTACTATTACATGTCGGAATTTTATATCATGAACGGCGAACTCGGACGCTCGTCGAACGAGCTGACGCTCGCGCTCACGTTGCCGAATCTGAATCCGATCCAGCGCGCGCGCTTCAGCGCGAGGCTGGAGGAAGTGCGGTCCGCGATGGCCAAACAGAAACGAACAAAGCCTGCCGGCGACGGCGACAACGGCCGATAGCCGCTTGGGGAATCCGATGCTGTGGAAAACGCGCCCGGCGCTTGTCGCGCTCAGTCTGATCGTTGCCGCCAATTTGAGCGGCTGCGTGACTCTGCCGCCGAACGCGCCGCGTTCGCCGCAGGATCCTTTCGAACGATGGAACCGGGGCGTGTACAAGTTCAACGACGTGCTGGACCGAGGCGTCGCGAAGCCCGTCGCGCATACCTACGTGCGGATCGTGCCGCAGCCGGTCCGCACCGGTGTCAGTAATTTCTTCGCCAATCTCGACACGCCGACGGTCATGATCAACGATGCCCTGCAGGGCAAATTCCGCGCCGCTGCGAGCGATTTGGGCAGGTTCCTGCTGGACTCGACGGTCGGCGTCGGCGGTCTGCTGGACCCGGCGACGCGAATCGGCATGAACCGAAACGACGAGGATTTCGGGCAGACACTCGGGGTTTGGGGCGTCCACGCGGGGCCGTTCCTGGAACTCCCGCTGCTCGGGCCGTCGGATATGCGGGATGCGCCGGCGCGGCTCGTCGATACTTATTCGAATCCGACGCAGTACATCCGCAACACGGATCTCAAATACGGGCTCTACGGACTCCATCTCGTCAAGATCCGCGCGGATCTGCTGCCGCTCGACCGCACGCTCAAGGGCGTGTTCGACCCCTACGCGTTCATTCGCGCCGCCTACCTGCAGCAGCGCGCCTACAAGATTTCAGGCGGCAACGGCGACGACAGCGACGCTCCGCCGCCGGATCCCGCCGCCGACACACCGGCCGGCGGCGCTGCGCCTCGGCCCTAGAGCACCGCGGGGTCTTAAGGCTCAGGTGCCCCCAAGCAGGAGTTCCTCGAGGTCGCTCAGGCGCGCGAGCTGCTGCATCTGCTGGGGGATGTTTTCATAGCGCAAGTCGCGGCCCGCGCCGCGCGCGACGCTCAACCACTCGACCAACAATGCCAGGCCGGCGCTGTCGCCGCCCGTAACGCCGGACAAATCGACGACGCGCGCGCGGCCGCCGACGATCGCCGCGCTGCCGGAAGTCAGCAGAGCACCCACCGTCTCACTGCCGAGCACGCCGGTGACGAGCGCGCGCCCGTCATCCTGCAGCGTGAGGCCGGCGGCCGAACTGGTTTCGCCGTTCAACCCTTCCTGCTCCCCGCCGCGGCTTTGGGTTCAGCCTTGTGCGCACCGCCCTCTTCGCGCTCGAGGCGCGTAATGACTTCATCGAGACCCTTCTGCTGGATTTCCGAGGTGAAGTCCGTGCGGAAACTCTTCACGTAGGAAATCCCTTCGATGACGACGTCCCACGCCTTCCATCCGGCCGGCGTCCTGTGCAAGGTGAAATTGACCGGCACCTGCTCGCCGGAGTCGCGCTTCACTTCGGTGCGTACGGTCGCCTGCGTGTCGTTCGGGTCGCCGCGGTACGGGAGAATCTTGAAGCGGTCGGCCGTGAAGTTGACCAGCGCGGCCCCATAATTGCGCAGCAGCGAATGGTAGAACGCGTCGATGAAGCGCGTGCGCTGGTCGGGCGTCGCCGTGCGCCACGTCGGACCGAGGACCAGGCGCGCCGCATAGGCGCTGTCGAAGTTCGGCAACAGCACGTTCGCGACCAAGCCATCGAGCTTCACCGGGTCATCCAGGTACATTTTACGGTTCTTGTCGAGCTCGGTCAGCATGCGCTTGGCCGAGTTCTCGACGATCGCCTGCGGTCCCGGCGCCTGCGCCGCGGCCGGCGCGGTCGCGGCGAGCGCGCGGACGATGCCCGCCCCGCCCGCAACGGCGGTGACGCACAGCGCGAACAGAACGTGTTTCATCGACTGCGTCTTCCGGCTCATTGCTGCTTCTCCGTGCCGGGCGCGGCGGATTTGGCTCCACCCCCCGAGTTCTTCGAAAAATTGGCGAGGAACTGCCCTATCAAATTCTCGAGCACGAACGCCGACTGCGTAAAGTCGATCTGATCGTTGTTCTTCAAGTAGGTTTCGGCGCCGCCGGGCGTCAAGCCGATGAACTTCCCGCCGAGCAGCCCCTGCGTGTAGATGCTCGCGTCGCTGTCGGTCGGTATCTGATTGTACTTGGCGTCCAGGCGCATCGTCACGACCGCCTTGTAGTCCCGCGAATCGAATCCGATCGCCGCGACGCGTCCGATCTGTACCCCCGCCATCGACACCGGCGCCCCGACTTTCAGATCGCCGATGTTATCGAATTTCGCGATCACCCGATAGCGCGGCTCGCGATGGAAAGAAATCCCGCTACTGGTCGTTTGCGTGGTCAAAAAGAACAGCGCGGCGAACCCCAATAGCACGAAGAGTCCGGTTCCCAGATTCATTGCGCGCGACTTGCGCATAAAAATGCCCTCTTACAGAAAAAATGCGGTGAGCAAATAGTCGAGGAACAATACGACCACCGCGGAGGTGACGACCGTGCGGGTCGTCGCCGCCCCGACGCCTTCGGCCGTCGGCGTGGCGTAGTAGCCCTCATATACCGCGATCAAACTACAAGCGACGCCGAAAACGCAGCTCTTGACGATGCCTTCGTTGATGTCGGCCAAATCGACCGAGGCGCGCATCTGCGACCAGAAGCTGCCGCTGTCGACGTGCATCATCTGCACGCCGACGAGCTGCGCGCCGTAAATGCCGATAAGGCTGAATATCGCCGCGAGCAGCGGCATCGCGATCACGCCGCCGAGGAACCGCGGCACGACCACGCGCCGAATCGGATCGACCGCCATCATTTCCATCGCCGCCAACTGGTCGGTCGCCCGCATGAGACCGAGTTCCGATGCGAGCGCCGTGCCCGCGCGGCCGGCGAACAGGAGCGCCGTGACCACCGGCCCCAGTTCCTTGACGAGGCCTATCGCCGCGGCGGTTCCGAGCGCCTCCTCGGAACCGAATCGCTGCAGGAGCTGGAAGCCCTGCAGCCCCAGCACCATGCCGACGAACAGTCCGGACAGCATGATGATGACGAGCGAGAGCGCGCCCGCGTTGTAGACCTGGTCAATGATCAGTTGAAAACGCGGCAATGCGCGCGGCACCTGTGCGATCAGACGCAGCAGGAATCGGACGATATCGCCGAGTCGCACGAGCGATTCGACCAGGCCCATCCAAAGGTCGGCAAACACGTCTAAGAGTCTCCGTCGCGGGCGAGCAACGCGCCAAAGTAATCGGGCGCGGGATAGTGGAACGGCACGGGCCCGTCCGCAAGCCCGCCGACGAACTGCTTGACGATCTCCGATTTGCTGGAATGCAGCTCTTGCGGGCTTCCCTGCGCGACGACTTTGCCGCCCGACAGCAGATAAACGACGTCCGCGACCGAAGATATCTCGTGCACGTCGTGCGAGACGACGATGCTCGTCAAGCCGAGAGCGTCGTTCAGACGCCGGATCAGGCGCAGGATGACGCCCATCGAAATCGGATCCAGGCCGGCGAACGGTTCGTCATAGATCAGAATCTCCGGATCCATGACGATCGCGCGCGCGAGCGCGACGCGCCGGCCCATTCCGCCGGACAACTCCGCAGGCATCAACTCCGCCGCGCCGCGCAAGCCGACAGCCTGCAGCTTGGTCAGCACGATCTGGCGGATGAGCCGCTCGGGCAATTTTGTATGCTCGCGCAGCGGGAAGGCGACGTTCTCGAACACGCTGATGTCGGTCAACAGCGCACCGTTCTGAAACAGCATGCCCATGCGCCCGCGCAGCACGTACAACTCATCGCGTGAAAGCTCCGCGAGCGACGAGCCCGCGACTCGGATCGTGCCGGCGTCGGCCCTGGCCTGGCCCGTGATCAGCCGCAGCAGCGTCGTTTTGCCGGTTCCGCTCGGCCCCATGACCGCGGAGACGCGGCCGGACGGAAAGTCGATGCTCAAATCTTCGAAAATAGGATGGCCGTGCGCCGCATAGCGCAAATTGCGAATTTCGATGATGGAGGAAGTTTGATTCACTGGCGTCGCTGTAAGGTGCCCGCGACTTACGCGCACGGGCACCGCTTGAATGTCGAAAGATAATTGACCGGCACGTCACATTGACGGATAAGACCCGCCGCGCGCCGATCCGTTCGGTTCGCGGCGCCAAGGATAACAAAATCGCAATGATCGCGCGCCGCGACGCCATTCGCAGCATGCCGGAGTGGCATGACCGCTCAAATAGGACTAAAATCGTCCTACATGGATATTTTTACCGCCCGCGGCAGGGCCCGCCGGGCCAAAGGCTGAATCGTCATGTTGCGCATGGCCAAATTGACGGATTATGCGACGGTCGTACTGGCAACGCTGGCCGCGGACGCGGCGCGCCACCAGGCCGCGGCCGAGCTCGCGGACCGCACGCGGCTGAATTTGCCGACGGTGAGCAAAGTGCTGAAGGAACTGCAGCGCGCGGGCATGGTGATTTCCTCGCGCGGCGCGCACGGCGGCTATCGCCTCGCCCGCCGGCCGGAATTGATCACCGCGGCGCAGATACTCGACATATTCGAAGGACCGATAGCGATCACCGAGTGCAGCGCGGCCTCGAGCCAATGCGGGATTGAGCGGCTTTGCCGCGTCGGCGGCGCCTGGCAACGCATCAACGCAGCGATTCGCCGCGCTCTCGACGACGTCACCCTACAGCAGCTCGCAGGCCTGGACTCGGCCTCGGTCCGCGTCGCCGCGCTCGCCTCGGAAATCCGCGTTCGCGCCGCGCACCCGTAGAGACGCCGCTCACGCAACCCCATACACCGGAACCATCGTGTCAAGCAAAACTCAGGACGTCGAAGCCCTTCTCGGCCAGAAATACCGGCACGGCTTCGTCACTGACATCGAATCGGACAGCCTGCCGCCGGGGCTCGACGAATCGGTCGTAGCGGCGATCTCGCGCAAGAAGGAGGAGCCGCAGTTCCTGCTCGACTGGCGCTTGAAGGCGTTTCGCCACTGGCAAACCATGCGCGAACCCGCATGGGCCGCCGTCAAGTACACACCGATCGACTACCAGGACATTTCCTATTATTCGGCGCCGCGCGCGCCCAAGGATGCGCCCAAGAGCATCGACGAAGTCGATCCGAAGCTGCTCGCGACATACGAGAAGCTCGGCATTCCGCTGCACGAACGCGCGCGCCTGGCCGGCGTCGCGGTCGACGCGGTATTCGACAGCGTTTCGGTGGCGACGACCTTCAAGGACAAGCTCGCCAAGGCGGGCGTCATTTTCTGTTCGTTCTCGGAAGCCGTCCACAAGCATCCCGAGCTCATCGAACGCTACCTCGGCAGCGTCGTGCCGGCGGGCGATAATTTCTTCGCCGCGCTGAATTCCGCCGTCTTCTCCGACGGGTCCTTCGTCTACGTGCCGGCCGGCGTGCGCTGCCCGATGGAACTGTCGACGTATTTCCGCATCAATGCCGCAAAGACCGGCCAGTTAGAGCGCACGCTGATCGTAGCCGACAAGGGCAGCTATGTCAGCTATCTCGAGGGCTGCACCGCGCCGATCCGTGACAAGAACCAGCTTCATGCTGCGGTGGTTGAACTTGTGGCGCATGAAAAGGCCTCGATCAAATATTCGACGGTGCAGAAT
>DAIDVO010000023.1 GCA_027456085.1 Steroidobacteraceae bacterium | reverse complement strand
GACGTATCCATGTCGGTCGTGCTGATACGCGCGGGCGAACACTCGACCGCGCTGGTGACCGACGAACTCGTCGGCAGCCGCGAAATCGTCGTGAAATCCTTGGGACCGCAGATTTCCGCGATACGCGGCATTGCCGGAGCGACGATTCTCGGCGACGGCCGTGTCGTCATCATTCTCGACATGGGCTCGCTGGTGCGCTCGGAGTGGAGATCCAGGCCGGCCGATACGGCGGCGCTCGATCAGCGCGACCGCCGCACGTTCGCTCTCGTGGTCGATGATTCCATCACCGTGCGCCGCGTCACGCAAAGACTCCTGGAGCGCAACGGCATGCGCGTCTTGACCGCGAAGGACGGCGTCGAGGCCGTATCGATGCTTCAGGAACACATGCCCGACATCATTTTGCTGGATATCGAGATGCCCCGCATGGACGGGTACGAGGTGGCGGCCCATGTGCGCAACGATGCGCGCCTGCGGGACATCCCGATCGTCATGATCACATCGCGCGTCAGCGAGAAGCACAGGGCCCGCGCGATCGAACTCGGCGTCGACGACTATCTCGGCAAGCCGTACCAGGAAAGCCAGCTGCTCGACGCGATCGAGCCGCTCGTCAACCGCCGCCGCGCAGCGGCGCGTTGAACAGCGACATGTCCGGCCTGCGCGACGAACTCTACAGCTTGCTGGTGCCGTTGGTCGGCGAGCGCTTGATCGTGCCGCGCGCCTGCGTCGCCGAAGTCATCGGCTATCAGACCCCGGCCGACATGGCCAACGCACCGCCCTGGCATCTGGGACTCGTGAGCTGGAGCGGCCAGGACGTTCCGGTCGTGTCGTTCGAGGGCGCGCTCGGCCAGGCCGTGCCGAGCATCTCCGGCCGCACGCGCATCGTCGTATTTCACGCTACCGAAGGGAAGCTCCAGGCCGGCTACTTCGGCATGCTGACCCAGGGGTTTCCGCAGCTCGTGCGAGTCAATGCCGACGTGCTCCGGCCGGACCCGTCGCGCAGCTTCGCCGAGCGCTCGCCGGTCATCTGCCAGGTGCGCATGGTCAACGAGTCGCCGCTGATTCCGGATCTCGCGCGCCTCGAGGAAATGATCGCCGAAGAGACCTCGGTTACCGGCTGACCATGTCGCCGAAGCGGGTTTGCAGCCACGCGACGGCGGCGACCGCGGCGGTCTCGGTGCGCAGGATCCGCGGGCCGAGACGAATGCCTGCATAGCCCGTGACCCGCAGCGCCTCGGACTCTCCGGCCGTGAACCCGCCTACGGGGCCGACTGCGATCTTGATCGCAGTGCCGTCGGTAAAGCTCGGCATGCCGGCTTCGGGGTCGAGCACCAGGCGCAATCCGGCGGCCGCGGCCGCACCCAGGTATTCGATCAAAGACAGCGGCGCGTCGACGGTCGGCAAACGATTGCGGCCGCATTGTTCGCAGGCGCTCGCGGCAACCGCGCGCCAGTGGGCGGCCTTGGACTCGGCCTGTTTGCCTGCGAGCCGCACGAGGCTGCGCCCGCTCAAGACCGGCACGATCCGCGTTACACCGAGTTCGGTCGCCTTTTGGACGATCCAATCCATTCGATCGCCGCGCGGCACGCATTGCAGCAGCGTCAGCTTGAGCGGCGATTCCCGATCGGCGCTGCGGGCGTCCCGGAGCGCTACCGCGACGCGTGCACCGCGCACCGAATCGACGACGGCGTCGAATTCGCGCCCATCGCCGCTGAACAATACGATCGCGTCGCCTGCGTGGGCGCGCAACACGCGCGCCAGGTGCGCCGCGGGTTCGGCCGGCAATTCGAAGACGCGGCCCGGGGCGAGCGGCGCATCGACATAGAGCCGCGTCAGTCGCATGTGGCAAGCTCGATTCCCTGGGCCGCCGCGTCGACCATCAAGTCCATTTCGGCCTCATCGACGACATAGGGCGGCATGAAATAGACGACGTTGCCGATCGGGCGCAGCAGCACCCCTAGCGCGAGCGCATGGCGGTAAATGCGCATGCCCCTGCGCTCCTGCCATGGATAGGGCTCGCGCGAGCCCTTGTTCTTCGCGATTTCCACGGCGACGATCATGCCGCACTGGCGCACTTCGGCGACGTGCGCGTGCTCGGCCAATTCTTGCGCGCGGCGTCCCAGGTATTGCGCCTTCGCTGCATTGCCCCGAATCGTGTTCTCGTCCGCGAATATGTCGAGTGTCGCGAGCGCTGCACGGCACGCGAGCGGGTTGCCGGTGTAGCTGTGCGAATGCAGGAACGCGGTCAACGCCGTGTATTCGCCGTAAAACGCCGCATACACGTCATCGTTCGTGAGAACGACCGACAGCGGCAGGAAGCCTCCGGTGAGGCCCTTCGACAAACACAGGAAGTCGGGCGAGATGTTCGCTTGTTCGCACGCGAACATGGTTCCGGTACGGCCGAAACCCACGGCGATTTCGTCGGCGATCAGATGGACGCCGTGACGGCTGCACGCCTCCCGCAAGCGCGTCAAGTACACCGGATGATACATGCGCATGCCGCCGGCGCATTGTACCAGCGGTTCGACGATGACCGCCGCCACCTCGTGCGCGTGCGCGGCGAGGAGGCGTTCCATGTGCGCGAATTGCCGCAGCGAATAATCTTGCCAAGACTCGCCGGATTCGCGATGGTAACAATCGGGCGAAGGCGCCGTGATCACATCCATCAACAAAGGGTCATAGAGCGACTTGTACAAGTCGACGTCGCCGACCGCGAGCGCGCCGAGGGTCTCGCCGTGATACCCGTTCGCGAGCGCGATGAAGCGCGTCTTGCGCGTCTCGCCCTTGTTGCGCCAATAGTGGAAGCTCATCTTGAGCGCGACTTCCACGGCCGCCGATCCATTGTCTGCGAAGAAGCAGCGGGAAAGACCGGGCGGCGTGATCGAGACCAGGCGTTCCGCGAGCCGCACCGCGGGCTCGTGCGTGAATCCGGCGAAGATCACATGTTCCAGCGTCTCGGCCTGATCCTGCAGAGCGGCGGCTATGCGCGGATTCGCGTGCCCGAACAGATTGACCCACCAGGAACTCACGGCGTCCAGGTAGCGCTTGCCGTCGAAGTCCTCCAGCCAGGCGCCATGGCCGCGTCGAATCGCGATCGGCGGCAGCGTCTCGTGGTCCTTCATCTGCGTGCACGGATGCCAGACGACCCGCAAATCCCGGTCGGCGAGCGTCTGGGCGGGGGTGAGTGCGGCGGGATGGCCGCTTTCGGAGCCCGAATTCATTTTCGCGGGCATTGTCGCATATGCTAGCCGCGCAGGTAGGCGCCTGGGGAGGGGTGATTGCAGAAAACGACATTGCACTTGCCGGGATTGCGCATCGACGCCGCCGCCGGCCTGATGTACGGCGTTGCCCAGGTCGCATCGCCGAATTTCGACGCGCGGCCGCCAAACGTCGCCCCGGATCTGATCGTCGTCCACGGTATCAGTTTGCCGCCGGGCGCGTTCGGCGGCCCCTGGATCGATCGGCTATTCACTAATACGCTTGCGCCGGAAGAGCATCCATATTTTGCCGAGGTGGCCGGCGCGCGCGTTTCCGCGCACCTCTTGATCAGGCGCGGCGGAGACATCACTCAATACGTGAAATTCACGGATCGCGCCTGGCATGCCGGCAAGTCGTGCTACCGGGGGCGCGAGGCCTGCAACGATTTCTCGATCGGGATCGAGCTGGAAGGCACCGATTCGACGCCGTACGAGGATCCCCAGTATCGGCTGCTCGCACAAGTCGTCGCGGCACTGTGCGCTGCATATCCCAGCCTTTCGCCGGATCGGCTCGTTGGCCACGGCGATATCGCGCCCGGCCGCAAGACCGACCCGGGGCAGGCGTTCGATTGGCCGCGCGCCCGGCGCCTCGTCTCGATGGCGTGCGCGAAAAAGCGCGCTTAAGCCGCGCCTTGAGTTCCGTGCCAGATCACTTCGCCGCCGCTTTCGTGGCGCGCCAATACGCGCGCCGCGACGAACAGAAAATCCGACAGGCGGTTCAAGTAGATCAGCGCTTCGGCCGCGACGGCCTCTTCGCGCGCGAGCGACCAGCCGCGCCGTTCGGCGCGCCTGCAGATCGTGCGCGCCATGTGGCACGCGGCCGCCGCGGGTCCCCCGCCCGGCAAAATGAACTCCTTCAGCGGCGGCAGCGCCGCGTTGAGCGCGTCGAGTTCCATTTCCAGCCGCTCGATATGCGCAGTGCCGATGACGCGGTGCCCCGGTATGCACAGTTCCGCGCCGAGATCGAATAAATCGTGCTGTATCGCGGTCAGGCAGCGCCGGACATGCTCCGGCAATCCCGCGGCGGCGAGAACCAGTCCGACCGCGGAATTCGTCTCGTCGACGGTACCGTAGGCCTCTACGCGCAAGCTGTCCTTCGGCACGCGCGAGCCGTCGCCGAGGCCCGTGCTTCCCGCGTCGCCCGTGCGGGTATAGATTTTACTCAGTCGGTGACCCATGAAGTGCTCGCTTTCAGACCTCGGGCTGCGACGGTAGGCGGCGCGCAAGGTTTCTGTCAAGGTAAGCCCCGTTTCAATATCGACCGGAGTCCGATGATGACAGCTTCGCCCGAATTGCAGGCGGCGCTCGACGCCGCCGCGGAGGCCGCGGCGATCGCGCGGTCTCTCTATCAGCGCAACCTCGAGATTCGGCTGAAGGAGGACAAGTCGCCGGTCACCGACGCGGACGTGCGCTGCGAAATCGCGATTCGCGAAATCCTGGAGGCGCGCTTTCCCGCGTACGGATTCTTCGGCGAGGAGACGGGCTCGCGCGGCGTCGGCGCCGAATCCTTATGGCTCGTCGATCCTATCGACGGCACCAAGGCGTTCGTGCGCGAATACCCGATGTTTTCGACGCAAATCGCGCTGATGCGGCGCGGCGAGATCGTGCTCGGCGTTTCCAGCGCACCGGTCTACGGCGAACTCGCCTACGCGGAGCGCGGCCGGGGGGCGTACCTCAACGGCAAACGTCTGGCGGTCAGCGACGTCGCGTCGATCGAATCGGCGGCGCTTTCCTCGGGCAATCTCAAGAGCCTCGCGAGCGGCGCCGGATGGGCGGCCTACGGCGCCCTCGTCGCACGTGTCGGCCGCATCCGCGGCTACGGCGACTTCCTCCATTACCACCTGCTTGCCGCCGGGAAAATCGACGTCGTCGTCGAAAGCGACGTGAACATCCTGGACATCGCGGCCGCGGTCGCGATCGTCACCGAAGCCGGCGGCCGGTTCACGGACCTGCGCGGGGGCGCCGTCACGCTCGCCACGACTTCCGTGCTTGCGAGCAACGGCCGCCTGCACCAGGCGGTCGCGGCGGCGCTCGGCTAGCGCGCAGTCCATTTCACTCTCGGCTGAGTGCATGGCGCGGGCGCGTGTATTCTCAGGACCCAGCGTCCCGACATGAGGAACAGGATTTCAATGTCACAAGCTTACGAGACTTCGCTCGCACTCTACATCGACGGTGAGCGCATCGGCGCGGCCGGCCGAAGGACGCACACGGTCATCAATCCGGCGACGGGCCGGGCGCTCGGCGAACTGCCGCTCGCGACGCCGGCGGACCTCGATAGGGCCTTGGACACGGCGGCGCGCGGCTATCGAATCTGGCGCGCGCGCTCCGCCCAGGAGCGCAGCAGCGTGCTCGCCGGCGCGGCGCGGCTGCTGCGCGAAAGAATCGACAAAATAGCCGCGATCGCGACGCTCGAGGAAGGCAAGACGCTGATCGAGGCGCGTGGTGAATTGATGATGGCCGCAAACCTGTTCGACTTTTATTCCGCCGAGGTGTTTCGCGTCTATGGCCGCGTCCTCGTGCGTCCGGCCGGGATGCTGTCACGCGTCGTCAAGGAGCCGGTGGGTCCGGTCGCCGCATTCTGCCCTTGGAATTTCCCGATCGGCAATCCTGCGCGCAAGCTCGGCGCAGCGATCGGCGCGGGCTGTTCGATCATCATCAAGCCGCCCGAGGAAGCGCCCGGCTCGGCGATCGAGGTGCTCAATTGCCTGCTGGATGCGGGATTGCCGAAGGAGGTTGCGACCTGCGTGTTCGGCGTGCCCGACCAGGTCTCGCGCCATCTGCTTGCCTCGCCGGTGATACGCAAGGTGAGCTTCACGGGTTCGGTAGCCGTCGGCAAGCATTTGATGAAACTTGCCGCCGACGGCGTGAAGCGCACGACTATGGAACTCGGCGGACATGGCCCGGTGCTGGTCTTCGACGACGCCGATCTCGGCCGCGCGCTCGACCTGCTGGTGCCGCACAAGTTCCGCAACTGCGGACAGGTGTGCGTGTCGCCGACGCGGTTTTACATCCAGGAAGGGATCTACGATCGCTTCGTCAACGAGTTCGCGGATCGTGCCGGCAAACTCGCGGTCGGCAGCGGCCTCGAAGCTTCGAATCAGGTCGGCCCGATGGCGAATCCGCGCCGGCCCGAGGCGGTCGAATCGTTCGTCGCGGATGCGGTGAAGCGCGGCGCGCGCGTCGCCGCCGGCGGCGAGCGCGGCGGCGGATCGGCCGCGGCGGGCTTCTTCTTCCGGCCAACCGTGCTCTGCGACGTGCCGCTGGATGCGCGCGTGATGAACGAGGAGCCGTTCGGGCCGATCGCGCTGATGCGCCCGTTCAAGACCTTCGATGAGGCGATCGAACAGGCGAATCGCCTGCCGTACGGCCTCGCGGCCTATTGCTTCACGGAAAACGGCCGGCGCGCGCTGCTGCTCGGCGATGCGATCGAGAGCGGCATGGTCGGCATCAATACGACGATGATCGGCGGCGCGGATTCGCCGTTCGGCGGCGTCAAGGATTCGGGCCATGGCTCCGAGGATGGACCGGAAGGCTTGGAAGCCTGCATGGTGCTGAAGGCCATTCATCAGGCGTAGCCGGACCGCGTTCGGCGTCGACGAGAGGAGAAACGATGAATGAGTTGAAGACCGGCGGCGCCCAAGGTTACTTGCGCATCGCGACCGAGGAAGCGTTCATTACGGCCGACGTGCTGAACGCGTACAAGCGATTGATCGCGGCGGGCGTCGACGATCCGGGATTCGTCAGCCTGTGGGGGTTCTATGCGGGGTCGCCGTCGGCACGCGCGACATCGATCGTCGAACGCCTGCAAGATCTGGATGAGCGCCGGATCGGCGACATGGATGCCGCCGGCATCGACAAGGCGATCATCGCGCTGACGGCGCCGGGTACGCATGTCTTTGCGGCCGATGAAGCCAGGGGCTTGACCGTCGACGCCAACGACCGGCTCGCGGCCGCCTGCGGGCGGCACCCCGCGCGCTTCGTCGGCATGACGGCGATTGCGCCGCAGGACGCGGCGTGGTCGGCGAAGGAGATCGAACGCGGCCATGCGCTCGGCTTCAAAGCGGTCATTCTCAACGGGCATGTCCGCGGCGAATATACCGACGCGCAAAAATATTGGCCGATTTTCGAGGCCGCCGAGGCCTTGAACACGCCCGTGTACCTACACCCGCAAGGTCCTTCGAAGGGCCTGATCGGTCCGCTGCTCGAGCGCGGGCTCGATGGCGCGGTGTTCGGTTTCGGCGTGGATACGGGCCTGCACCTGCTGCGCCTGATCGTCATGGGGCTGTTCGACCGATTCCCGAAGCTCAAATTCATCGTCGGCCACGGCGGCGAGGCACTGCCTTATTGGGCCTACCGGCTCGATTACATGCATGCCGCCGGGCTGCGCTCAGGCCGCTATTATTTCCTAAAGCCTCTCGCGCTGCCGATTTCCGGATACTTCAAGCGCAACATCTACGTGACCTTTTCGGGCATGGCGTGGGAGCCCGCAATTCAGTTCTGCAAGAGCACGCTCGGCGCGGACCGCATCATGTACGCGATGGACTATCCCTACCAATACCAGCCGGAAGAGGTCGCCGCCCGGGACGCGATGGCGATGCCGCTCGAGGACAAGAAGGCGTTCTTTCAAGGAAACGCTGAACGCGTGTTTGGGTTGTGAGCCGGGCGGCGAGCGGCGCCGCGGACGGCGTCTCCCGGGGCTATCGCGCATGGATGCTGTTCATCCTCTTGCTGATGAACATATTGAATCTCGCCGATCGGCAGGGTCTCGCGGCGATCGCACCGGCGCTGAAGCGCAATCTCGCGCTCAGCGACACCGAACTCGGCATGATCTTAGGCTTAGGCTTCGCGATTTTCTACACCTTGCTCGGTTTGCCGATCGCGCGCTTGGCGGAGAAACGCAACCGCGTGCGCATCATCGCGGTCTCGATCGCGGTGTTCTCGGTTTTCGGCGCGCTCGCGTCCCGTGCGCGGCATTTCTTGACATTGATGCTGTGCCGGATTGGCGTCGGCATCGGCGACGCGGGGTTCGGCCCGCCGGTCGCGTCGCTCCTCGGCGATTATTACCCGGCCGAACAACGCGCTTCGGCGATGACGGTGGTTTGGCTAGGCGCGCCGATCGGCGCGCTCGCCGGCGCGG
>DAIDVO010000022.1 GCA_027456085.1 Steroidobacteraceae bacterium | reverse complement strand
AATCCGTTTCTGGAGCGTTTCTACCGCAATCCGCGCGCCGCTGCGTTCCAGGCGCAGTTGTTCTTCCTGTTTCAGCGCGCGCGCCAACTGGAGGAAGTGCGCCAGGCGGATTTGTTCGATGCGGTGCGGGTTGCGGATTATTTGCTCGACAAGGACCGCCTGTTCGCACGCGTGACGCTCGACGATGCGGAATACGCGCTCTACGATCGCGTCTACGAGCGTGTCGTCGTGGACGCGCCGCGGCCGGATCTGGTCGTATACCTGCAGGCGCCGGTCGATGTCCTGTTCGACCGGATCGCGAAGCGCGGCATCCGCTACGAGCAGTTCATTCAACGCGATTACCTCGAGAGAATCACGGAGTCGTACGCGCGCTTCTTTCACAGTTACGATGAAGCGCCGCTATTGATCGTGAACTCGGCGTCGATCGACCCGGTCGGCAACGAGGCGGACTATCGGCAACTGTTCGCCCAGATCGTCAAGACACGATCGGGCCGGCATTTTTTCAACCCGACCGGCAGCAGCCTGTTGCCGGCGGACTGACCAGGACCGTACGCGCGACCCGGTGATTCCGGCGGCCGCGCGCTCACCCGGCTGCCGCTTGATCTGGCGCTTTTGACTCCTGTTCGGCGAGCGCCCAGAGAATGTGTTCGCGCACGAGATCCGACGCATCCGCCGCGCGCGTGCGCAGCGCCGCGATGACGCTATCCGCGCGCGGGGCGTTGCCGAGCGCGACCGCGATGTTGCGCAGCCAGCGCTGATAGCCGATGCGGCGGATCGCGCTGCCTTCCGTGTTCGAGAGGAACGTGCGTTCGCTCCAGGAAAATAGATCGAGGAGCGCCGCGCGATCGAGGCCGTGCCGCGGCGCAAAGGCGGGCTCGCGCGTCGGCCGCGCGAACTTGTTCCACGGACATGCCAGCTGGCAATCGTCGCAGCCGTAGATTCGATTGCCGATCGCGCGGCGGAATTCGACCGGAATCGGTCCGGCCAATTCGATCGTCAGGTAGGAAATGCAGCGCCGCGCGTCCAATCGGTAGGGCGCGACGATGGCGCCTGTCGGGCAGGCCGGAAGGCATGCGCTGCAGGTGCCGCAGTGCGCGCTGGCGGCGCCGTCGGCCGGCAAATCCAGATCGCAATAGATTTCCCCGAGGAAGAAATACGAGCCCGCGTGGCGATCGATCAGGTTCGTGTGCTTGCCGATCCAGCCTAGGCCTGCGTTGCGCGCGAGCGCCTTTTCGAGCACCGGCGCGCTGTCGGCGAATACCCGATAGCCGAACGGACCGACGGCCGCGGCGAGCCGCGTGCACAGCGCCTGCAGGCGCGCGCGAACGACCTTGTGATAATCGCGTCCCAATGCATAACGGGAGATGTATGCGAGCGCCGGGTCGGCGAGCGTGGCGTGCGCGTCGGCCGCAGCGCGCGGCCAATAGTCGATGCGTACGCCGATGCAGCTGACGGTGCCGGGCACCAGCTCTTGCGGACGCGTGCGCTTGGTTCCATGGCGGGACATGTAACTCATTTCGCCGGCGAAGCCGCGGCGCAGCCAATCGAGGAAATGGGCCTCGTCGGCCGGGAGGTCAATGCGCGCGATGCCGGTTCCGGTGAAGCCCAATTGCGCGCTCCAACGTTTGAGGTCGGCGGCGAGCGCCGTGCGATCCGGGGCGTTGTCGGAGTTCACGCCCTTATAATGCCTAAGGAGCCTCTGCCGCACCTAACATATGCACGCCATGAATCTTCATCTGCCCGATGCCGGCGCCACCGCGGAACTCGGCGCCGCGCTCGCACTCGCGTTCCCGGGCGCAGCCTCCGCAGGCGTCGTCGTCCATTTGTGCGGCGACCTCGGCGCCGGCAAGACCAGTTGCGCGCGCGGGCTGCTGCAGGCGCTCGGCGTCGCGTCGCGGATCCGCAGCCCGACCTATACGCTGATGGAAATCTACCCGACGGGCGTTGCGACTTGCGTGCACGTCGACCTGTATCGCTTGCGCGGTGGCGCCGACTTGGAGGGACTCGGGCTGCGCGACTACCTCTCGCCCGGACATCTGATCCTGATCGAGTGGCCGGAGCGCGGCGAGGCGGCAGTGCCGGCCGCCGACTTGATGGTGGCGCTCGAAGATGCGGGCTCTGGGCGCGGCGCGCGCGTGCAGGGCTGCAGCGCCAGCGGCGAAGCTTGGATGCGAAACCTAGTGTCAGACAGTAGATTAGTACCCTATCTATCTAATTTGACTTGAAAAACACTCTCCATCGGCGTTAACTTGTGGCGCCATGAGATCAATGTGCCAGCGCCTGGCCGGAATTGTGCTGCTCGCGACGACGCTGGCGGGACCTGCGCTTGCGGTCGACATCCGGCATATAAGGCTATGGGCGGGCCCGGACAGCACGCGCGTCGTCCTCGATTTGTCGGGCCGGACGACGCATAGCCTGTTCCTGCTGCGCAATCCGAACCGCGTCGTGCTGGACCTGCCGGCGGCGCGGCTTGGGCCGGGCGCACGCCGGGTGCGCACCGGGGCGGGCATCGTCAAAGAGGTGCGCATCGCGCCGCACGGGAACGGGCAACTGCGGATCGTCCTCGATCTTGCGGCGGCCGCGAGCGCAAAGAGTTTCCTGAGCCCGCCGAACGATGACTACGGCTACCGTTTGGTACTCGATTTGAGCAAAGCCGCGCGGGCGGAATCGCCGGTGAAGGTCGCGCATGCGCCGCCGCGCGCGCGCGATTTGGTCATTGCGATCGATCCCGGCCACGGAGGCGAGGACCCGGGCGCGATCGGCATGTACGGAACACGTGAGAAAGACGTCGTGCTCGCGATCGGCAAGGATCTCGCCGCGCGCATCAATGCGCAGCCCGGCATGCACGCCTACATGACGCGGGGCGGCGATTACTTCGTGCCGCTGCGCGACCGCATGCGCCGTGCGCGCGCGCACGACGCGGATTTGTTCGTGTCGATTCACGCCGACTCGATTCGCGACCGCAGCGTCGACGGCTCGTCGGTCTACATCCTGTCGCAGCGCGGCGCGAGCGACGAGGCGGCGCGCTGGCTCGCGGAGCGGGAAAACCAGTCCGACCTCGTTGGCGGGGTTTCACTCGAAAACAAGGGTCCGGTGCTGGCCTCCGTCCTGCTCGATCTATCGCAGTCGGCCGCGCTGACCGCGAGCGAGGCGGCGGCGCAGCGCGTATTACAGGCGCTGAACCGGGTCGGCGAGATCCGCAAGCATCAAGTGCAGCAGGCGCGGTTCGTCGTACTGAAATCGCCCGATATTCCGTCGATGCTCGTCGAGACGGCGTATATCTCCAATCCACGCGAAGAGCTGCGTTTGCGCACCCACGCGAAGCAAGCCAAGCTCGCCGACGCGATCCTCGCAGGCGTACGCAATTACTTCTACGCGAATCCGCCTGCCGGCACGCGCATCGCGCAGCTCGCCGCCGCGCGCTCGGCGCCGCAACCGCCCGCGGGCGGCGCCGGCCGATAGGCGCTTCGGCGCCGGCCTGCAGCTCCGGCGTTCGAACCCGGGGTGTTCGGCGGGACAATATGCGAACATAAACGGTTCGCGAGGTCCCTGTGTCCATCCACGTCCTACCCGATGAGCTGATCAGCCAAATCGCCGCCGGCGAGGTCATCGAGCGGCCGGCGTCCGTCATCAAGGAATTGGTCGAGAATGCGCTCGATGCGGACGCTACACGCATCGACGTGGAACTCGAACACGGCGGCGCCGCGCTGATCCGAGTCCGCGACGACGGCCGCGGCATCCCGCCGGACGAAATCGCTCTCGCGCTCCTGCGCCACGCGACCAGCAAGATTTCCTCGCTCGGGGATTTGGAGCGCGTCGAGAGCTTGGGCTTTCGCGGCGAGGCGCTGCCCTCGATCGCATCGGTTTCGCGGCTTACGATCACGTCGCGTACGCCCGGCGCGGACCGCGGCTGGATGGTCGAGGCGCGCGCTGCGCGGGCGGCGGCGGCCGCGCCCGCGGCACACCCCGCCGGGACGAGCGTCGAGGTGCGCCAGCTGTTCTCCAACGTGCCGGCGCGGCGCAAGTTCCTGCGCTCCGAGCAAACCGAGTTCCAGCATGCGCTGCGCATGCTGGAGCGGCTCGCATTGTCGCGCTTCGAGGTCGCTTTCACGCTCGTGCACAACGGCAAGACCGTTTGGGCGCTGCCGCCGGCACGATCGCCGGCGGAGCGGCTGCAACGGGTCGCGCGGATTTGCGGCGAGGAGTTCGCATCGCACGTACTCGAGCTGTGCCACGAGACCGAGAATCTGCGCTTGTCCGGATGGCTCGGCCTGCCGACGTTCTCGCGCGGCCAGGCCGACATGCAATACGCTTTCTTGAACGGCCGGTTCGTGCGCGACAAATTGCTCGCGAGCGCCGTTCGCCTCGGATACCAGGACGTCCTGTTCCATGGGCGCTTTCCGGCATATCTCCTGTACCTCGAGATCGATCCGGCGACGGTCGACGTCAACGCGCATCCGCAGAAGCTCGAAGTGCGATTCCGCGACCCGCGGCGAATTCACGATTTCGTGTTGCGCACTGTCGAGCGCGCGCTCGCCGAAACGCGCCCGACCGCGCAGTCGATGGGCAGCGGCGCAGCGGATTGGCTGACCGGCGCCGCGCTGCACGCCGCGGTGCGCGCGCCGCACCAAGCGTATTTCAGTCTCCCGGAACCGACGCCGACGCCGTTCGATGCGGCCGCGCTTCGCGGCGCGCAGAGCGCTCTGCAAGCGGGGGGGGCGCGGGCTGGCGCCGCGGCGCCGCCGGCCGACGACGAAGCGCCGCTGGGGGTTGCGATCGCGCAATTGCACGGCGTCTACATTCTCGCGCAATCGGCGCGCGGCATCGTGCTCGTGGACATGCACGCCGCGCACGAGCGCGTACTCTACGAACGCATGAAGAAATTGTTGGCGGGGGAGACCGCGCGCCAGCAGCTGCTCGTGCCCGAAATCATCCGGGTCAATGCCGCGCAAGCGGACGCCGCCGAGGTCCACCAGGAGGAATTCGCCGCACTGGGGTTCGAACTGACGCGCGCGGGACCGTCCGACCTTGCGCTGCGCGCGGTGCCTGTCTTGCTCGCCGCGGACGATCCGGCGGGTATCGTGCGCGACGTGCTCGCGGAATTGACCGAGGGCGAGCGCTCGCGCCGCGTCGAGGAAGCCGTCAATCGGCGTATCGCGACGATGGCCTGCCACGCAGCGGTGCGCGCGCAGCGCAATCTCACGCTGCCCGAGATGAACGCTCTACTGCGCGAGATGGAGCGCACCGACCGCGCGGATCAATGCAACCACGGGCGCCCGACCTGGGTGCGCCTGTCCTTGGCCGATCTGGACCGGCTGTTCCTGCGCGGTCGTTGATGCGACGCCCGGCCGTATTGCTGATGGGACCGACGGGCGCCGGCAAGTCGGACCTCGCGATCCGCCTGACGGAGAGATTTCCGGTCGAGATCATCAGCGTCGATTCGGCGCTCGTTTACCGCGGGATGGATATCGGCACCGCAAAGCCGAGCGCCGAGATGCGCGCGCGCATCGTCCATCACCTCGTCGACATTCGTGATCCCGCGACGAGTTATTCGGTGGGCGAATTCGTCCGCGACGCCGAACGCGCGATTGAGGACATCTGGTCGCGCGGCCGGTGGCCCTTGCTGGTCGGCGGAACCATGCTGTATTTCCACGCGCTGACCGCGGGGATCGCGGACTTGCCGGAGGCGGATCCTGCGTTGCGCGCCGAGATCGACGCGATGGCCGCGAGCGCGGGCTGGGCCGCGATGCACGCGCAATTGGCGCGCGTCGACCCGCTCGCCGCGGCGCGCATTCACGTCAACGACCCCCAGCGCATTCAGCGTGCGCTCGAGGTCCACAGGCTCACCGGCGAAACGATTACCGCTTTGCAGAGCCGGCGCCGAACGGCGCTCGCCGATGCCGCGGTCATAGAATTGGCGCTCGCTCCGCAAATGCGCGCCGTCCTGCACGCTTCGCTCGAACGGCGCTTCCACGCGATGCTGGCGGCCGGGCTTTTGGAGGAGGTGCGCGGTTTCCATCGCCGCGGCGACCTGTCCGGGGAACATCCGGCGATGCGCGCGGTCGGATATCGCCAGATATGGCAGTACTTGACAGGCGAATCGACGCTGCGGCAGGCGACGGAGAAGGCCGTTGCGGCATCGCGGCAACTGGCGAAGCGGCAGTTGACTTGGCTGCGGCGCCGAACCGATGCCGCGTGGTTTGATCCGACGCACCCGGACGCGGCGCAGTCGATTGGCGATGCACTCGAGCGCAGCATGGCGCGCCTTGAAAATGGATGATTCGCCGTCAAATAGATGATTACAGTGTGGTCACACGCTTAACCGTACGCGGCATCGCTGTGCTACGATTCCAAGCGATTTTCCTCGTGCCGTAGGGAAGTGACACGACAGGTTAAACGACATTAAAAAACAAGGAGCTTCACTCATGGCCCGTGGTCAGTCTCTGCAGGACCCTTTTTTGAATGCCCTGCGCAAGGAACGGGTGCCCGTATCGATTTATCTGGTGAACGGCATCAAGCTGCAAGGACAGATCGATTCGTTCGACCAGTTCGTCGTGCTGCTCAGAAACAGCGTCAGTCAGATGGTTTACAAGCATGCGATTTCCACCGTCGTTCCGGCGCGCAACGTCCGCTTGCCGACGGGTGAGGATGGGGAAGTCACGGAACCGGCGATCGTCGAGTGACCGGTAGGCGCACTCCCATTGTTTGAGCGCCCCGGGCGCGGCGAGCGCGCCGTATTGGTCGGCGTCGGCATCGGTCATCCGGTCGACCCGGCCGACGTGTCCGAATTCCAAGCACTCGCCGCCTCGGCGGGCGCGCACCGCGTCGGCCTCGTGCTCGCGACGAGGCCGCGGCCCGATCCGAAATATTTCGTTGGTTCCGGAAAAGCCGAGGAAATCAAAGCGTGCGCCGAGCAAAGCGGGGCCGACCTGGTACTCGTCGATCAGGCATTGAGCCCGAGCCAGGAGCGCAACCTCGAGAAGCTCACGAATCGCCGAGTATTGGACCGCAACGGCCTGATTCTCGACATCTTCGCGCAGCGTGCGCGCAGCTTCGAGGGTAAGCTCCAGGTCGAACTCGCTCAATTGACCCACATGTCCACGCGGCTGGTGCGCGGCTGGACCCATCTCGAGCGGCAGAAGGGTGGCATCGGCCTGCGCGGTCCCGGCGAGACACAGCTGGAAACCGACCGGCGCCTCATCGGCAAGCGGATTCGAACGCTGCGTGCGCGCCTCGAGAAGCTCGCGCGCCAGCTCGATACCGGCCGCCGCGTCCGGCGCGAGGTCCCCGTTCCGACGGTCGCGCTCGTGGGCTATACCAACGCCGGCAAATCCACGTTGTTCAACGCGCTCACGGGCTCCGCGACGTACGTCGCGAACCAATTGTTCGCCACGCTCGATCCAACGGTGCGCCGCATGGAGCTTGAAGGCATCGGTGAGGTCGTGCTCGCCGACACGGTCGGCTTCGTGCGCGAGTTGCCGCATGAACTCGTCGCCGCATTCCGCTCGACGCTGCAGGAAGCCCGCGAGGCCGATTTGTTGCTGCATGTGATCGACGCCGCCGATGCGATGCGCAGCGACCGCATTGCGCAGGTCCGCGAAGTGCTCCGCGGAATCGGCGCGGGCGAAGTGCGCGAACTCTTGGTGTTCAACAAGATCGATCTGACCGGTGAGACGCCGCGCGCGGAGGATGGCGCCGACGCGCGGCCGGCGCTCGCCTGGGTGTCCGCGGCGGGCGGCGCCGGCTTGGATGAATTGCGCGAGGGAATCGCGCGCTGCGTGCGCCCCAATCTGGTCAAGCGCACGCTGCGCATCGGTCTCGCGGCGGCAGCGCTCAGGTCTCTTTTGTATCAGCGCAACGCCGTGCGCCGCGAACTTCAGCGCGACGACGGTGGCTGGGACATCGACGTGGAGCTGGAAATGAGCGAGATTGCGGCGCTCACGGGGCGTTCCGGCGTCGAGCTCGTCGAGAGCGCGGCCGTGCCCGGCGACTCGCTGGAAGAAAAACGAGTCGCTTAAGCGGCTTGTGAGCGGCGCGGCGTCTGCCTAAAATGCCCGGCTCGCGCGCAAATTATCAACCCCACCCAACAGGCATAACGATGGCTTGGAACGACCCCGGCGAAAAGCGCAACCCCTGGAATCGCCAGAAGCCGCCGCATGATCTGGACGAGATTTTGCGCAATATCCAACGGTGGATCGCGAACCTGTTCGGCCACAAGGGCAGCGCCGGCAACGGCGGCGGACAGAAGACTCACGCGGTGCTGGAAAAGGGCCTCGCGACCGCGCTGGTGCTGATCGGCGCGCTCTGGATCGGCAGCGGCTTGTATCGGGTCGATGCGCAGGAGCGCGCGGTCATTCTGCGTTTCGGCAAGTACATCCAGACCACAGGTCCCGGCTACAACTGGCATTGGCCGTGGCCGATCGAACGGAAGATCACCGTCAACGTATCGCACCTATACAGCGTGACCGACGAAGAAAGCATATTGACCGCCGACACGAACCTAGTCGAAGTCAAATCAGCGGTGCAATACACGCAACCCGACCCGTTGAAGCTCCTGTTCAAGGTGCGCAACGTCGACGAGACCCTTACCCAGGTCAGCGAGAGCGCGATGCGCGAAGCGGTCGGCCAGGCCTCCCTCGACAAGGCGCTCGCGTTCGATCCTGCGATCACCCAGCGGGCCAAGGTTCTCCTCCAACGCACGCTCGACAGCTACGACATGGGCATTCACATCGTCAGCGTGAACCTCACGGACGTCAACGTGCCGGAACCCGTGCAAGAGGCACAGCGCGATGCGATCAAGGCCGACAAGGACCGGCAGCGCTACCAACAGGAGGCACAAACGTACCGCAACGACTTGTTGCCGCGCGCGCGCGGCGAAGCCGCGAAGATGCTGCAAGACGCGTCGGCGTATCAGGCGAAAGTCGTCGACATGGCGCAGGGCGACACTGCGCGCTTCGATCAGGTATATGCGCAGTACCAGAAGGCGCCCGCGGTCACCCGCGAGCGCATGTATTTGGGGACGATGGAGCAGGTGTACAAGAACTCGCGCAAGGTCCTGATCGACACGAAGGGCGGCAACAACGTGATGTATCTGCCGCTCGACAAGCTGATTTCACCGCCGCCGCCCGCGGCGCCGACCGACATCGTGCCGGTCACTCCGCTGCGCACGCCGGAATCGCAAAGCGCGCCGGCGGATGCGTGTGCGCGTGCGCGCGGAGTACGCTGATGCAGAACAAGATCCTGTACATCCTGTTGGCCCTGGTGGCGTCGATTCTGATCGTGCGCGCGAGCATCTTCACGGTCAGCGAAGGACAGCTCGCGATCAAGTCGACCGGCGGCGAGATCGTCGATACGAACTACCAGCCGGGGCTGCACTTCAAGATTCCGATCGTCAACGAGGTCGCGAAGTTCGATAAGCGCATAATCACCCAGTTCTACCCGACGGAACGGTTCCTGACGCGCGAGCAAGAACAGCTAAATGTAGACTTTTACGTGAAATGGCGGATCGACGACTTGCGCCGCTATTACGAGGCGACCGGCGGCTCCGAGGATGCGGCGAACGCCCGCCTAGGCGAAACGATCAAGGACAGCATCAAGACGGTCGTCACGCAGCGCACCTTGCAGCAGATCATCACCGCGGATCGTGCGGAGTTCACCGATGCGATGATGAAGAGCGCGCAGCCGGCGGCGCAGCGGCTCGGCGTCCAATTGGTCGACGTGCGCATCACCAAGATCGACCTTCCGCAACAGGTGCGCGACTCGGTTTACGACCGCATGCGCGCCTCGTTCAAGGCGCAGGCCGCGAAGCTGCGCGCCGAAGGCGTGGAGTCTTCGGAGACCACGCGCGCCGAGGCCAACAAGAACCAGACCGAGATTCTGGCGGATGCCGCGCGCCAGGCCGACCAGATTCGCGGCGCGGGAGAGGCGGCCGCGAGCGAGATATATGCGCGTGCGTATTCGAAGAATCCCGAGTTCTACGCGTTCTACCGCAGCATGCAGGCGTACAAGGGCTCGATCGGCATGGCGGGCGACATGCTGGTCTTGTCGCCGGACAGCGCGTTCTTCAAGTATTTCAAACAGCCGCAACCCGCGCATTGAATCGGCAGCTACCGACATGCAAATCGGCCGGACCGAATTGACGCGCTATTTGCGGGGCGGTTTCGCCAGCATGATTTTCGGTCGCGGATTACTCCGGATGGCACGCAATGGGTAAGAACGTCGTCGTGATCGGCCTGCAATGGGGCGACGAGGGCAAGGGCAAGGTCGTCGACTTGCTGACCGATTCGGCGCACGCCGTGGCGCGCTTTCAAGGCGGGCACAATGCCGGCCATACCTTGGTCATCGGCGGCGAAAAGACGATCCTAAGCTTGATCCCGTCGGGAATTCTCCACGACCGCGTGCAATGCCTCATCGGCAACGGCGTGGTCCTGTCGCTCGAAGCGCTGTTCCGGGAAGCGGAAATGTTGATAGACCGCGGCGTTCCCGTATTAGAGCGGCTGCGCGTGAGCCCATCCTGTCCGCTGATATTGGCCTCGCATGTTCTGCTCGACCGCGCGCGCGAGAAGGCCCAAGGGGTGAACGCGATCGGCACGACCGGCCGCGGGATCGGGCCGGCCTATGAGGACAAGGTCGCGCGCCGCGCGCGGCGCGTCTCTGATCTGTATCAGCGCGAACGCTTCGCGGCGAGGCTCGGCGAGATTCTGGATTATCACAATTTCGTCCTGCAGCGATATTTCAATACGACACCGGTCGATTTCCAACAGGTCTTGGAGTCGAACCTCGCTTTTGGCGAACGCCTGCGGCCCCTGGTTGCCGACGTCACCGGAATCCTCGAGCGCATGAGCGTCGAGGGGCGCAATGTCCTGTTCGAGGGTGCGCAAGGCGCGATGCTGGATGTCGACCTGGGCACGTACCCGTTCGTGACCTCCTCGACGACGACCGCGGGCGGCGCGGCCGCGGGCACCGGCATCGGGCCGCTGCGGCTTCACGAGGTTCTCGGCATCGTCAAGGCGTATACGACGCGCGTCGGCGCGGGCCCGTTCCCGACGGAATTGTTCGACGAATACGGCGAGCATTTGTCGCGCGTCGGCCACGAGTTCGGCTCGGTGACCGGCCGGCGGCGGCGCTGCGGCTGGTTCGACGCGGTTGCGCTGCGCCGCTCGGTCGTGCACAGCAGCTGTTCCTCGCTATGCGTGACGAAGCTCGATGTACTCGACGGTCTCGACGAATTGCGCGTCTGCGTCGGCTACCGCATCGACGGCGAGGTCGTGGATACGCCGCCGATGTTCGCGGGGAGCTTCGGCGAGTGCGCGGCGGTCTACGAGAATCTGCCCGGATGGAAGGAGAGCACGGTGGGCGCCGCGCGCTACGAGGACCTGCCGCGCAATGCGCAGCGCTATCTCGCGCGCCTCGAGGAGCTCGTCGGCATTCCGGTCACGATCATTTCGACCGGGCCGGATCGCGACGAAACGATCATCCGGAAAAATCCGTTTTCCTGAGCGAAAGCCGGCATCGTGAGGCGCCTATTGGAGCACACCCTCGCGTTGCGGGAGCGGCGTCGGCGGCCGCCGCTATTGGAATAATTTCATCGCGTTCTGCAGCGTGCGTCCGATTCCCCACAACAGCGGGATGCCGACGACGAGCCATAGAACGATAAAGCGGATTTTCGTCATGTTGCGGGTGGCTCCCGGTAATGATGGCTGGGATCGACCGCGCGGACCCGCAGATTGCAGATGAGGCCGATCAGCAGCAGGCCGCACATGATGTACATCGTCGTCGAATAGGCCTGCGCCTTCGGCAATCCGCGGTCGATCTGAAACTCACGGATGTTATCGACGAGGACCGGGCCCAAAATTCCGGCAACCGACCACGCGGTCAGCAAGCGTCCGTGAATCGCGCCGACGTGCATCGTGCCGAAAAGGTCGCGCAAGTACGCGGGTATCGTCGCGAAGCCGCCTCCGTACATCGACAGGATGATCGCGAACGCGGCGACGAACATGCCGATCGAACCGAGCCGGCCGATCGTCGGTATGGCGGCATATAACAGGATGCCGAGCACGAAAAAGACGATGTAGGCGTTGCGGCGGCCGATGTAGTCCGAGATCGTCGCCCAGAAGAAGCGCCCGCCCATGTTGAACAGGCTGAGCAAGCCGACGAAGCCCGCGGCGGCGGCGGCAGAGACGCGGCCGCCGAACATCTCCTGGATCATCGGCGAGGCCTGCGAGATCACGCCGATGCCGGCGGTCACGTTCATGCACAGCACGCCCCAGATCAGCCAGAATTGCGGGGTTCTCGATGCCGTATCGACATGCACCTGCGCGGTCGTGACCAATGCCTTCGGGTGCTCCGACGGCGTCCATCCGGCGGGCAGCCAGCCGTCGGACGGCACCCGCACGACCAAGGCGCCGATCAACATGAATGCAAAATAGATCGCTCCCATCGCCACGAAGGCGCCGATGACGCCGTTCGACGTCGCGGTCCTGAAGTGATTCATCAATATCAACG
>DAIDVO010000021.1 GCA_027456085.1 Steroidobacteraceae bacterium | reverse complement strand
GAGCCCTATGCGGTCAGCGACTTCGGCGATTACGCGATCCCCGAGTACGGCGAGAAGCGGGGTCTGCCACACGTGGAAGTCGAGATTCGACAAGATTTGGTTGCCGACCGATGCGGCCAGGAACGCTGGGCGCGGCGGTTGGCGGATGCGTTGATCGCCGCCGCTGCGGGCTTATACGGCGGTTGAGGCCGCGCGCGGCGGCCGCAGCTCGCTCAGGCGTGCAAGGGCAGCGCCGCGCGGCTCTTGTAGACCAACTCGATGCGGTCGACGCCCCGCGTACAGCGCGCGGCACTGCGGACCTCGTGCAACAAGCGAATCAATACCAAGGAATTCGCTTCCCGGCCGAGGTGATTGCTCGGCTCGACGCCGAGGTGCAGCACGACGATCCGGTTGCGCGCGAGGCGCACGAACACCGCGACGCCGCGCGGCCGGCCGTCCGCGGTCACCGCGAACAAGCTCTGGACCCCCGCGATCGCGCCGACGCGAATTCCGAGCACGCCGTCGTGTTCATGGATCTCCGGCACGCCATAGGTATCGATCGACTGCAGGATGCCGCCGCGGACGCGGTGCTGATTCTCATTGAAGAACAGCAATTGCTCCAAAGCGCTGCGTTGGTCCGTCGCCAGCTGCGAAGTGATCCAAATGCTGTTGATCAATTGACGCACCGCAACAATTATGCCCATCCGATAGATGTGTCATATCGTATAGCTCCCGGCGGTCAAAGACACTACTGGGAATCCGATCGAAGACCACCGCAATGTTGCGATGCGGCGGCCGACCTTCAAGCCGCCGAACTGCGCGGCATCGCCGCGGCGCCACCCTGCTGGACGAGTGCACCGATTTCCGCGCCGATGCGCAAATCGTCGACCGCGCCGAAGGCGTGCTTGCGCACGATTCCGTGCCGGTCGATCAGCACGAGGCTCGGCGTACCGCGAATCTTGTACCGCTCCATCGTGTGCGGAATCGGGCCCGAGTCGTTGGGATAGTCGAGCGCGATCGGAAATTTGAGCCGGTACTCCTGGATGAAGGCCTTCAATACGGCGCCGTTGACCGCGTCGTCATGCTCGAAGGTCACGTGCAGCCCGATCACCGCCACGTCTTTCGGCTCGAAAGTCGCGTGAATGCGCAGCGCTTGCGGTATGCCGAACGCGATCGAGTTCGGGCACAGCACCTGGAACGCAGACAGCACCACGACGCGGCCGCGCAAAGCGGACAAGAGGATCGGGCGGTCGGAATTGAACCAGGTTTGCACCAGCAATTCCGGCGCATGGGAAATGGAGTTCGTCATGATCGGGCCGCACGATCGGCAAAAAGCCGCCGCCGAATACAAGGGGTGCGCGTCGGCGGCGATACTTGCGAAACGCACCCGCTCGCGCTCATGCTAGCGTCGATTTTCCGGAGGCACGATGCAAAAACTCAATATCAACGGCAAAATTCACTCGGTCGACGTAGATCCCGAAATGCCCTTGCTGTGGGTGCTGCGGGACGTGCTCGACATGACCGGCACGAAATTCGGCTGCGGCCGCGCGCTCTGCGGCGCTTGCACGGTCCACTTGGACGGCCAAGCCACGCGCTCGTGCGTACTGCCGGTCAGCGCGGCGGCCGGCCGCAAAATCACGACGATCGAGGCGATCGGCGACACGCCGGTCGGCAAAGCCGTCCAATCGGCGTGGATCGCCCATGATGTACCGCAGTGCGGATATTGTCAGTCGGGACAGATCATGTCGGCCGTTTCTTTGCTCGCGAAGAACAAGTCGCCGACCGATGCCGACATCGACGCCGCGATGAGCGGCAATATTTGCCGCTGCGGCACCTATAGCCGCATCCGCGCGGCCATCCATCAAGCGGCCGAGCGCGGCGGGGCCGGGTCGTGAACGCGACCAGCGGCGCACTTCAGGATGGCGGCGTCTCGCGCCGGCGATTCCTCGTTTCGGCGGCGGAAGTCGGCGGCGGCCTCATGCTCGCCTTCATTTTTCCGGCCGCGGCCCGCGCCGCCTGGATCAGCGCGCCCGCCGGCGCCCTGCCCGGCGAGATCAACGCGTTCGTGAACGTCGGGCCCGACGGAACCGTGACTTTCATCATACCGAAGTCGGAGATGGGCCAAGGGGTATACACCGGCCTGTCGCAATTGCTTGCCGAAGAGTTGGAATGCGATATCAGCGGCATCAGAATCGAAACGGCAGCGGTCGCCGCGGTTTACAACAGTCCGGGCATCCCCGCGCAGTTCACGGGCGGAAGCATGAGCATCTCGTCGAATTGGCAGGCGCTGCGCGTCGCGGGCGCGACCGCGCGCACGATGCTGATCGAAGCGGCCGCGAAGAACTGGGGTGTCGACGCCGGTGCCTGCCGCGCCGAGCGCAATTTCGTCTACGGCCCGGACGGCCGCAAGGCGGGCTACGGTGCACTCGCCGCGGCGGCCGCCAAGATCGCGCCGCCGGACCCGAAGGACGTGCCCCTGAAGAGCCCGAGCAAGTTCGTGGTGATCGGCAAGCCGATCGCGCGCGTCGAAGTCCGGGAAAAAGTCGACGGCAGCGGCAAATTCGGCCTCGACGTGCGCGTGCCGGGCATGCTGCGGGCGGCGCTCGCGCGCCCGCCGACGCAGGGCGCACAAGCGATGCATATCGATGACAAGGCAGCGCTCAAGGTGCCGGGCGTCGTACGCGTCGTACCCTTGAGCGTCGGTGTCGCGGTCGTCGCGAAGAATACCTATGCCGCGCTCAGGGGCCGCGACGCGCTGCTCATCGACTGGCAAGCGCTGCCGGATACGACGATGGATACGGACAAGCTGCGCGCCCAGTATCTCGATCTGTCGCGGCACGGGGCGGCGCTGGTCGCGCGCAACGACGGCGACGCCGTTTCCGCCGTGCAGGCGGTCGGCGGGAAACGCGTGGAAGCCGCCTACGAATTGCCGTATCTGTCGCATGCGGCGATGGAGCCGTTGAATTGCGCCGCGCACTGGCGGCCCGATCGCTGCGACCTATGGACCGGCACGCAGTTCCAATCTCCCGATCGCGCCGCAGCCGCACAGGTCGCGGGCCTGCCGCCCGAGAAAGTATTCATTCATACGATGCTGCTCGGCGGCGGCTTCGGCCGCCGCGGCAACCCGGCCAGCGATTTCGTGCGCGAGGCCGTCGAGCTGTCGCGCAAAATCGGCGGTCCGGTGCAAATCGTCTGGAGCCGCGAGGACGACATGCGCGGCGGCTGGTACCGGCCGATGTGGACGAATCGGCTGCGGGCGATGCTCGGTCGCGACGGCAAGATTCACGCCTGGCACCATACGATCGTCGGGCAGTCGATCATGGCCGGCACGATTTTTCAGGGCATGGTCAAGAACGGCGTCGACCCGACATCGGTCGAGGGCGCCGCCGATATGCCCTATGACGCGGCGAACGTACGTGTCGATTTGTGCACGACGACGGCGCCCGTGACGGTCCAGTGGTGGCGCTCCGTCGGGCATTCGAACACCGCGTTCGCGGTCGAGAGCTTCATCGACGAATGCGCGGCCGGCGCCGGCGTCGACCCGCTCGAGTACCGGCGCTCGCTGTTGACGGGGCCCAACGAGAGCCGCCATCGCGCGGTTCTGGAAATGCTTGCCGCCAAGTCCGGCTGGGGCGGGCCGCTGCCGGCGGGACGCGCGCGCGGCATGGCCCTGCACGCATCGTTCGGCAGCGTCGTCGGCGAAGTTGCGGAAGTGTCGATGCAGGACGGGCGGCCGCGCGTGCATCGCGTCGTCGCCGTGATCCATTGCGGCCTCGCCGTCAATCCGCAAATGATCGCCGCGCAGATCGAAAGCGCGGTCAATTACGGGCTGTCGGCCGCGCTGTACGTCGAAATCACCTATACCGGCGGCAAACCGGATCAGTCCAACTTCGACAATTATGCGGTCGTGCGCATCAGCGAGGCGCCGACGGTCGAGGTGCACATCGTGCCGAGCGAGGATGCGCCGACCGGTGTCGGGGAGCCCGGGACGCCGCCGATCGCACCGTCGCTCGCGAACGCGATCTTCGCGTTGACCGGTAAGCGCGTGCGGCGCTTGCCGATGATCCGCGGCGGAAAGTTCAGCGCCTAGCCGCCACGGCGGGACTGCCGGCCGCAGTCGTGGGGCTGACCGTGGCTTCGAAAATCGCGAGCTCCTGGAGGAGATCCTCGAAGCGCTGCGCCTTGCCCATCGCGAACCCCTGGCCGTAGTCGACGCCGAGGTCGGCCATGCGCGCGCGTAATGCATCGGTTTCGACGTACTCGGCGATCGTCTCCATGCACATGATCTTGGCGAGCTGCGCGATCGCCTTGATCATCGATTCGGAGCGCGAATTATCGATCGCGTCGCGCACGAAGCTACCGTCGATCTTCAGATAGTTCACCGCCAAGTCCTTCAAGTACGCGAGCGAACTTACGCCGGTGCCGAAATCGTCGAGCGCGAATTGGCAGCCGATCTTTTGCAGGCGCTCGATGAACGCCTGCGCCTTTTTCAGATTGCCGATCGCCGCCGTTTCGGTGAGTTCGAAACACAGGAGTCTCGGCGGCGTGCGGTTTCCTTCGATTTGCGCGTGCACGAAATCCGAAAACGATTCGTCCTGGAGCGATTGGCCGGACAAATTGATCGCAAAGCGCAGCGTATCGTCGCCGAGTGCCGCGCCGCGTTCGCCGAGCAGCGCGCACGCGCGGCGCACGACCCAGCGATCGATCGTCGGCATCAGCTGATAGCGGTCGGCGGCGGACAGAAATTTCCCCGGCGGGATGATTTCGCCGCGGTCGCCCAACATGCGCAGCAGCAATTCGAAACGCGGACGCCCGCAATTGCCGCGAAGCGGCAGTATCGGCTGGGCATCCAGGCGAAAGCTGTCATCGCCGAGCGCGCTGCGCAGCTTGCCGATGACCAAGACGTCGGTGTGGCGCCGGATGATGCTCTGGTCGGAATCCTGGAACGTCTCGATGCGGTTGCGGCCGCGGTCCTTTGCGGCCTTGCACGCGATTTCCGCCGTGGCGAGCGCATGCGCCAAGGGATTGTCGGAATTAGCGAGCGGCGCAATGCCGATGCTGACCGAGACATCGAAGGACCCTTGGCCCGCGCGCGGCGTGATCGCCGCGGCCGTCGAGCGGATGCGTTCCGCATGGGCGGACGCGGCGGCGAGGTTCGTATTCGGCATCAGCGCCGCCAAGCGATCGCCGGAGATCCGGGCGCAGAGCGCGTCCGAGGGCAGCGACTGGCTCAAGACTTCGGCGACGCTTGCGATGACATCGTCGCCGACGTGCATGCCGAAGGTTTCGTTGATGACGTGCAAACGGTCGATGTCGAGATATAGAATGCTGTGTGCATCCAGATCGCCGCCGCAGGCGAGCAGGATTTGCGCCTGGTGCTCGAGCGCCTGGCGCGTCATCAGACCGGTGCCTGGATCGTAGTGCGCCTGTATCACGCCGGTCGCGCGCTTCGCCAGCAGCTCGGCGATGAGTGCCTTATGCGCGTCGAAGTCGGCGGCGCTTGGCGGATTGAACAGCGCCAGCACGCCCATGACCCGCTCGGAACGGTGCCGGACCGGGCAGGCGAGTATCTTGTACGGAGCGGCGTCCTGGGTGGTGACATTGGCGATGCGGTTGATGGTGATCGTGCGCTGCTGGAGCTGAATCCACGCGAGCAGGTGCTGTTCGGCCAGCTTGAGCACGCCCGGCACCATCGGTTGACCGCTACGGGTCGCGCATTTGGAAATTTTCTTATCCGGCACCCACAGCGCGGCGAGCGCGCAGCCGGTGTGCTCCATCGCGGTCTTCAATATCCGGTCGAATTCGTCCGCGTCGCCCGCGCCGGGCGCGCTGTTCGATGAAATGTCGAACATCAGCGCGAAATCTCTCTCCCGCACCCCGAGATCGCGCTCGCGCGAACCGAGCTCCGAGCGCAGCGACAATTCGCGGCGCAGACATTCGAGCGCCGGCTGCACGAGCTTGCGCACGTATTCCAACGGACGCGCCTCGAGTCTGATGCCCGACAATGTCACGGCGATCGTAACGACGCCCAGCAATGCGATGCGTTCGCCGCGCACCGCGAACGCGTACACGGCGCGTCCCGAATCCAGCGTGTACATGACGGCCGGGTAGTCGGAGGAGTCGGCGCGCGCCTGCGCGATCGCATCTTCGGCAATGGCGTCCTGGTCGGCCACGTCCCAATCGGCGGACGCCCAAATCCTCATCGGCACGCGGTTGTGCACCGCGACGCCTTGCAAATTCGGCATCAACACCTTGATGAGCCGGACGTAGGAGTCGAACGACGTCTCCGTGGCGGGCTGCATTTCCGGGCAGGCAACATCCATGCCGGGAAATGTGAGGGAATACCCGATCGGGATCTTTGACGAACGTCGCAGATTCGCCCGAGGTCAAGCCCCTTATCGCCGGCGCGCGATCAAACTGAGAAGCCGGCCGCCTCCCGGCCATTGCATGATAAGGAACACGCGCCACCAGAACCGCCGAGCTGCGCGATCAAAGGTCGCGAGCGGCAAGAGCTCGTAGAGCGTCTCGATCGGTTCATGCAGCGTCATTAGAGACGCCGGCACGACCAGCGATCGGCCGTCGCGGCCAAGCGTGACGGTCGGATCCGGCTCCTGGCTCCAATCGATGGCAAGCCGGTCGAACGCCGCGAATTCGCCCGCTTGGCCGGTCCTCGGCGCGCGCAGCGCCGCACTGGCCACAGGCCGCAGGTAGACGAGCAGACCGGGCCGCTCCGGCGCCGTGACGCGCCATAGGCCGGGATCCCGGGCGTCCATGAAAAAGCGGCCTAAGATCGTCCGTTGAAGCGCTGTGGTCAAGGCTAAGGCACCATGCAATTCGGCCGTCGGCATTTGATCTATGATCCCACGGAAAGTCGCCGGGAACATCGCCAACGTCGCCACCGTCGCGCATAATCGCGGCGGCATGACCAAACGCAAAGCAATCACCCTCAACAGCCTCCAGGAAATGCACGCCCGCGGCGAGAAAATCGCGGTGCTGACCTGCTATGACGCACTGTTTGCCGCGGTCCTCGATGCCTCCGGCGTCGACGTACTGCTCGTCGGCGACTCTCTCGGCAATGTCCTTCAAGGGCGGCCGGACACGTTGTCGGTGTCCGTCGAAGACATGGTGTACCACACGCAATGCGTCGCGCGCGGCAACGAATCGGCGTGGATCGTCGCGGACATGCCGTTCGGCAGTTACCAAGAGTCGCCCGAACTTGCCTTCCGCAACGCAGCAAGACTGATGAAGGCGGGCGCCCACATGGTCAAGCTGGAAGGCGGCGATTGGGCAACCGGCATCGTGCGGTTTCTCGTCGACCGCGGCATTCCGGTCTGCGCCCACATCGGCCTGACGCCGCAGTCCGTGCATGCCTTGGGCGGGTATCGCGTCCAGGGGCGGGACGACGCCGCCGTTCAACGGCTTCTGCAGCAAGCCGAGGAACTCGCGGCTGCGGGCGCCGCGCTCTTGGTTCTCGAGCTCGTGCCCGCCGCGGTCGGCCGCGAAGTCACCAAGCGCCTGCCGATACCGGTGATCGGCATCGGCGCGGGCGCCGAATGCAGCGGCCAGGTCTTGGTGCTGCACGACATGCTCGGCCTGACGCGCTCCAAGCTGCCCCGATTCGTGAAGAATTTCCTGGCGAACGCCGGCGCCATCGACGAAGCCGTGCGGCACTATGTCGGCGCGGTCAAGAGCGGCGCATTTCCCGATACGACGCACAGCTACTGACGTTCGAGAACATGCGTGTCGTGCGTACCATCGCGCAATTGCGCGCAGAGCTCAGCGGGTGCCCGCCGGTCGCGCTCGTCCCGACGATGGGCAACTTGCACGACGGCCATTTGTCGCTGGTGCGCCTTGCCCGGCAACACGCCGGCGCCGTGGTCGCGAGCATTTTCGTCAACCGCCTGCAGTTCTTGCCGCACGAGGATTTTGCCGAGTATCCGCGCACCTTCGAGCGCGACTGCGAGTTGCTCGCGGCGACCGGATGCGACATCGTGTTCGCGCCGACGGAGGCGGAAATCTATCCCGAACCGCAGGACTACAAGGTCGCGCCGCCGCCCGCCTTGGCCGACATTCTCGAGGGTGTGGTGAGGCCCGGCTTCTTCACCGGCGTGTGCACGGTCGTGCTGAAATTATTCAATCTGGTGCAGCCGGCCACGGCGATATTCGGCAAGAAGGACTACCAGCAGCGATTGGTCGTACACAAGATGGTTCGGCAGCTGGCGCTGCCGATCGAAATCATCGCGGCCGAAACGGTGCGCGAGGAGACCGGCCTGGCGCGCTCATCGCGCAACTCCTATTTATCGGATGCCCAGCACGTCGAGGCGGCGCGGCTCCACGTCGTGCTGCAGGAGGCTGTCGATGAGATCCGGGCGGGCAGCCGCGAATGGGCGGCCCTCGAGCGGCGCGCCCTCGTTGCGCTGTCGGCGCACGGTTGGCGACCGGACTATGTCGCGGTGCGCAAACGCGCGGATTTGAGCGTTCCCTGCGCCGACGCGCCGCTCGTCATCCTCGCGGCGGCGAAGCTCGGGCGCACGCGGCTCATCGACAACATCGAGATTTGAGGAGGTTCTGCGTTGCCAAGACTCCGGCATAGGGACCGCGGAATATTGCACCGCCTTCTTCTGGTTCTGGTCGCGGCGGCGCCGCTGACCGCGGCCGCGGCAGGGATGGGCGAGGTCGCGCGCACGATCGTCGCGCAGCGCTTGCCCCTGCAATCGGTGAGCTACGTGATCGCCGACGCGGATACGGGGCGCGTGATCGAAAGCCGAAACGCCGATACGCTGCGCAGCCCCGGCTCGACGTTGAAATTGGTGACGACGCTCGCGAGTCTGGATACCTTGGGCCCGGCCTTCACGTGGACCACCCGCGCGCTTGCCACGGGGCCCGTCGAGCACGGTGTGCTGCGCGGAAACCTCTACCTCGCGGGCGGCGGCGATCCTTACATGACCATCGAGCGCTGGTGGGAATTCGCGCAGGAACTGCGCGCGACCGGCATCGGGACGATCGCGGGCGACATCGTCGTCGACGACCACGGCTTCGCGCTGCCCAGTGAAGATCCCGGCGCGTTTGACGGCCATCCGAATCGGCCGTACAACGTCGCGCCGGATGCGATGCTCGTCAATTTTCAAAGCATCGATTTTCACATCGCACCCGATGCGCACGCACACAAGGTCGATGTGGTGCCTGTTCCGGCGCCCGTCAATCTCCATCTCGACAATCGCATACGCCTGGTGGGCGGGCGCTGTCGCGGACGCGGGGACCGCGTCGATTTCCAGGTTTCCTCGCCGCGCCGCGACCGCGTTCTGCTGACGGGCACGCTCTCCAATGCTTGCGCGCCGCAGGAAATCTTGCGCGCGGTGATGCGCGCACCCGCCTACGCGGCGGGCACGTTCGTGCCGTTGTGGCGGCAGGTCGGCGGCCGATTCAAAGGCCGGCTGCGCGCCGCGGCCGCGCCGGGCGATGCGCGCGTGCTGCTCGCGTTCGACTCCTTGACCCTGGGCGAGATCGTGCGCCTGACGAACAAGTACAGCAACAACATGATGGCGCGCGACTTGCTCTTGACGATGGGCGAGCGGCGGTACGGTGCGCCGGCGACCGTCGACAAGGGCATCGCCGCCGTCGATGAGTGGAGCCGCGCGCACGGCCTCGCGCGGCACGGAACCATGCTCGACAATGGCGCGGGCTTGTCGAGAACGGCGCGGATCTCGGCGGCGACGCTCGCCGAGGTCCTGAAATATGCCTACCACAGCCCCTATGCGCCGGAGTTCCTGACGTCGCTGCCGATTGCCGGCGTCGACGGCACGCTGCGCACGCACATGCGGGACACGCCCGCGGGCTTCGTGCGCTTGAAGACGGGGCATATCGACGGCGTCAGCGCCGTCGCTGGCTACGTCACCACAGCGCGCCGCCACACGTACATTCTCGTTTCCCTGGTCAACGATCCCCGCGTCGCGGCGGGTGCGGCCGAGCCCGTGCACGCGGCGCTGGTCCGCTGGATTTTGCAGAATCTTTGACGGGTCTCGCGGCGCGCGCGCCGGGGCGCTCCAATTCCCACCAGATCGCGTGCACGTCCTTGCGTAGCCAGACGCCGAACGCGAGATGATAGAAGTGCTTCGAGAGGCGGCGCCGGTACCACGCGGCGGGCCGCAAGTGCACCGCGCGGTCGGTCAGGGCTTGATCGCAATGCTCGCGCCAGTCCTCGGTCGTCAACGCGGAGACGTAGAGGGACGCGCGGCTCAGGTGCGCGAGGTTGTCGAGCGCGCGCGCCGCATCGCGATCCTTCAAGTATTGCAGCACGTCATAGCAGACGACGAGATCAAAGGGCTGACGCGGCGCGAACTCGGCGACGGAGCCTTTCGTCCAACCGTAGCGGCCACAGAGATAGTCGCTGCATTCGAGCCCCGTATAGCTCGCGCGCGGCAAGGATTTCTTGAACGGCGCGCGCAACAGGCCGACGCCGCAGCCCGCGTCGAGGATGCGGCGCACGGGGATTTGCGCCTGGCGCAGGATCGCCGCGATCAAGGATGCGCGCGCGCGCATCTCCAGCGGCGTGACGACGCGCGTCTTGCGGCTGAAATAGTATTTTTTGAAATACGCGGGACCGAAGACCTGAGCGCGCAATTTAACTTCCTGTGAATTCCAAGCGATGCAGCGCGCCCCCGGCATTGCCTGCCTGCTGCGCAAGAGCCGCCCGCGTCCAGCCAGCCTCTATGCGCTGCCGCACGAGGCGGCGTCAATGCCCCCCAATGCGCAAACGCACCGGTGTATTCGGCGCTAATGGCTATTTATACGCGGATTTTATGGAATGTTTAGTCCCGAGGAAGTTCGACGGTACGTCGAACACGACATGCGCGTCAGGAATGGCGGCGGCGATGGCCCCCTCATCGGCTACTAATCCTATCAATCGCGGTCCAACTCGCCTGGCCTGCGCTATACGGAATCCACGGATTACCAAGCGCCCGAATGAGGGGCATAGTCATCAAGTCCTTAAGGCGCAGGAGCAGAAGCGGTGCCGTATAGCCACAACCTGGAGCTGCCCGCGTCGGTTCGGAGCCATCTTCCTGAACATGCGCAGGACATCTACCGCGAGGCTTTCAATCATGCCTTTGACGCCCATAGGGGCGATCCACGGCAGGAGGAGGCCGCGCACCGCATCGCTTGGGCGGCGGTCAAGCGGCGCTACGTGAAGGAAGGAACCCAGTGGGTCGAGCGCGCCTGAAGAGCGCGACCAGCACTGGTTCTGGAACAGAGCGACATCGCCTATCGCAAGGGTGGTCCCACGGACACGAGCCCTCGCACGCGACGCCTCCGCTATTCGACGGTCAGGCTCTTCGCGAGATTTCTCGGCTGATCGACGTCGGTCCCCTTGAGCAGCGCCACGTGGTAGGCGAGCAACTGCAGCGGAATCGTAAAGGCGGCCGGAGCCTGCAGCATGGTCGCGGCGGCCGGCATTTCGATGACCGTCAATCCGTCGGCGCTCTTCATGCCTGCGCCCGGGTCCGCGAACACGTACAGCTGGCCGCCGCGCGCGCTGAC
>DAIDVO010000020.1 GCA_027456085.1 Steroidobacteraceae bacterium | reverse complement strand
GCGCTGGTAAGAGCGATATCGCTTGATCGACCGAGGCCGCAGTGATGCGGCCTCGGTTCTTGCGCCACAGGGTTTACCCTGGTGAGCGCATTGCCTATAATCGCGGCCCTCGACGGGGGACCGTGGTTTTGCTCACGCTCCTGCGGAGGATCTGCGACGGATAGTGCGCGGCTCGTTCGGAAGAACGCTTTGGTGTAAAGGCCCCCTCATAGGGGCTTTTTCGTTAAGAGAGGGGGCCGATGGTCCCCTTTTTTATCCGCGAAGGGATTTGGATATGCGCGACGATTTATTGCGGCTGTTGGAGCCGCCGGTTGCAGCGCTGGACTTCGAATTGATCGACGTGGAGTTCGCGCAGGCCGGCCGCGGCGGGGTTCTGCGCTTGTACATCGATCGTGCACCGGGTAGTTCCGCTCCCGGCATCACGGTCGACGACTGTGCGCGCGTGAGTCATGCGGTCAGCGAAGTGCTGGAGGCGGCTGATCCGATCAAGGGTCATTACACGCTCGAAGTGTCGTCGCCGGGTTTTGACCGTGTCTTGCGCAAGCGGCAGCATTTCGAGAGGTTCGTCGGCGAGCGCGCATCGGTCGAGTTGAAAGTGCCGCAGGACGGGCGGCGGCGGTATGTCGGTATCTTGAAGTCGGTGGCCGAGGGGGCGATTGTGATCGAGGCGGACGGGCGCGAATACAGCCTGCCGCTCGATCGAATCCAAAGGGCCAAGTTGCGGCCGGTGTGAACCGCGGGGCGCGTCACGCGTTGATCGAGCCCGAGCTGATCAGGAGTCGGAGTACATGAACAGAGAAATTTTGATGGCGGTCGACGCAGTCTCGAATGAGAAGGGAGTCGACAAGGAAATCATATTCGAAGCGCTCGAGGCTGCGCTGGCGTCGGCTACCCGCAAGAAGAACGGCGAGGAGCTCGACGTGCGCGTCTCGATCAACCGCAAGACGGGCGCTTACGACACGTTTCGCCGCTGGAAGGTATTCGCCGACGACTCGACCGAACTCGAAGTGCCGCAGCGGGAGTTGCGCCTCGACGACGCCCGCGATATCGACAAGGACGTGGAGCCGGGCGGATACGTCGAGGAGCCGATGGAGTCTGTGCCGTTCGGGCGGATTCTTGCGCAGACCGCAAAACAGGTTATCGTGCAAAAGGTCCGCGAGGCCGAGCGCGCGCAGGTCGTGGACGCCTATAAGGACCGGGTCGGAACCTTGGTGAGCGGCATCGTCAAGCGAGTCGACCGCAACGGCGTGTTCGTGGACCTCGGCGCGAATGCCGAAGGATACGTGCCGCGCGAGGAATTGATTCCGCGCGAGCCGATCAGGTCGCAGGATCGCATCAAGGCTTATTTGAAGGAAGTGCGCTCGGAGCCCCGTGGACCGCAATTGTTCATGTCACGCACCGCGCCCGAATTCTTGATTGAGCTCTTCAAGCTCGAGGTTCCGGAAGTCGGCCAGGGGTTGATCAATATATTGGCGGCGGCCCGCGACCCGGGCGTGCGCGCGAAGATCGCGGTGCGCAGCAACGATCAGCGCGTCGATCCGGTCGGCGCCTGCGTCGGCATGCGCGGCTCGCGCGTACAGGCGGTTTCCAACGAGATCGCCGGCGAGCGCGTCGACATCATCCCCTTCGACGACAATAGTGCGCAATTCGTGATCAATGCGATGGCGCCCGCCGAGGTGACATCGATCGTCGTCGACGAGGAGTCGCACTCGATGGACATCGCGGTTTCCGAGGACAAGCTGTCGCAAGCCATCGGCCGCGGCGGTCAAAACATCCGCCTCGCGAGCGAACTCACTGGCTGGGAACTGAATGTGATGAGCGAATCGCAGGCCGAGGCCAAGAGCGAAACGGAATCCGTCGCGCTGCGCGAGACGTTCATGAAGCAGCTGGATGTCGACGCCGATGTCGCGAACATCCTCGTCCAAGAGGGATTTTCGACGATTGAAGAGATCGCCTACGTGCCCGCGGGCGAGTTGAACAGCATCGAGGAATTCGACGAGGAGATCGTCAAGGAATTGCGGACGCGCGCGCGTGACGTGCTGCTCACGCAGGCTATTGCGACCGAGGAGTCCGCTTCGGGCGGCGAGCCGACCGCGGATTTGATCGAACTGGCCGGCGACGCCCTCGCGTCGCGGCTTGCCGGCAAGAGCGTTCGCACACGCGACGATCTGGCCGACCTCGCGGTCGACGAACTCGTCGAGATGGGCGGCGTCGACGAGAAAAAGGCGGCCGAATTGATCATGGAAGCCCGCAAGCATTGGTTCGCGGACGAAGCGAAGGCTGAAGAAGCGAAGGCTTAGGAGCAGATTATGGCCGATGTAACGGTTACCCAATTCGCCGAGGTGCTGAAGGTTCCGGTCGACCGGCTCCTTCAGCAGCTCGATCAAGCGGGAATCAAAGTCGCTGGCGCCGAAGACATCATCAGCGAGGACGCGAAACACGAGCTGCTGTCGCATTTGCGCCGCAGTCACGGCCGCGATGATGTCCAGGCGGATGCCGCGCCGCGCAAGATCACCTTGCGGCGCAAATCGCAGTCGGAACTGAAGCTCGCGAGCCCGCAAGGGCGTGCTCGTACGGTCAACGTCGAAGTGCGCAGCAAGCGCACCTACGTGAAGCGCGAGGTCCTTGAGGATCAGGCCCGACATCAACAGGAAGAAATCGACCGGCAGCGCGAGACCGAGGAACAGGCGAAGGCCGCGTTGGAACGAGAGGAGAGCGAGCGGCTCGAACGCGAGCGCCTCGATCGCGAGCGGCTGGAAGAAGAGAACCGGCGCAAGTCCGACGAGGAAGCGCGCAAGCGGACCGCCGAGGAAGAAGCCAGGCGCCAGGCCGAGGTGACCGCCCGCGAGGCCGCGGAGCGCGACCGCAAGGCGGTGGTGAAGCCCGTCAAGCCGGCGCGCGAGGTGGTCGACGACAAGGCGACCCGGTACGGCCGGCAAGAATTGCACATCGTCGGCGATGTCAGTTCGCGGCATAAAAAGAAAAAATCACGTGACGGGCGGCGCCGATCGGTCGGCGACAGCGACACCAAGCATGGCTTCGAAATGCCGACCGCGCGCGTGGTGCGCGAAGTGGCGGTGGGCGAAGCGATGACGGTCGCCGAGCTCGCGCAAAAGATGGCCGTCAAGGCGACCGAAGTCATCAAAGTCATGATGAACATGGGCGTCATGGCGACGATCAATCAGATGATCGAGCAGGATACCGCCGTGCTCGTCATCGAAGAAATGGGCCATACGCCCGTTCTGCGCAACGAGAACCGGATCGAGACCGATTTGCAGGGGGCGACGGACAGCTCGCTCGAGCTGCTGCCGCGGCCGCCGGTCGTGACCGTCATGGGCCACGTCGATCACGGCAAGACCTCGCTGCTCGACTACATTCGGCGCACGAAAGTCGCTGCCGGCGAAGCGGGCGGCATCACCCAGCACATCGGCGCCTACCACGTGGAGACCGCCAAGGGCATGGCGACGTTCCTCGACACGCCCGGCCACGCCGCGTTCACCGCGATGCGCGCGCGCGGCGCCCAAGTTACCGATATCGTGATTCTCGTGGTCGGCGCGGACGACGGCGTGATGCCGCAGACGGTCGAGGCGGTCCAGCATGCACAGGCCGCCAAGGTTCCGATCGTCGTCGCGGTGAACAAGATCGACAAGCCGGAGGCGGATCCGGAGCGCGTCAAGCAGGAGCTGACGAAGTACGGCGTGATTCCCGAGGAATGGGGCGGCGAGAACATCTTCGTGCCGGTCTCGGCGCGCACCGGCCAAGGCGTCGAGCAGCTGCTCGACAGCGTGCTGCTGCAGGCGGAGGTTCTCGAACTCAAGGCGCCGCGCGACGGCTACGCCGCGGGCTACGTGATCGAGTCGAGTCTCGAGAAGGGCCGGGGTGCGGTCGCAACCGTACTGGTGCTGCGCGGCACGCTGAAGCTCGGCGACGCGATCCTGATCGGCCAGGAGTTCGGACGCGTGCGCGCGCTGTTCGACGAGTCTGGACACCCCGTGGAGTCCGCCGGGCCATCGATTCCGGTGGTTGTATTGGGCCTGTCCGGCTCACCGAACGCGGGCGACGAGCTGCTCGTCGTCGAGAGTGAACGCAAGGCGCGCGAAGTGGCGATGCACCGGCAGGCCAAGTCTCGCGACGTCAAGCTCGCGAAGCAGAGCGCCAACATGCAGGACGTGTTCTCGGGCGTGGGCGAGAACAAGCCCGACCTCATTCAAGTGCTCATCAAGGCGGACGTGCAGGGCAGCGTCGAAGCGTTGCGCGATTCCTTGGTCGGCCTGTCGACCGGGGAGGTCGGGGTCAACGTAGTCGCGTCGGGCGTCGGCGGGCTCACCGAGTCGGACATCACGCTCGCGGCCGCGTCGAAGGCACGCATCATCGCGTTCAACGTGCGCGGCGACGCGGCGGCGCGCGCCGCGATCAAGGACCACGGCGTCGACGTGCACTATTACAGCATCATTTACGAGGCGATCGACGACGTGCGCGCATTGCTGACGGGAATGCTCGCGCCCGAGGTCAAGGAACAGATCGTCGGGCTCGCGGAGGTTCGAAGCGTATTCCGGTCGAGCAAATTCGGCACGGTCGCGGGCTGCATGGTCATCGACGGGTATGTCCGCCGCAACTTCCCGATCCGCGTTCTGCGCGACAACGTCGTGATCTTCGAAGGGGCGCTCGAGTCCTTGAAGCGATTCAAGGACGACGTCGGCGAGGTGCGCGCCGGCACCGAATGCGGCATCGGCGTCAAGAATTACAACGACGTGCGCGAAGGCGACCAGATCGAATGCTATTCGCGCGTAGAGGTGGCGCGCACGCTGTAGGTTGCGGCGTGCGCGGACGAACCGATGCGACGCGACAATCCGCGCGCCAAGCGAATGGCGGGAGAGATCCAACGGGAGCTCACCGAGGTCCTGCGCCGCGACGTCAAGGACGCGAGGATCGGCAACGTGACGATCACCGGGGTGGATGTCACCGGCGATCTGCGCACCGCGAAGGTCTATTACCTGATATTCGGCCGTGAGGGTCCGGATGCCGGCGTACAGCGGGGTTTGGAGAGCGCCGCCGGATATCTGCGCAACGCGTTGTCGCGCGCACTGATGGTTCGCTACACGCCGACGTTGAGCTTCGAACTCGACACGTCGATCGAGCGCGGCGTACGGCTGGCGCAGCTGATCGACCTGGCGAACAAGCCTGACCGCGACGGCGGGACTGAATGATGGCGGCGGATGTCGACGGCATTCTGCTTCTCGACAAGCCCTTCGGCGCGACCTCCGCGGGCGCGGTCGCGCGCGCGAAGCGCCTGTTCGATGCGCGCAAGGCTGGCCACACCGGCTCGCTCGATCCGCTCGCCGACGGCCTTCTTCCGGTCTGTTTCGGCGAGGCGACGAAGTTCGGCGCCCACATGCTCGACGCAGACAAGACCTACCGCGGGATTGCGCGCCTCGGCGAACGCACTGCGAGCGCGGATTTGGAGTCTCCGGTGATCGAGAGGCGCGAATTGCGCGAGATGTCGGCGGCCGATATCGCGGCGGCGCTTGCGCAGTTCCCGCGGGACTATCTGCAGACGCCGCCGATGCATTCGGCGATCAAACAGGGCGGCAAGCCGCTGTACGAATACGCGCGGGCGGGCATCACGCGCGAGCGCGCGCCGCGCCCCATCGTGATCCACGAGCTGTCACTATCGGCATGGCGCACCCCGGATCTGCATTTCATGGTGCGCTGTTCCAAAGGCGCGTACGTGCGCGTGCTCGCGGAGGATATTGCGCTGCGTTTGGGTACGATCGCGCACCTGACGGGCTTGCGGCGGCTCGCGGTCGCGCCGTTTTCGGATCACGCGCCATGGACCTTCGATGCGCTGGAAAAGATGAGCTTGACGGAGCGCCGGGCGGTACTGCTGCCGGTCGATGCGGCGCTCGGAAGCTGGCCGCGGCTCGATCTGCCGGCCGGGGGTGTTGCGGCGATTCGTCGGGGACAAAGCGTTTCGATACCGACCGATGTGCCGGGCACCGTCCGTATCTATGCGGCGGGCTTGGGATTTTTGGGATTGGGGGAGATTCGGGACGCCGGCCGCTTGGTGCCGCTGCGTCTGATTTCATCGCTCGCGAATCGTGCTTGAGGGCGAGTGCCGCGGCGCGTACAATGCGCGCCTTCTTAAAGGGTCTAAGTTATTGATTGAGGATTGATTTCAATGCCACTCACTCGAGATGAAAAGACGGGTATCTTGGTCAAGTTCCAGCGCAGTGCGCAAGACACCGGATCCCCGGAAGTGCAAATTGCCTTATTGTCCGAACGGATCAACGGATTGAGCGCCCATTTCACGGCGCACAAGGCGGATCACGCCTCGCGTCGCGGGCTTCTGAAGATGGTCAACCAGCGGCGCAAGCTGCTCGACTATTTGAAGAGCACGACGCCGGAGAAGTACGCCGAAGTCGTCGAACGTCTCGGGTTGCGCCGCTAGTTGGGCGTCGTCGCAGGCCGCCACCGCGGCTGCGCATACACATATTCACCGAATACAAAGAGGCAGCCGACGTGAGCGCTACGAAAAAGAGCTTTAAGTTTGGAGACCATACGGTCACGATCGAAACGGGCGAACTCGCGCGGCAGGCGGACGGCGCGGTTCTCGTGACGATGAGCGAAACCGTCGTGCTGGTCACGGCGGTCGGCGCGAAAAAGGCCATTCCGGGCCGGGATTTCTTCCCGCTGACGGTCAATTATCAAGAGAAAACCTACGCCGCCGGACGCATTCCGGGCGGCTTTTTCAAGCGTGAAGGCCGGCCGACAGAAAAAGAGACGCTCACCTCCCGCTTGATCGATCGGCCGATCCGGCCGCTGTTCCCGGAGGGCTTCATCAATGAAGTCCAGGTCGTCGCCTCCGTTCTCTCGGTCAACGCCGAGGTGGACCCGGATATCGCGGCGCTGATCGGCGCGTCGGCCGCGCTCGCGATTTCAGGAATGCCGTTCCTCGGGCCGATTGGCGCGGCGCGCGTCGGCTACATCGGCGAGAAGTACGTGTTGAATCCGACCGCGACGCAATTGCGCGAATCGCAGCTCGACCTCGTCGTCGCCGGCACCGAAGAAGGTGTGCTGATGGTGGAATCCGAGGCCGCGGGCTTGAGCGAGGAAGTCATGCTGGGCGCCGTGATGTTCGGCCACGAGCAGATGCAAACGGCGATCAAGGCGATCAAGGAATTGGCCGCCGAAACGGCGAAGCCGAAATGGAACTGGGCCGAGCCGGCGGCGAACACGGATCTCAAGGAGGCCGTGCGCGCGGCCGCCGAGAAGGCTTTGACCGACGCGTATGCGTTGACCGAAAAACAGCAGCGCCACGCGAAGATCAGCGAGATCAAGCATGCCACGCTCGCCGCATTGACGGCGGGCGACGCCCCGAAATTCACCGCCGATCAGGTTGGTACGGAATTTTTCAACTTGGAATATCGCTTGGTGCGCGAGCGAATCCTCGCCGGGCTGCCGCGCATCGACGGGCGCGACACGAAGACGGTGCGGCCGATCAGCATTCGCACGGGCGTCCTCGCAAGAACGCACGGTTCGGCGCTCTTCACCCGCGGTGAGACGCAGGCCTTGGTCGTCACGACCTTGGGGACGGGGCGCGATGCGCAAATCATCGACGGACTCACCGGCGAACGCAAAGAGCCGTTCATGCTGCACTACAATTTCCCGCCGTTCAGCGTCGGCGAGACCGGAATGATGGGATCGCCGAAGCGCCGCGAAATCGGCCACGGCAACCTCGCGAAGCGCGGCGTTAAAGCCGTGATGCCCGACGTCGGCACCTTCCCGTATGTGATCCGCGTCGTTTACGAGATTCTGGAGTCGAACGGTTCCAGTTCGATGGCATCGGTCTGCGGATCGAGCCTCGCACTGATGGACGCGGGCGTGCCGATCAAGGCGCCGGTGGCCGGCGTCGCGATGGGACTCGTCAAGGAAGGCTCGCGCTTCCAGGTTCTGACGGACATTCTCGGCGACGAGGATCATCTAGGCGACATGGATTTCAAGGTCGCAGGCACCAAGTACGGCATCACCGCGCTGCAGATGGACATCAAGATCACGAGCATCACGCGCGAAATCATGCATGTGGCGCTCGACCAGGCGCGCGACGGACGCATGCATATCCTCGGCGAAATGAATAAGGTACTGTCCAAGCCGCGCGACAATATGTCGGAGTGGGCGCCGACGATCATCACGCTGAAGATCGACCCGGAGAAGATTCGCGACGTGATCGGCAAGGGCGGTGCCGTCATTCGACAGATCACCGAGGAAACCGGCACGTCGATCGATATCGAAAACGACGGCACCGTGAAGATCGCCTCGGTTCAGGGTGCGGCTGGGCGCGAAGCGCAAAGGCGCATCGAATTGATCACGGCCGACATCGAAGTCGGCCGGATCTACGAAGGCAAGGTCGCGCGTTTGATGGACTTCGGTGCGTTTGTGACGATTCTCCCCGGCCGCGACGGCCTCGTGCACATTTCGCAAATTTCGGAAGAGCGCGTGGAGCGCGTCGGCGACAAGCTCAAGGAAGGCGATGTCGTACGCGTCAAGGTGCTCGAAGTGGATCGCCAGGGGCGCGTCCGCCTGTCGATGCGCAACGTCGACGCGGCTTGAATGAATGCCCGCCGCATGCCGCGGCGGGCGTAAATTTTCGCGGCGCGCCACCGCAGGCGCCGCGCTTGCGGGCTCGCTACTTCGGCTCGACCCGATCCTTGTCGGTATCGCGGCCCAACTCACGCGCCAAATCCCGGCCGGCCTCGCGCATGCGCAAGGCGATAGGCATGCGCTGCATGCTCTGATCCCCGCCGGCGATCGCGTTGACGCGCTCGCGCACCTGGGCGTGGTGACTCATGAACTGTTTCATGCACTGTTCCAGGTAGGCGGCCACCAGGTTCTGGAGGTTGTTTCCGTGCGAACGGATGACTTGGATCATGAAATCCTGGGTCAATATCGGCTCGACTTGCTGTTCTTGTTCGGATATCACCTGTAGCAGGATGCCGCGTGTGATGTCCGAGTTGTTCTTTTTGTCGACGACGACGAAGTCGATTTTCTCGATGACCAGGCGCTGCACGTCGGCTAACGTGATGTATCTGCTCTCCACGGTGTCGTAGAGGCGCCGATTGGGATATTTTTTAATCACTCGCGGTTCGCTCATGTGGCTCCTCGCTCGTGCTAAGCCGGCCTATGGGCCGACGAATGCCGGTTACCGCTTGAACACTCGTGCCCGTTGCTGAACGTGCGGATCAAGGATAGCGCAATGCAGCGGTAAGGCAAGTCGGGCTTCCACGTATGCCGGAATCGGCGATTCAGGGGGGTACAGGCGTCGCTGCACGCCGTGGAACGCGGCTCATGGCCCAATTGGCGGCCGCCCAGCGCCATGCTTCGGCGACGGTCTCGCGCCCTAGGGCTTCCGGCGGTTCGAGCCCCAGCAAGCCGAAGACCCGATGAAGCTGCCGAGCGGCGGTTTCTGGATCGAGGCGGACGCTGCGTTCGGATTTGGCGAGTTTGCGGCCGTCCGCTTCTACGAGCACGGGCAAATGCGCGTAGCCCGGCGTCGCCAGCCCGAGCAGTTGCTGAAGGTAGATCTGCTGCGGCGTGGCCGCCAGAAGATCCGCGCCGCGCACCACGTCCGTGACGCCTTGCGCGTCGTCGTCGACGATGACCGCTAAAACGTAGGCGATGATGCCGTCGCGCCGTCTGACGATGAAATCGCCGGCGCTCGCGGCTGGGTCTTGCTCGACAAAGCCTTGCACCCGATCCGGTACGACAATGCCGCGTGATTCGACGCACACGCGCAGCGCAGTGGGTTCGCGGCGCGCGGGCCGCTGTGCGGTCGGCACGCGGTTTCTACAGGTGCCGGGATAGGGGGCCTCGTCGTTGACTTGGCGCCGGCTGCAGCTGCATTCGAACAGAAGAGCGCGCATGCGCAAGGCATCGAGTGCCGCCTCGTAGCGCTCGAGGCGCCGGCTTTGGCGGGCGACGGCGCCGTCCCATTCGAAACCGAATGCGTCCAGAGTGGCGAGGATGCGGTCGGCCGAACCCTGCACCTCGCGCGGCCGGTCGAGGTCCTCGATCCGTAGGAGAAAGCGGCCGCGGCGCGCGCGCGATTCGAGAAAGGCCGCCGCCGCCGTGTATAGAGATCCTAGGTGCAGATCGCCCGTCGGCGACGGCGCGAACCGGCCGACGTAAGGCGCCGGCTCAGCGGTAGCGGTCGTCGCGGTCGCCGTACTGCTTCTCGCGGCGCTCGCGCCGCTCTTGGGCTTCCACTGAAAGCGTAGCGACGGGCCGCGCTTCCAAACGCTTGATGCCTATTTCTTCGCCGGTTTCCAAGCAATACCCGTAGGTGCCGTCTTCGATGCGCTTCAGCGCTTCGTCTATCTTTCGAATCAACTTGCGTTCGCGGTCGCGCGTGCGCAGCTCGAGGCTGAACTATTCTTCCTGGGTCGCGCGATCGTTCGGATCGGGGAAATTCGCCGCCTCGTCCTTCATGTGCAGCACGGTGCGATCCACCTCGACCATCAAATCGTTTTTCCAGTTCTGCAGGATGCGGGCGAAGTGCTCCAGCTGCTCCTTGTTCATGTACTGTTCGCCGCGCCGCGGAATGTAGGGCTTCACATTGCGCGGACCGGCCAACAGACTGGCTGCTTGGCCTTCGAACTCGAGGTCTTCGTCGGCGGCGCCGCCGCGCGGACCAACGAGCGGGCGAACGTCGAATTTCACCGTCGCTTCGGCGGCCGCTCGTGCCGGTGCACTCTTGGCGATCGCCGTCTTCGCGCGCGGCGGTTTCGCCGCAACGGGCTTGGCGATTGCGGGTTTCGCGGCCACGGGCTTGGCGGCCACGGGTTTCGCGGCCACGGGCTTGGCGGCCACGGGCTTGGTGGCCACGACTTTCTTAGGGCTCACTATCACTTTCGGCGAGGCGGGTTTGGCATGGTTTTTTATCGGCAGGCGTGTCGGCTTCTTGGATGAAGCAGCTTTGGAGGCTGGCTTCTTCGGTATGGTCTTCCGCGGCCTTTTGGCCGCCTTCTGTGACTTCTTCGAGGGCATTTGCGTTTTTGCCTCCTAACGAAAGAGCGCGCGATTATACCGATGCGGTGTCACCTGTACAGGCCGGCGTGGCGACATCTTTCAACAAAATGACTACCTTAAGTGTATGATTCGCCGAGGGGGCGCCGCGTGGCGCCCCACGGATCATTGCGGCAATTCGACGCGCGCGGGCGCGAGCCATCCGGGCAGCCGGTGTTCGGCGACGACCGTCGTATAAATCCCGCCGCGGACGTTGAATTCGGCCGACAAACGCATGAATCGCGGTGCGGTCGCGCCGACGAGGTCCGCGAGAATCTGGTTCGTGACCGCTTCGTGAAAGGCGCCGCGGTCCCGGTACGACCACATATACAATTTCAAGGACTTCAACTCGACACAGAGCCGGTCCGGGACGTAGTCGAGTCTCATCGTCGCGAAATCCGGCTGTCCGGTCTTCGGACAGAGACAGGTGAACTCCGGAATCGTCATGCGAATCGTGTAGTCGCGTTCGGGCGAGGGATTCGGGAAGGTTTCCAAGCTTGTGCTGGGTGCTGTCATGATCGGGCGCGGCGGCGCGTGCCAGGGGTTTACGAAAGTGACGATTACTTTACACTACGCGCCACGCCGGCGACCACGCTCCGATGGATCGTAAGGCCCGCCAATTCCTCAAGGGTACGATTCGGTAAAAGATGCGTCTAACCAAGCTCAAGATCGCCGGTTTCAAGTCGTTCGTCGATCCGACGACGGTCACCTTTCCGAGCAGCCTGACCGGGGTCGTGGGCCCGAACGGCTGCGGCAAGTCGAACATCATCGATGCCGTGCGCTGGGTCATGGGTTAAATTTCCGCGAAACATTTGCGCGGCGAATCGATGGCGGACGTCATATTCAACGGCTCCTCCGCGCGCAAGCCGCTCGGGGCGGCTTCCGTCGAACTGCTGTTCGACAACTCCGACGGCGCGATCGGGGGTCCCTACGCGAACTATAACGAAGTCTCGCTGCGCCGCGCCGTGAGCCGCGACGGCACGTCCGATTACTTCATCAACAGCATCAAGGTGCGCCGCAAGGACATCACGCAGCTGTTTCTCGGAACCGGCTTGGGTTCCCGCAGCTACGCGATCATCGAGCAAGGAATGATTTCGCGCGTGATCGAGGCGCGTCCGGATGATCTGCGCGCATTTCTCGAAGAAGCCGCCGGCATTTCCCGCTACAAGGAGCGGCGCCGCGAGACCGAGAACCGCATCTCCCATACGCGCGAGAACCTCGATCGCCTGAACGATGTGCGCGAGGAAGTCGAAAAACAGATCAGGCATCTGCAGCGCCAGGCCGCCATCGCCAGACGCTATCAGGCGTTGAAGGAAGAACAGCGCAAGCTGCAGGCGGAATTGTTGGCGCTGCGGCTGCAGAGCTTGGATGCGGAATCGGCCGTCAGGAACGAAACCACGGCGCAACGCGAAACCGCGATGCACGCCGTGATCGCGGACCTGCGGGCGGTGGAGGCCGAGATCGAGCGCATCCGCGCCGATCAGGCATCGCGCGCCGACGCGCTCGCCGCGATCCAGGGCCGCAACTATGAAGCGGCCTCGGAGGTTTCCCGGATCGAACAAAACATCCGGCACACGCGCGAATTGCGCCAGCGGCAACGGGCCGATTTGGAGATCGTCGGCGGGCAGGCGCGCGAACTCGCCGAGGCAATGGAGCGCGACCGCGCGCAAATTGAATCGTTGACGGCGGAGCTCGCCACGCTGGTTCCAGGGCTCGAGAGCGCGCAGACGCACGAGCTGGCGGCTCGCCAAGCGCTCGAGAAAGCGGATCTCGCGCTCGCGGCGTGGCAGCAATCGTGGGATGGCCACGCGAAGGCCGCGGCGCGCGGCGAGCGCCAAACGCAAGTGGAGCGCGCGCGCATCGAACAACTGGACAGCCAGCAGCGCCGGCTTCTGCAGCAGAAAGAGCGTCACCAGTCGGAGCGCAGCCAGTTAGGCGAGTTCAATCCCACCGTGTCGCTGGAGACGCTCGGCGAGCAAGCCTCGCAGGTCGAGGCCTCGGGCCAAAAGGCGCAGGCGGAATTGCAGGAGCTGCTTGCGGAATTGGCGTCGACGCGCGAGCGCGAACGCGGACAGGCGAAGGCGGTCGACGAACTGCGCTCCCGCTGGCAAGCCGCCGTTAGCGCGCAGGTTTCGACCGAAGCCCTGCAACAGGCGGCGCTCGGCAAGGCATCCGGAAAAGTCGCGCAATGGCTGAAATCCAAGGCGCTCGATCAGCGCCCGCGGCTCGCGCAACAGCTCCGGGTCGAACGCGGCTGGGAGCGCGCCGTGGAAACCGTGCTTGGGGGCTATTTGGAGGCGGTCTGCGTAGATGGATTGGCCGGCGTCGCGGGGATGCTCGACAGCTGCGACGGCGGACATTTGGCACTCGTCGACGAGCGCGATGGCGGCGCCGGCGTCGCGGCGGCGGGGGTCGGTTCTCTTCATTCGAAAGTCGGCGGCGCGGCGGTGGTGGGATCGCTGCTCGCGTCCGTCTATCCGGCGGACACGCTGCAGGATGCGCTCGCGCGGCGCGCGCGTTTGGGGCCGGGCGAGTCGGTCGTTACGCGCGAGGGCATTTGGCTGGGCCAGGACTGGTTGCGAGTCGCCCGGGATCACGACGCGCGTGAGGGTGTGATCGAGCGCGAGGAGTCGCTGCGTGAATTGCGCGCTGCGGTGGCGCGCATGGGGGACGAACTGTCCGAACTCGAGAGGCAGCAGAGCGCGACGCGCGACCGCCTGCGCGAGCGGGAGGACCAGCGCGAGCGGCTGCAGACGGACGTCAACCGCCTGCACCGCGAGAATTTGGACCGGCGTGCCGCTCTCGATACGGCGCGCGCGCGGGCGCAGGACCATGCGCGGCGTCTCGCGCAATTGGAGACCGGTCTGGCGGAGGCGCAGACCGCGCTCGAGAGCGCCGACCTCGAATTGCGAGCGGCGCGCGGGCGCATGGAAAGCGCGATCGAACAGATGGCTGCGCTCGAGCCGAAGCGTGTCGCACTCGAAACGGAGCGCGATCGCCTGCGCGCCGATCTGATAGCGGCGCGCGCGGCGGCGGCGGCCGCGCAGAATGCGGCGCGCGAACTCGGGCTCAAAGTGGAGTCGCGGCGTTCGACCCGGACTTCGGCCGGGGCGGGTCTGCTGCGCGTCGAGAAACAGCTGGAAGGGCTGGCGCTGCGGCGGGACGAATTGGCGGGGCAGCTCGCCGACGGCGATGCGCCGCTGGTCGCGCTGCAGGCCGAACTCGATCGCGCACTCGAGATAAAAGGCATGGTCGAGAAAGAGTTGCACGCGGCGCGCCTCGCGTCGGACGAACTGGATGCGCAACTGCGCGGGCGTGACACGCAGCGTGCGGCGGTGGAGGATCATGTCGAGTCCGCCCGCCGGGCGATGGACGAAGCGCGGCTCGCAGCGGAACAGGTGCGCGTGCGCCGCGAGAGCATCGCCGAGCAGCTCACCGCGACGACGTTCGAATTCGCGGCCCTGATTGCCGGGCTCGAGGAGGGCGCAGCGGTCGATGCCTGGGACGCCGAACTTCAAGAAACGAGCGCCAAGATCGAGCGCCTGGGCCAGGTCAACCTCGCGGCGATCGACGAGTTCAAGGAACAGTCCGAGCGCAAGGAATATCTCGACCGGCAGTACAAGGATCTCACCGACGCGCTGGAGACGTTGGAAACCGCGATGCGGAAAATCGATCGGGAAACGCGGACGCGCTTCCAGGACACGTTCGATCGCGTCAACGCGGGACTCAAGGAGAAATTCCCGCGCTTGTTCGGCGGCGGCCACGCGTATTTGGAGCTCACCGGAGAGGAGTCGTCCTCCGCGGGCGTGTCGGTCATGGCGCGGCCTCCCGGAAAGCGCAACAGCACGATCAGCCAGCTGTCCGGCGGCGAGAAGGCGCTGACCGCGGTCGCCCTGGTTTTCTCCATATTCGATTTGAATCCGGCGCCATTTTGTCTGCTCGACGAAGTCGACGCGCCGCTCGACGAGCAAAACGTCGGACGCTTTTGCGATATCGTCCGCGACATGTCCGAGAGCGTGCAGTTCATCTTCATCACGCACAACAAGACCACGATGGAGTTGGCGTCGCAGCTCGTTGGCGTGACGATGAATGAGCCGGGAGTATCGCGTTTGGTCGCCGTCGACGTCGACGAGGCCGTGCGCATGGCGGCTATGTAGAGGAGTCGCTGCAATTGGCCGAGTTGCGCTGGATATTGCTGGGATTGGGTATCGTGCTGCTCGGCGGCATCTGGTGGCGCGGCGCGCGCCGGCCCGGCCAGGCGCGCGC
>DAIDVO010000019.1 GCA_027456085.1 Steroidobacteraceae bacterium | reverse complement strand
CTATTACGCGGCCAACATGCTCTACGAGACCCGCGACGGCGGAAAATCGTGGCGCGTCATCAGCCCCGATTTGGCGAGACCCAGTCCCGGCGTGCCCGCGAGCTTGGGCACGCTCGCGGACGGCTACCCGAAAGCCGCGCGGCACCGCGGTGCGATCTATGCGCTCGCGCCGTCGTACCGTTCGGCGGGCACCCTGTGGGCGGGAACGGCCGACGGTTTCGTATGGTCTACGCACGACGGCGGCAAGCACTGGAAAAACATCACGCCGGACGATTCGATTCCGTGGAGCAAGGTGACCCAGATAGACGCGTCGCGCTTCGATGACCGCTCCGTTTACGTGTCGGTGAGCCGCATGCGCATCGATGATCTGCGTCCGTACATTTATCGGACACACGATGGCGGCAGGACCTGGCGCAAGATCGTCGACGGTCTGCCGGACGATTCGCCGGTGGACACGGTGCGTGCGGACCCGCTGCGCCAAGGATTGCTGTACGCCGGCACGGAAACCGGGGTCTGGGTGTCTTTCGACGACGGCGGCCATTGGCAGTCGCTGCAGCTCAATCTCCCGCACACGTCGATGCGCGACCTCGAGGTTCACGGCGACGATTTGATCGTGGCGACGCACGGGCGATCGTTCTGGATCCTCGACGACATCGCGCCGCTGCGCCAGGCGAGCGCCGGGATCGCACGAGCGGACACTTATCTGTATCGTCCGGCGGCCGCGTACCGGGTTCGGCGGGACACGAACACCGATACGCCGCTTCCTCCCGACGAGCCCGCCGGCCAAAACCCGCCGGACGGCGCGATCATCGACTACGTCCTGGCGCGATCCGGCGCGCGTTCGGTGAGCTTGGAGATATTCGATGCGCATGGGGCCTTGGTGCGCCGCTATTCCAGCGCGGATAAGCCCGAAATCACCGACGCTGAAATAGCCAAGCAGTTGATCCCCGGGCTTTGGGTCCGGCGTTTCAGGAGCCTTGGCGTCGCGGCCGGCATGCATCGCTGGGTTTGGGATTTGCGCTACGCGGCGCCGCCGTCGATCGAGCATTCGTATCCGATCGCCGCGGTTGCGCACGCTACACCGCGATTGCCGCTCGGGCCTCTGGCGGTGCCTGGTCGATATACGGTGCGTCTCACGGTCGACGGGCGCAGCTCAAGCGCGCCGCTCGTCGTGAAAATGGATCCGCGCGTCAAGGTCTCGCCCGGGGCGCTCGCGCGCCAATTGCAGCTCGCGCAGCGGCTCGCGGCGATGATGGCGAAGATGGCGAAGATGGCGACGAGCGCCCGGATGCCGATGCAAACGCATTCGCCCGCCACGGCGCTCGTGCAGAGGCTGCGCCATATCGACGGCGACATCAACGGCCTGTACGCGGATGTGACCGGTGCCGACGCCGATCCGACCGTGGCGCAGCGCAATGCCGCCGACGAACTCGCGCTCTACGTGACCGCGCTACAGAAGCGCTGGCGCATGCTGGCGCGCGCGGCCGGCAAGCTTACCGTGCGAGCCGGGCCGCGGTCTTGAAGGTCTTCGCGTCGATCGTGGTCGCCTCGATCGCATAGCTGGCGGCGCCGAGCTGCAGGTTGGGCTGCGCCGCAGGCAGTGTGATCGTCGCCTTCGAACCGACCGCGGCCTGGATGCTCTCGAAGCCGGCGCGGAACTGGTTGTACGGGTACTCGTTCACGAAGGCCGATTTGCCGAGCGCCGCAAGGCGCGCGCCATTCCAGACCTCGACGACCTTGCCGTCGGCGCCGCGCAACTCGATGCGCACGATGTGCGCGGGCACGTCGGCGGTGCCGCCGTCGAGATAGGCGCGGAACGAGATGCCGCCGCTTGCGAGCACGAGGCCGTTGGTCAACGATACGTGGTGCTTCGCCGGGCTCACGGGGCCGGTATGGAACGGCGTGACCACCGAGCCGCGATAATAGTTGTACGTCAAGACCACGAACAGCACCGTCACGGTCAACAGCGCCTTGCCGAGCGCGACCACGGTCTTCTCGGGCAAAGGGCCGCTCGCGAGCCACCGGAACCACGGCTTCGAGGCGGTCGCCGGACGGTTTCTGATCAGCCACGAATCAACCGAATAGGCGCCCGCGCCGCCGAGCAGCAGCGTCGCCCCCATGCCGAAATTGCACGCCGCCATCGTCCACTCGTCGATGCACGTCGCACCCTGCCAACCGAACAAGAGCATCAGCACGAAGCTCAAGCCCATCGTCATCAGCGCACTCAGGCGCGTCAGGAACCCGGCGATCAGGAACAGGCCGAAAAACAGCTCGACCGCGCTGAACACGATGATGCCGGCATAGAGAAGATAGAAATGGTGCAGCAGGTAGCTGACGAAGTGGTCCAGGCCGAGCAGCGCGCCCGGCATCGCGGTCTGGAACTTGTTCGCCATCCATTGCGGTGCGCTGGGATCGAGTTTTTTCGGAGCATAGATGAACCGGCGGCTGCCGCCGCCCCAGTAAATCCATCCTTGCACGAAGCGGGTGCTGAGCAGCACGATGCCGGTGAGGCGCCAGCCGCTCATGGTCTCGCTGCCGATCGGCGCAGGCGCGGTCGTCGAATTTGCGGGCATGCGAATCTACTCCGGCCGGTATGGCTTGAATCCGTACCTTGCGAATATCGCGAGGGCCGGCGGCGATTTCAGGAACTGGACCCAGGCCTCGGCAGCCTGCGGGTGCTTGGCATCCTTGAGCACGGCGGCGGCGTAGATCGCCGTCGAATTCTGTGCCGCCGGTATCACGACGTGAGAGATCGGATTGCCGCTTCGCTCCTGGAATACCGCCTCGGATTGCCAGGTCACACCTGCATCCGCCTTGCCTTGCATCAGGAACAGCGGGGTCTGCCGGTGGTGAATCTGCGTCAAGGTCGTCTCGCCGTTCTTGACCTTGACGTCATAGACGGCTTGTTCCAACGCAGCTCCGCCCGCTTTGACGAGCGCCGCCTTGATCTGGCGCGCGATGCCCTCGAACTTCGGGTTCGGCATCACCAGACGCACGCCGGGCTTCGCGAGGTCTGCGAGCGATGTGATGTGCGCGGGATTGCCCCGCGGCACCATGATCGCAAGGTCATTGGTCGCATAGCGGACCATGGGAGCCCGCGCGTACCCGCGGTCGATCATTCTTTGAACGCCTTTCATGCCGGCCGCGAACACGTCGGCCTTCACCGTCCAGGTCATGTTGCCGACCGTGATCGCGCCGCCGCGCTCGATCTGGCGCACCAAGAGGCCGGGCGGGATGGTTTCGTAATAAACCTTGCCGCGCAGGTCCGGATGCTCAGCAATGAATTCGGCGACCAGCGGCGCCATTGCGAAGTAGTAATTGCCGCCGACGAAGACCGCGAGCCCCGCGTTCTGTGGATCGCCATGGAAGTCCGGAAGGTTGTCGACCTCCGCAACGGTGAATTCCAGCCCCCGGTCGATCGCGGGATTATTCCTGCCGTGACTCCACGGCGGGTAGACGATCGCGTTTCCGGCGAGCGCGGGCGCCGTGCCCGCGCACCAGGCGGCGCAGGCCGCCGCCGCCAGCATCTCGAGCATCGGGCGTCGCATCTTCGAGTACCCCCTCATTTCGCGTACTGGAATCCGGCGAAGCCGAGTTCGGGCAACGTGCCCACGATGCCCGGTGTCAGCACCGCGCCCGGAATCAAGTGATTGGTAAGTTCCGCCACCATTGCCGGCAGGCTGAGCTTGTCCGGATTGCGGCCCATTCCGTGCAGTTTCTCGGAGACTTCGAAGATCGCGTTGTGGCACGCGAGGAATACGACCCCGCGTGCCTGCAGCGTCGGAATGCTGTTGTCCATCGGCGAGAACACGCCGGCCGTGTTCTCGAAATCCCGCGGATCGCCCGCGGCGGCCGCTGGGACGTCGAGAAAGGCATTGCGCGCGAACTTGCCGCCGGTCAGCTTTGCTAACTGGTATTTGTCCCACAGATACTGGTCGTAGAGCGCCAGGTGCGCGGTGCCGTGGGTGGCCGAGAGAATCAGGAAATTCGGATGCTTGAATGCCCAGATCTGCGCGTTGAGGGAATTGCGCATCAGGTTGAGCCAGGGACCTTCGATCGCCGTGTTGTCCCAGACTTGTTTGATCTTGCCGAGGTAATGCATCAGCAAGTCAAGCGCGGCATGGTCCCACTGGTCGGGCGCGGTGAGGATCATCGGCACCTCCTTGAAGTCGCGGCGCCGCGGGGTCTTGGCGAGCGCCGTCATCAATGCCTTCAGGTGCCCGGCGCCTCCTTCCAGCAGCGGCGCGAGCGGCGCTGCGCCTGCGTGCGCCCGGCGGCTCACCGCATCGAGAGTTATGCCGGCGATGCCGGTCGACGCGACGATGCCCAACACATTTCTACGGGTGACGGTCATGTTCGATTTGCTCCTCGGGAGTCTTTTGGATGGGTGGCGAAGACCTGCAGATTCACGAAACGAGGGCGGCCGGCGTCCGCTAGATATTCGCCTTTGCTAATATGGGGGCTTTGACGCGATGGTATGCCGAAGCGCGGTGGCGATGCAATACGCAACCGACGCGGCCGGCGGACCCCTCCCATCCCGGTCCGGCCGGCGCCCGGCCGGCGTTGCGGCCGCAACGCCAACGGCCTCATACTGGGAATCGCGGCCGCGCATCGACACATTGTGGGCCGCGCCTGCTGGTTGTCGAAGGATGGGTGCATCGTGAGCGCAATCAACCCGACTCTCGCCGTGCGCTGGGGCGCGCTCGCCGCGCTTGCGCTCGCGCAGATGTCGCCGGGCGGACTGCGGCCCGCGACCGCGCAGGATTCGGCCGATCGCGCGACGCGCTCGGCGCTCGCGCTCACAGCGCACCCCGCGCGCGGTGCCGCTGAATTCGGACGGCTGTGTTCGCGCTGTCACGGCGCCCGAGGCCAGGGTGATGCCGTGCGCGTGATTCCCGAACTCGCCGGCCAGCGCGTGAGTTATCTCGTCCGGCAGCTCGCGAATTTTCATGCCGGCCAGAGGGAAAGTGTGCGCATGCATCTGGTCGTATCGCAGGCGGAATTGCGCAGCCCGCAGGATTGGGCCGACATCGCCGCCTATTTGAGCGCGGCAGAGCCGCCGCCCGCGACGCAAACCGGCAGCGGCGCGGATGTCGCGCTCGGCCGTGGAATCTTTCACGAACAGTGCGCGTCGTGCCATCGATCCGACGCGCGCGGCGACGACGACGGCTTCGTGCCGTCGCTGCGCAATCAGCACTACTACTATCTCGTCAAGCAGATGCGCCGGCTCGCCGTCGGCGAACGGCACAACGTGGATGAAAATCTAGTACGCTTCCTCCGCAGCTTCGACGCTCGGGACGTGGCTGCGGTGGCGGACTACTTGTCGCGGCTGCGCGGTCCCGGCGGGCGGCACGGACGCGGCGCGGGCTCTTGATCGACGGTTGGAGCGGATGAGGAGGCTGCAGCGCTGATGGAAAAAATCGCAGCTATCTTGGCGATCACCGATCCCACGGCCGCGGATCAGCCCGCCCTCGCCAAAGCGCAACTCCTGGCCTCGAGTCTCGGCGCGCGGATCGAATTGCTGGCCTGCGAGACCTTGGAGTCGCGCGAACACCGCGTGGCCCAGCCGCTCGAGCGGCTCGCGCAGCCTCTGCGCGCGCGCGGCATCGACGTGTCGACGCACGAAATCAGCGGCGAGCCGCTGCACGAGAAGCTACTCGACTGGATGGCGGCCGCGGACGTCGATCTCGTCGTCAAGGACACGCACCACCATTCGCTCGCGAACCGCCTCGTGATCACCGGCACGGACCGTCATCTGATACGCGCCTGCAAGGTGCCGCTACTTCTCGCCAAGCGCAGTCCGTGGGCGAGCACGCCCGTGATCGTCGCGGCCGTCGATCCGGGGCATGCGCAGGACCGCACGGCGGCGCTCGACCGGCGCATCCTCGAATATGCGGCGTTCTTCGCGAGCCGGATCAACGGCGCGATGCATGTTGCACACGCGTATTTCCCCGCCGCGATCGCGACCGCCGGCGCCTGCGGGATGCCGCCGATCGTCGACGTTTCGGTCGAGGCCTTGCGCGCAGAGAGCGCGCGTCACCGCGCCGAGATAGCGGCGCTCAGCGAGGAGTACGCGGTGTCGGCGGACCGTCTGCACGTCGATGCCGCCGTGGCCGCGGAATATCTGCCGCGCATCGCCCGCGAGTCGCGCGCCGACATCATGGTCATGGGCGCCATATCGCGCAGCGGCTTGAAGCGCATTTTCATCGGCAGCACCGCCGAGCGCGTTCTCGAGTCCCTGCCTTGCGATGCGCTCATCATCAAGCCCAAGGATTTCGCGGCGGCACTGCCGTTCTGACCCCTCGCGCGGCGCGAACGCGTCACTGGATCGTCAGGTGGTTCTCCACGGATTCGACGCCGGGCGCGGACCACGCGGCGCGCGCCGCGTCCTCGCGCTCCTGCCAGGAGTGGACGTGGCCGTCGAGCGTCACCGTCGAGTTGGCCACCTTGACGTCGACGTCGCTCGCATCGAGCACGGCGTGCCGCTTGAACGCATCCTCGATTTTCCGCTTGACGTCCGGCGCTTTGATCGCCGACCGGATTTTGATGTTGTTGGTCACGCCCTTGACGCCCGGAAGCGTGCGCATCGCGTTTTCGGCGGCGGCCTTTTGAAAGCCCCAGCTCACCTGCCCGGACAACGTCACCCAAGCATCGTTGACGACCGGTTTGATCTCGGAGGCCGCAGTCGCGACATGCCAGCGCAGCGCATTCGCGGCCGCCTCGGCGATCTCGGTATCGCTGCGCGTTCCGTCCGCCGCAATCCGCACCTTGAGATCGTTGGCGATCGCGCGAACTCCGCCGACGCGCTTCACCACGTCCTCGGCATTCCAGCGGTCGGAGAATTGCGGCACCTCGCCGGCCAGGGTGACGACGCCATCCTTGACGATGACGCAGACGGCGCGATCATCGACGCTCGGATCCCATTGCAGTTCGCTTTGCACGTCGCGGCGGATATCACTGTCGGATTTCATACGATACTCCTGCGTGGGCGGCCGCCGGATTGCGGACCGTCGTCGTCTTAGAATCGATCCTGGCGCTTAATGTCGCGCAAGGCGTTGTTGTCCGCCATGCGTAATTGCCGCTAATGCATGTCCGAAATTGCCTAATCGGTCGCCGTCCGGCGGCCCCCTCGGACTAGTGTCTTGCCCATGCTGCGTGCGTGGAAACCCGTATATTCCTCCGCCGGCCGGCAGCGGAAACTAGGGCGCGGGTCGCCGTCAGGGAGTGTTGCATGTCGGTTGGGGAACGGCTGAGCGTCGATGGGTCCGCCGCGAGCCGCTATGCGGCCGCGATTTCGATCACGGCCGTGGCGCTCGGCGTTCGCCTGCTGATGTACCCGGCGAGCGCCGGCGTCGGGTTTCTGACGTTCTATCCCGCGCTGATGCTCGGCGGCGTGATCATCGGCACCGGGCCCGGCATCGTGCAAGTACTGTTGAGCGCGCTCACCGGCTACACGATTTTCTATTCACCCTATTGGTCGCTCGGCTACAAGCCGGATGCGGCCGGGGCGACCGCCGCATTTGCGCTGACCGGAGTCGGCATCCTATGGATCGCGCGGCGCATGCATGCGTACGGCGAGCGCTGGCACCGCGCGGCCGACGAAGCGCGCCGGAGCGAGCACCGCTATCTTGCGGTCATCGAGGACCAAACCGACGTCATTTTTCGTCATGCCCGCGACGGCACGTTATTGTTCGTCAACGACGCGTTTTGCCGGCTGCTCGGCAAGACGCGCGTCGAATTGCTGGGCAGCGCCTGGACCGCGTGGCCGGTCGCGGATGACCTGCCGCAGATCGAGCGGGAAATCGCGCTGCTGACGCCCGCAAATCCGATCGTCACCGTGGAAAGTCGGTTCCGGCCGCACGGCGTCGAACTCCGGTGGGTGCAAATCATCAATCGAGGGCTGTTCGACGCCGCAGGGCGTTTGCTCGAGGTCCAGTCGGTCGGCCGCGACCTCACGACCCACAAACAGCTCGAGGCCGCTTTGGACCAGGCGCGCAACGCCGCGGTGCAGGCGAACGAATTCAAATCGCGGTTTCTCGCCGCCGCGAGCCACGACCTGCGCCAGCCGCTGCAGACCATCTGGACGCTGCACTCGCTGCTCGCGCGCTCGCCGGGCGCGGCCGAATTGGCGCCGCACCTGTCGCTGCTCGAACAGGCCGTGCGCAGCATGGACGACACGCTCGGCGCGCTGATGGACGTCAATCGGCTGGAGAAAGGCGTGATAGTGCCGGTCATACGCGACTTCCCGGTGCAAGATACCCTGGGGCGGTTGCGCGCCGAATTCACGGTCGCGGCGGCCGGCAAGAGCTTGAAGCTGGAGGTGGACGATTCCACCGAGGTGGCGCGCAGCGATCCGATGCTGCTCGCGGTCATTTTGCGCAACTTGATAGGCAACGCGATCAAATACACGCACGAGGGCGGCGTACATGTGCGCGTGCGCCGAGAGGACGCGCGCCTCGGCATCGACGTCATCGACAGCGGCATCGGCATCCCGGCCGAGCACATGGCGCGGGTCTTCGACCCGTTTTATCAAGTGGACAATTCGCGGCAAGATCAGCGCCACGGCGTGGGCCTCGGCTTGTCGATCGCGCAGAGCATGTGCCGGCTGCTCGGGCACGAGTTGACGATCGACACGCGCGTGGGCCGCGGCTCGACGGTCACGATCCGGCTCGGCGCGGAGACCGTGGCGATGGGCTGATGCGGGGCCGGCGCCGCCGCCGGCGGGCTTTCAGGCGCGGCGCCGTTTCCGACGCCCGACGAC
>DAIDVO010000018.1 GCA_027456085.1 Steroidobacteraceae bacterium | reverse complement strand
CGTCGGCCGGCCGCGCGCCGGCTCGACGCTGCTCGAACAGATTCTCGCGAGCCATTCAGCGGTCGAAGGGACCATGGAACTGCCCGACGTGCCGCGCATCGCCCAGGAGATCTTCGCCGGCGCGCCGCAGGGCTCGGCCGGTTTTGCCGAGGCGGTCGCCGCATTGAGCCCCGCCGACCTGCGCGCCCTCGGCGAGCGTTATCTGGCGGCGACCCGCGTGCAGCGCAAGACCGCGGCGCCGTTCTTCATCGACAAGATGCCGAACAACTGCCTGTACGTCGGCCTCATCCACCTGATGTTGCCGAACGCCCGGATCATCGATGCGCGCCGCCATCCGCTCGGTTGCGGCGTTTCAATCTTCAAGCAGCACTTCGCGCGCGGCCAGGGCTTCGCCTATTCGCTCGAGGACATCGGTCGCTACTACCGCGACTACGTCGAGTTGATGGCGCATTTCGACGAGGTGCTGCAAGGTCGCGTGCACCGCGTGCACTACGAGTCGATGATCGAGGACACCGAAGCCGATGTCCGCCGGCTGCTGGCGCATTGCGGCCTGCCGTTCGAGCCTTCGTGCCTGCGCTTCTACGCCAACGAGCGCGCCGTGCGTACCGCGAGTTCCGAGCAGGTGCGCCGGCCGATCTTTCGCGAGGGCACCGACCATTGGCGTCACTTCGAGCCGTGGCTGGCGCCGCTCGCAGCCGCGCTCGGGCCGGTACTCGATGCCTATCCGGCCGTGCCGCACTTTCCCTAGCCCGGCCGCGCGTCGGCGCCCGCGGCTGCCCCCAGCTGTTGCGTCAAGGCAACGGCGGCATCGCCGAAGCAAACCCTGTTACCGCGGCTCTGCCAAGTTCGCGGGCAAGCGTGTAATATTATCGCAACACATCGCCGCGCACTCGATCCGCAACGCAGCCAGGGAGCATCATGAGCCGCAAGCCGTCCAGCCTCAAACGTCTTCGATCATTTCATCGCGAACCGGCGATTCGCCGCCAACTGCCGCTCGCATCGGTCATTTCGGCGATCCTCGCCGGCGGCGCGCCGCTCGCGCACGCACAGAACGCGGGCGCGCCGCAGAGCTCGGACATGCTGCAAGAGGTCGTCGTCACCGCGCAGAAAGTGCAACAGAACATGCAGGACATCCCGATCAGCATGGAGGCGATCGGCAGCAAGCAGCTCCAACAGCTGAACATCGCCAATCTCGACGACTTCGTCGAGTACCTGCCCGGTGTGACCACGGTCAAGAGTCTCGGCCAGGGCGGCAACGGCATCGGCACGACCCACGTCTACATGCGCGGCGTCGTCAGCGGCCAGGACGGCAACCACTCGGCCTCGCAGCCGAGCGTCGGCACCTACATCGATGAAATGCCGACCACGACGATCGACGGCTCGATCGACGTCCATGTCTACGACATCGCCCGCGTCGAGGTTCTCGAAGGTCCGCAGGGCACACTCTATGGCGCAAGCTCCGAGGCCGGCACGATCCGCGTGATCACCAACAAGCCGGATCCCAAAAAGTTCGAGTCGGGCTACGACGTCGGGGTCACGTCGGTCTATCATGGCGGCATCGGCGGGATGGCCGAAGGATTCGTCAATCTGCCGCTCTCCTCGATCGCGGCGGTGCGCCTCGTCGGCTGGGACGAACACGATCCCGGCTACATAAGCAACGTGAGCGGCACCAACCTGAATGCCGGCATCGTCAATGGGCAGCGCTCGTTCCCGACCTGGACCGAGGCGACCGGCCAGACCTTGAGCAACACGGGCTCGGCGAACAGCAACTACAACACGATGGTGACGCGCGGCGGGCGCGCCGCGCTCAAGCTCGACCTCGGCGACAACTGGACCGTGATGCCGACATTGATGGGACAGTCGACGGCCGCGAACGGTTTCTTTGCGTACGATCCAGGTGTCGGCCCGCTGCAGGTGACGCACTTCGGTCCGGAGAATACCCAGGACTCGTTCTCGCTCGCGGGACTCACGGTGACCGGCAAGGTCAGCGATCTCGACGTCGTATACGCCGGCGGCTGGCTGACGCGCAACGCGCACTCGGTCGCCGACTACTCGGATTATTCGTATTTCTATGACAAGTATTACGGCTCCGGTTCGTTCTGGCACGGCAACGGCGCGACACCGGGTACGCTCGGCGGACCGACCGAACCGCAGGAGTACGTGATCACGACCGGCCATTACACGAAGTGGAACAACGAACTGCGCGTCTCCACGCCGCAGGACTGGCGGCTCAGCGGCACGGCCGGCGTATTCGCCGAGCGGCAGGTGCATGAAATCTGGGAGGATTACGTGATGCCGGGCCTCGGCGGCAACCCGTATACCTACAACGCGCAGGGCCTCGCGCAATCCCTGGTGATGCCGGGACTCAACAACAACACCATCTGGCTGACCGACGAGGAGCGGGTCGACCGCGACTCGGCGGTCTTCGGCCAGGCGACCTTCAAGATCACGCACGCCTTGTCGGCGACCGGCGGCCTGCGCTTGTACCGCTACGACAATTCGCTGCAAGGGTTCTACGGCTACTCGTCGAATTACGGCTCGCTCACCGGCTACTACCCCGGCATGAACATCTGCGGGCCGGTGGGTGGTACGCCGAGCACGAGCTATGCGCCGTTTCACTATGCGCCCTGCACGAACCTCGATGCGAAGGTGTCGAACACCGGCCACACCGAGCGCGTGACCTTGAACTACAAGTTCGATGCCGCGCGCATGCTCTATTTGACGTACTCGACGGGTTATCGGCCCGGCGGCGTCAACCGGGTCTACGACGCGCAGATTCATTCGATCTATCCGCCCTACCAGGCGGATCAACTGAAGAACTACGAGTTCGGCTGGAAGACGCAATGGTTCGACAACCGCCTGCGCTTCAACGGCGCGGCGTTCCTCGAGGACTGGAACAATTTCCAGTTCTCGTTCCTCGGCCCGAACAGCGTGACCGTCGTGCAAAACGCCGCGTCGGCGCGCATCAAAGGCGTGGAGACGGACTTCGAGTGGGCAGCCGGGCACGGCTGGTTGCTGAGCGGCAGCGCGACCTACCTCGATGCCAAGTTGACGCAAGATTTCTGCGGCAGCTACGTACCCGGCACGCTCGATCTGGCAACCAGTTGCCCGACCCAGATCAACAACTTCGCGGACGGCACACAAACGACGGGGCCGCTGGCCTCCTCCGGCACCCGCTTGCCGGTCGTGCCACATCTGAAGGCGAATCTGGTGGCGCGCTACGGCTTCGCTGTCGGCGACTGGGGCGCCTACGGCCAGGCCGCGTACGTCTACCAGGATGCCTCGGTGCCGCTGCTGTTCCCCGTGTTCTATCAGAACGGCCAGAGCGGCCAGCAGCACCTCGGCGAAATGCCGCCCTACAGCCTCGTGAACCTGTCGGCGGGCATCTCGCGCAACGGCCTGCACATCGACTTCGCGATCGCCAATACGTTCAACACTTTGGGCCAGATCGGGCGCTTCGCCGAGTGCACGCCGACGACCTGCAATCAACCATACGTGGTCCCGGTGCAGCCACGTACCTTCGAGCTGAAGTTCGGACAGAAATTCTGACGGGGGAAGGCGGCTCCCCTCGTGCCGCGTGGCACGAGGGGTTTTTCCGCGCGCGGTTGGCCTGGCGCACATGAGCTACACGAACACGGCATTCGCTTGGATCGAACGGCAGCGCGACGCGCTCTCCGCGTGGCATCGAACCATCTGGGAGTACGCGGAGCCGGCGTGGCGCGAATATCGTTCAGCGGCCTGGTTCATCGCCCGGCTGCGCGCCGCGGGCTTCGAAGTCGAGGAAGCGAGCGGCGGCATGCCGACCGCGTTCGCGGCGCGCTGGTCGAACGGAGCGGGCGCCTGCGTGGCAGGCTACGCCGAGTACGACGCGGTGCCCGGCAACTGCCAGGCGGCGGCGACGCGCCGCGCGCCGCGCGCCGGTCTCTCCGAACACGCCGCCGGCCACACCGATCCGCACTCGGCCTTGGGCATCGGCGCGCTCGCCGGCATCTTGGCCGCGCAGCACGCGATGCAGACCCACGGCATCGCCGGCACGCTCAAATTCTTCGGCGAGCCGGCCGAGAAGGTTCAGGGTTCGAAACTCGTCCATGGCCTGCGCGGCTACTACGACGGACTCGACGCGATCGTGAGCTTCCACCCGTTCTACATGCTGCCGCTTTGCAATACGACCCGCTGGGATACGCACTGCGGCGCCTATGCGAGCCGCATCTACTCGTTCGTCTGCGATCAACCCGAGACCTGGTCCCAGGCCGCCGGCGACAGCCCGATCGCCGCGTCGCATTCGTCCGCGCGCGCGCCCGGCGCCAACGTCGCACTGTTCACGATGTACTCGATGGGCAAGTCGACGCTCGAATCCATGCTCGCCCACACGGGCGGCTGGTCGCTGAACGAGGCGATCCTGACCGCCGGCCAGGCCACCGCCGACAACCTGGCGGCGCAGCTCGCGCAGATCAACTATGCGTGGCGCACGCCCGACCTCGGCATGGCGAACGCGATCCTCGAGATCCTCGACCGCAACGCCGACCATGCCGCCGCGATCGCGCATTGCCGCGTCGTGAAGCGCTGGGTTTCGCGGACCCGGCCGGGGGTTGCGAACCACACGCTCGCGGCGCTCGCCTATCGGCGCCTCGAAACGGTCGGCGCGCCGCGCTACGGCGAGGAGGCGGTGCGCCTCGCTCGCGAGATCCAAAGCAATCTCGGTATGGAGCCGATGGACCGGCCGTTCCTGCCGGCTTGCGAAACCCTGATCGACCCGCGCGAAGCGGAGCGGCAGCTGCGCGCACAGATGCCGGCGTGGCAGACGAACTGGACGTCGGACGACTATGTCGAGATGACCTGGTATGCGCCGACGGTGCGCCTCTACATCGGCCGTCCGATGCTGGCGGCGCCGGCGGGCTACTCAGGCTATCCCGCGTGGGTCGCCAATGCGCTCGGCGGCCTCGCGCCGTGCATCGATCCGACCGTGCAGGTTGCGGGCAAGACGATCGCCGCAACCCTGCTCGACGTGCTGACCGATCCGGCGGTGCGTGCGGCGGCGCGCCGCGAATTCGACGAGCGCACCGGCGGCTCGCACCACCTCGCGCCGCTGCTGCCGAAGGACTTCGCTGCGCCGATCGACTACCGTTGGCCGGAATACGTCGAAACCGCCCGCGGCCGGGAATGGGGGATTCCACGCACGGCCGACCTCGAAGACCCGACGTCCCCGGCAGCCTAAGCCCTAGCGCGAGCGCTGCAGCGTGCGCTCGCTCTCGGCGATCGCGTCCCGTTCCGTCGCGAAGTCGTAAGAGCGGCACAGCAGCAGATAGGAGCCGCCCGACACGATCAGGCCGACGAGCCAGCCTAAGTCGACGCCGCCGAGCGCCCGCGCGGCCGGGCCCGTGTAGACGTTCGGCAGCACGAAGAACGGCAGGGTCGCGACGAAGCCGAGCAGATACGCGATCAGGCCGCGGCCGCCCCACGCACCGTACACGCCATGCGGCTCGAACAGCTGCGTGATCGCGTAGCGGCCGCGGCGCACGAAGAAATAATCCGTCAGGTTCACCGCGGTCCACGGCACGAGCAAATACAGCATGATCGTCAGCGTCGCGAACAACAGCGCGATCGCGTCCGCCGAGATCGCGAACGTGATCGCGGTCCAGGCGGCGCTTAATGCGACGATCGCGGCGTTGCGCAGCCGGAAGGTCGGCCGGATGTCGGCCAGGGAGTTGAGCGCCGTGACGACGGTGAGCATGCCGCTGTAGGCGTTCAATCCCATCGTCGCGACCAGCGCGGTCACGGAGGCAAGCGCCCCCAGCACGCCGAACCCCGCAAAAATCGCATTCCCCGCGTCCTGCAGCGCAAGCAATCCGTCGGCGGCGCCCATGCGCGTCGCGAGCCAGGCGCCGAGGCAGATCAGCCAGATCGCGGCCGACGTCGCGCCGGCGAACACCGCGGCAATGAGGTGGCTGGGACGCGTAGCGCGCGGCAGATAGCGCGAGTAATCCGAGACGGAGGGCGCGTAGGTGAGGTTGTAGCCGGCGCTCGCGGCGAACTGCGCGACGAATGCGGTCAGCGAAAATCCGCCCGCCGGCGGATGGGTCGCCGGTACGCGGCCGAGCATGATGGCGGCGCTCAAGACGATGTACAGCGGCAGGCTCGCCCAGAAGCACCAGCGGAAGATCCTATGCAGCCAGTCGTGGCCAAGGACGGCGATCACGGTCGCGATCAGCGTCGCGCTCAAGGTCACCGCCGTTTCATTCCAGCCGAGCATCGCCCGCAGCCCGTGCGACATCAACACCAGGTCTGCGACATTGAAGCCTATGAACGTGAACAGCGTGCCGAACAGTACCGCGACCACTCCGCGGTAGCCGAACTGGGCGCGCGATTGGATCATTTGCGGCAGGCCGAGTTCGGGCCCCTGCGATGCGTGGAATGCGACGAAGACGGTGCCGAACAGAATGCCGAGCGCGCCCGCAAGCGACGTGTACGCGAAGCCCAAGCCCATGCTCGGCCCGACGAAGCCGATCGCGATCGTGAAGAAATGAAAATTGCCGAGGAACCAAAACGGCACCTGGTCGATGACCCGCCCGTGCCGATCGCGCTGCGGGATCCAGTCGATCGATTTATGTTCGATGGCCAACGGTCAGATATCGCTCGAGCACATTCGCGGTGACCTTCTCCACCATCGAATCGCGTCTCGACAGCGCCGCCACCCATTCGCAGCTGCCGGCGTGGAACACCTCGCCGCTGCCGCGCGTGAAGTTCACGATCATGCCGGCGCCGCGCTTGATGCGATCGACCGCGGCCTCGTCGTCGCCGCCGACCAGCGTCGCGGCGACGTATTTCGCGTCCTCGTCCGCGAGAAACAGATCGTCGAGCGCGAGGTGCGCGCCCTCCTCTTTCATCGACGACATGCCGAGCGCAAGAATCTGCAGCCCGGCCGGTGCGCCGCTGGTCTCGACGGGTTCCGGCAGCCCGCCCCGGATCACGTAATCCAGGCCGTCGACCTCGTAGCCGAAGGCATGGCCGTCGGCGCCGAGCAGGTCTCCGTAGTAGACGCCGGTGCCGGCGAATGCCCAATGTTCGGGCAGGTAGACCGGAAAGCCGCGCACTCCGCGCGGCGCGCAGCCGCCCCATCCGACGTACAGCCCGTTGGTGGCGTTGAGGCCGAAAGTCTCGGCGCCGGGGCGCCCGGTCTCGCGCGCCTCCCACGACCCGGTCGTGCGCGACGGGTCGGCCGATTTGTAGACCGGGTCCTCCGCGCGCGCGCGGTACTTGTAGCAGACCTGTCGCTTGCCGCCCTGTTCGAGGCGCGTCTGCCACATGAAATTCCCGGCGAACCGCGCCACATGGCCGCCCCGCTCGACGTAATCGTCGATCGCATCGCGCATTTCCCAAGTCCAGTATTCGTCGTGCCCGACGCAGACCACGCAGTCATAGGCGTCGAGAATTTCCGGGTTGAAATGCAATTCGTGCTGACTCGCGAGATCGACCGCGAAGCCGCGGCTCTCGGCCCAGCGGAAGAAGTGCCTGTCGTAACTCGCCCATCCCGCGGAGGCGTATTTGTTCGAGTAGCCGGCCGCGTATGCCCACTCCAGATGCGGGTAGCGCGGCCCCGCCCCGATCGGCGTGGAAATCTGAAGCGGCACCCGCGGCGCCTCGTCCGGCAGGACGACAAAGCCGCGGCACCACGGCCGTTCGATGCTCACGGTCGGCGAATACTGGTTGCGCAGCGGCCCGGTGATGCCCTTGTAGTGGCTCGAGCCGCCCCACGTGTTGTAAGCGGTCCATGTTCCGGTGGCCGCGACCTGGAGAATGCGCCGCTGCACGCCGCCGGGCGCCGGCAGCACGATGAACAAGTGGTGCGAGCGAATCGGCGCGCCGTCGCGGCCGTCCGCGCTCAACGTCACGCGATAAGCGCCCGAGGACCAGGTGTGCTCGACGCGAAACTCGAGCGATGATTCCCAGCCGCACCCCTCGACCGAGCATTGTTCGGGCGTTTCCTGCCAGCGCGCACCCGCGACCTCGCGCGTCAGCACTGCAACGGGCAACGCACCGTCGCGCATGATCTCCAGCCGGTACCTGGCGGAGGTCGAACTGACATGCAGGCGCACCGTGGCCCCCGGCGCGTAGGCGAACGCGTCCGTATAGCACCAGATCTCGCCGCGCGCACCGTCCATGCCGGGTCGCTCATAGCGATGACCGAACACCGCTTCGTGGCGCTGTTCGGTATCGAGGCCAAAGTCTGGAAAAGCCGCGGTCACTTGCGAGCGACTATACTGCCTGCCGTCAATCGAGACCAGATCCTTCGCCGGCAATTCATATGACCAGAACCCGCAGCCACATCGAACAGCACACGATCTACCCGATACCGCTCGATCAGAGGCACGGCAAGGCGCATCAACTGTTCACGCTCTGGTTCGGCGCGAACATGAACGTGCTGACCGTCGTCACCGGCGCGCTCGCGACGACCGTCTTCGGCCAATCGTTCCTCTCGGGCGTGGTCGCGATCATCGCCGGCAATCTGGCGGGCACGATCTTCATGGCGCTGCATGCCGCACAGGGCCCGCGGCTCGGCGTGCCGCAGATGGTCCAGAGCCGCGGCCAGTTCGGCGCACAAGGAGCCGCGTTCGTCGTGTTCCTCGTGCTCTTCATGTACGTGGGCTACGCGGCGACCGCGTTGGTGACCGGCGGACAATCGCTGCACGCCATTCTGCCGCGGATCAGCGAATCTGCAGGCATCGTCGCGATCGGCTTGATCAGTCTCGCGGCGGCCGTCTTCGGCCATGACCTGATTCATTTGTCTACGCGCCTGATGACCTACGTCTCCGGCGGCGCGGTCCTGCTGTGCTACATCTGGATCCTGCTGGTCACCGGTTTGCCCGCGTCTCTGACCGGTCCGGGCACGTTCTCGGCGGTCGGCTTCTGGGAGATGGTCTCGATGGGCGCACTCTGGCAGCTCTCCTACGCGCCGTACGTGTCCGACTATTCGCGCTATTTGCCGCCGGATACCGGTCCGCGCCAGGCCTTCTGGTCATGCTACTGGGGCAGCACGCTCGGTGCGGTGCTGCCGATGATCCTGGGCGCATTGATCGGACCGATCGTCGTCGACGGCGACGTGGTGAATGCGATCGTGCGGCTCACGGGTCCGGCGAGCCGGACGATCGTGCTCCTGTTCGCCCCGGGGGTCGCGGTCGCGGGCGCCATCTGCTTCTACGGCGGCTCGCTCGCGGCGATCACGCTCGCGCACACGCTCGTGCCGCGTTGGCGCGCAACCTCGCGGGCGCGGGTCATCATCGCCGCGGCGATATGCGTCGCGGCGCTGCTGATCGGACTGGTCGGCGCCGCGCATTTCCTCACGCTCTACAGCCAATTCAACGAACTGCTTCTGTATCTGATGGTGCCTTGGACCGCGGTGAACCTGGTTGATTATTACCTGGTGCGGTTCGGCAAATACGATGTCCCGTCGTTCTTCGCGCCCGACGGCGGAATCTACGGGCAGTACAATGTCGCGGCCATCGCCTGTTACGGGCTTGGCATCCTGGTCCAGGTTCCGTTCGTCGCGACCGATCTGTACACCGGACCGCTCGCCCGCGCGCTCGGCGGAGTCGATCTGTCGTGGATGGTCGGGCTCGCCGTGGTCAGCCCGGTCTATTACTTCGCGGCCCGTGCACGGCGGCCCGCTTCGCAGCCCGCCTAAGGCTTGCGAAACTTGAAGATGAACTGGTCGGTTTTGCCGCGAATCGACGCATCGAAGATGCGCGCCGTGTGCGGATCCTCGGGCCGATGCAACAGATTGCTCGTGGCCTGAAGTTCGAAACCCGCGGCGAGCACTTCTCGTTTGACCGTTGCCGGATCGATCCGGTGCAGCGTGGCCGTGTCCCGGGTCCCCGAGCCCGCCTGCGCCGCATGGTCGAGCACGAGATAAATGCCGCCGGGCTTCAGCGCATCGAACACCGTGCGGTTGAACTTCGCCAAATCAAATCCAGGAATATTGTGCAAATCGTGATAATTCTGCGACGTCCAAACCATGTCCAACGGCACGGGGAAATGCAGTCGATCCAGGCGCTCGGCCAAAATCGTCACGTTCGCGTAATGCGGATCGCCGGCGAGCGCGCGCGCCCCGGCGGAATAGTCGGTCTTGTGCGGCGGCGCCGGCGGCGCCACGGCATAGACATGGCCGCGCTTACCGACGACTGCGGCGAAGATGCGCGTGAAATATCCCTCTCCGGGCAACAGTTCGCCGATGACCTCGCCGGGCTTGAGCCCCGCGAATGCGACCGTTTCGGCGGGCTTGCGCAAGGCGTCGCGCGCGCGCTCCGCAGGCAGCCGATGCGGGTCCGCGACCGCCGCCGCGATGGCCGCGGACACGCCGTGGGCCTGACAGGCCGCTGCGATCGATCCTGTGGCGCCGATAAGCAAGGCCGCGATGATCGGCCGGAAAGTTTTCATGCGTGGCTCCTTGAAGCGTTGTGCGGCTGCGATTACCGCCTTGGTGCGCGATTCCGTCGTTGCGGCAGCGTATCATGCGCCGACCCCAGGCGAGCGAGCGGACCTTAACTTATGAGTTTGAGCGTATTCGATATATTCAAGATCGGCATCGGCCCGTCGAGCTCCCATACGATGGGACCGATGAATGCGGCGCGTGGTTTCGTCGATCTGCTAGCCGCCCGCGGCCTCCTCGAGCGCACCGCGCAGGTCTCCGCACAGCTGTACGGCTCGCTCGCGCTGACCGGACGCGGCCATTGCACGGACCGCGCGATACTGCTCGGCTTGGAGGGCCAAAGCCCGGACACGATCGATTCCGCGCTGGTCGAGCCCGCGCTGCAGCGCATCCGCACGCAAGGCCGCATACGTTTGGGCGGCCGCCATGAAATCCCGTTCGACGAGCCGTTGAACCTTCTATTCCATGTCGATCAGGTCCTACCCGGGCATTCGAACGGGATGCGCTTCAGCGCGCATGACGCGCAAGGAGTCGTGCTTGCGCGCGAGGAGTATTACAGCGTCGGCGGCGGCTTCGTCGTCCAGGCGGGCGCGGCCGCGGGGACCGTGGCTGCGCGCGCGCAGCCGCCGTTCGATTTCGATTCCGCCGCGATGCTGCTCGAACACGGACGGCAGAACGGCCTCGAATTGCATGAACTGATGCTGGCGCGCGAATGCACCTGGGCGTCCGCGGCCGACGTGCGCGCGCGGCTGCTGCACATATGGCAAGTCATGCAGGACTGCGTTCGGCGCGGGTTCGAAGCCCAGGGCCTCCTTCCCGGCGTTCTCGGGGTGAGGCGCCGCGCGCCGAAGCTCTACCGCCAGCTGATGGCGGGCGACCCGGCGAGCCCGATGCATGCGCTCGACTGGGTCAACGTGTACGCGCTCGCGGTCAATGAGGAAAACGCCGCCGGCGGGCAGGTCGTGACGGCGCCGACGAACGGCGCCGCCGGCATCGTTCCCGCGGTGCTGCACTATTACCGGCGTTTCGAGAACGGCGCCGATGAGGACGGCGTCGTGCGGTTTTTGTTGACGGCGGCCGCGATAGGCATGCTCTACAAGAAGAATGCGTCGATTTCAGGCGCCGAGATGGGCTGTCAGGGCGAGGTCGGCGTCGCCTGTTCGATGGCCGCGGCGGGCCTGGTATCGGCGCTGAACGGCAGCAATCAACAGATCGAGAACGCCGCCGAGATCGGCATGGAGCACAATCTGGGCTTGACCTGCGATCCGGTCGCGGGCCTCGTCCAGATTCCGTGCATCGAGCGCAATGCGATGGGATCCGTCAAGGCGATCAACGCGGCGCGGCTCGCATTGCGCGGCGACGGGTCGCACAAGGTTTCGCTCGATCAAGTGATCGCGACGATGCGTCAAACCGGCAACGACATGTCGACGATCTACAAGGAAACGTCGCAAGGGGGGCTCGCGGTCAACGTTCCGGAATGTTGAACGCATGCGCGCCGCGGATCAACCCGTCGCGAGCAAGCCCTGCGCGATCCCGCCGATCGTCGCGCGCAGCGCGGCGAACAAGTCGCCGTCTCGCCGCTCGGTTTCACGCCAGCGGCGCAGCAAATCCACCTGCATCAGGTGCATCGGGTCTATGTAGGGATTTCGCAGTTTGATCGTGCGTTGCAGCGTCGCGTCGCTCTCCAGCAGGCGGCCGTAGCCGCGCAGCTGCAACACCATTGCCTCGGTGAGCGTGAATTCGATTCTGATCGCCTCTGCAAACGCGCGCGCGGCGCCGCCGGCCAGTTCATCGTAGCGGGCCGCGATGGCGAGATCGGTCCGCGCCAACATCGCCTCGACGTCGTCGAGCAGATGCGCGAAAAACGGCCACTGCGCCGGCATCGTCTGCAGCAGTTCGGCGCCGAATCGATCATAGGCTGCCTTGACGCCGCTGCCGAAGCCGAACCAGCCCGGCAGCATGTGCCGGCTTTGGGTCCACGCGAACACCCAGGGTACCGGCCGCAGCGCGGCGAGGCCGCTGTCGCCGCCGCGCATTGCCTCACGCGAACCGATATGCATTTTCTCGATCACGTCGAGCGGCGTGGCGGCGCGGAAATAGTCGTAGAAGGCGGGGTCCTCGAAAACCAGCCGCTGGTAGACGGCAAGGCTCTGCGCCGCGATCTCGCCCATCGCCGCGCGCTGACTCTCGGTCGCGCGCGGCCCGGCATCGGCATGCGCGGTTGCCAATGCGACCGCGGCGAACGTGCGCTCGAGCGTGCGCATCGCGATCGGCCGCAGCCCATAGCTTTGGTTGACGACCTCGCCCTGCTCCGTCAAGCGCAATACGCCCCGCACCGCGCCCGCCGGCGCGCCTTCGACCAGATTCTCGGTGCGTCCGCCGCCGCGCGCCGGCGTGCCGCCGCGGCTGTGAAATATCCGGGTCCGCACGCCGGTGTCGCGCGCCGCGTCGAGCAACTGGCTCTGGGCCGTCCGCAAAGCCCAGCGGGATGCGGCAATGCCGGCTTGCTTGTTGGAATCCGAATACCCGATGAGCACCGTCTGGCGGTTGCCGCGCGCCGCGAGGTGGCTGCGGTAGGCGGTTTCGCGATGCAAGCAACGCACGATCTCACCCGCATTCTCCAATGAACCCATCGACTCCAGGAGCGGTGCGATATCGAGCGGGCACTCGCCGCTGCGCTTGTCGATGACGTCCGCCCAGCGCGCGAGCAGCAGCACGGCAAGCACGTCTTGCGGGCCTTGCACGCCGCAAACGATGTACTCGCCGATGGAACCGTGCCCGAATTTGTGCCGTGCGTGGCCGATCGCCTCGAACACCGCGAGACTCCGCCTTCCCATCGCATCGAGCGGCGCGGTGGGGCCTTGGTCCCGCGCGAGCAGGTCGCGCAGCGCGGCGAGCCTGTCGGCCGGCGGCAGCGACAGCCAATCGGGCCTCCCGAGCCCCTGCGCGATCACCTCGTCATGCACGCGGGCCTGCTGCAGGACGTCGAGCGCGGCGAGGTGGAAGCCGAATGTGCGCACGCGCCGGAGAAAGCGCCGCACGAGGAAATAGCCCGCGTTCCGGCCGCGATGGGCGACGAGGCTGTCCGCGGCGAGCAGCACGTCCGCGAGCAATTCCTCCGAGGTTTGATAGCCGTTCGGCCGCGCCTCATACGTCGCCTTGAGCCTTTCCCCGATTTGGCCGAAGAATACGCGGTACGGCATGCGATCGTGCCGCGCCGGCGTGAGCGCCTGCGCCGCGGGCAGCATCACGGCGTACGCGTCGATGCGCTGCGCCAGCGCCGCGCTGATCCCGACCCGGTGGGCGCTCTGGCTCAAGCTCTCGGCGAGCTGGCGGCATTCTTCGAAATAAGTCGACACGATCACCTGGCGATGCCGCTGCAGCGTTTCCCGTATCGTCTTGCCGTGGACGTCGGGATTGCCGTCCATGTCCCCGCCGACCCACGAGCCGAACCGCAGGATATGCGGAATTTCGATCGATTCGGCCGGCACCGAATACACGCGCGCGAGCGCCATCGCGATTTCTTCGTAGAACACCGGCACTATCCGGTACAAGATGTCGACCAGGTAGAACAGCACGTGTTCACGCTCGTCGGCGACCGTGAGGCTTTCGCGCGGGTGGTCTTCCGTCTGCCAAATGCTCGTGATCTCCATGCGCACGCGCGCCCAGAGCGCCGCCGATTCCGCCGGCGTCCACGCCGGATTCAGCCGTTCGAGCAGATCGTGCGCGATGTGCTGCTGTTTGCGCAGGATCGTTCGGCGCGTCGACTCGGTGGGATGCGCGGTGAACACGGGCTCGATGCTCATCGAGGCGATCAAATCCAGCATCTGCGGCAGCGACCTGCCTTCGTCCCGCAGGCGCGCGACGCAATCGGCGATTCCCCCGGGCTGGGCGAACGCCGTATCGGTGAGATATTGGCGGCGGCGGCGCACGCGCTGCACGGTCTCCGCGGTGTTGACCGCCTGGAACCAAATGGTGAACGCGCGCGTCAGGTCGGCCGCGGCGGCTGGCGCCCGGCCGCGCGTTCTGCGCTGCAGCTCGGCGCCGCCCTCGGGGTCTCCGTCGCGCAGCCGAATCGCGGCGCGGCGGTCGCCCTCGACCAGGTCGAAGAATTCATCGCCGCCCTGTTCGCGCAACATCTCGCCGATCGAGACGCCCAAGGCATGAACGTCGTCGCGAAGCGCGGCGTCCTTCGCGGGGAATTGGATGCTTTGACGGTACATAATGCTGGGCTCTTTCGGCATATCCGCAAATATTATGAGCCTGTTGGCGCCGATCGCACCAATTCCCCGCGATCCTCGCCGGCCGTGCCGGGTCCCGCCGCCCGGGTCAGTGGGTGTTCAGCAGCACCGTCGTGTCGAAGCTCTCGAACGTGGTCAGCACGCGCCGATAGGCGTTCTGCACGATGCGTTCGGCGTCCTTGTCCGCGCGCGCGCCGAGGAGCATGCGGATCATCACGTCGTCTTGCGGCCGCGCCTGATCTTCGCTCAACATCTCGTAGCTGAACCGGGCGAGCCGCAGCGTGATCTCGTTGGCGAACTTCAGCCGCGTCGCCTCGCTGCCGCCGGCACCCCCCGCTTTCGCCTCTTCGCTGATCTCGCAGATGATTCGGACGATGAATCGCACCTTGTCGACCAGCCCCAGGTCGCTGAAGAAATCGATTTCCGACTGAATGTTCATCAGGCTGGGAAGAAATCGATCGGTTTGGTCGTCGTCAACGGCGCGACGTCCTTGGCTTGGAATTTGAACAGTCTTATGCGGGCCAATAGCTTCTCCTCGAAGTCCGGGTCATGCAGGTCGCTCGAAACGATGCGCACCGAAGTCACCACTCCGGACGGCGCAATGCTCAGCTGAATGACGACTTTCCCCTGAAGCGAGGGATTTTGGCGCAGTGCGCGCGTGTACAGAGCATAGATCGCTCCCTTGTTTTTGTCGAAGACCAGCGCGACTTCATCGGCGCTGCGCGACGCCATGCCGCTGCCGCCGCGCCGCGTCGCGGGGG
>DAIDVO010000017.1 GCA_027456085.1 Steroidobacteraceae bacterium | reverse complement strand
GTCAGCGTGTACTCCGGCAGCCCGAGGCCCCGGGCCTGGAGCGCCTCCTGCAGGCGGGTCTTGGGATCCTTCAGCGCGCTCGCGGCCGGCAGGTCCGACAAACGGGGCCCGATCAAGCGGCGCACGACAACGAGCGCCGTGTCGAAATTGGAGTCCAAATAGATCGCACCCACCACCGCCTCCAAGGCATCCGCCAGAATCGATGCTCGCCGAAAACCACCGGACTTCAATTCACCGCTGCCGAGGCGCAATCGCTCGCCCAAACCCTTCTCGGCGGCGTTCTGCGCCAGCGTCTCGCCGCTCACCAGCGTCGCGCGCTGGCGCGAAAGGGAGCCCTCGTCCGCGCCCGGGTGCGCGTCGTAGAGAAGCCGTGCGACCGCGCAGTTCAGCACGGAATCGCCGAGAAACTCGAGCCGCTCGTTGTGGTTGGAGCCCGCGCTACGGTGCGTGAGCGCGCGCGCGCACAGCGTGAATTGCGAGAATACATAGCCAAACTCCCGGCTGATCCAGGCGCCCATGTCTTCCGTGGCGCGCTCCCCGCTCACTTGATCGCGACGGTCTTGTCGAAGCTCACTTCGAGCGAAATATTCGCGATGTACGGCACCTTGTCATGGTACGCGACATGCAGCGAAATCCCGCCGTCGTTCCTCTGGATCTCGATCTGATCGTAGTCGACCTTGTCGATGTCCTCGACGATCCAATGCCGCTCGAGGGAGCGGCGAATGCTCGCGCTGTCGACGTCGGTGCCTTTCAATTCCGCCGCGACGCTGTCCATCGAGCGCGCGATCTTCATGTAGTTCAAGTACAACGGAGCCAAGCGGATACCCGCATAGACGATCATACCCGCGAGCGCGAGAATGAGCAGCAAACCGATGAACGTCATGCCTCGTTGACGATGCCGCATAGGAGCCTCCCGGAAGTTCGTTCCCTAATTTATCTTATGCCCGATCCTGCCCCAGAGCGGTCCGTCACGGGTATCGAGATTCAGCCAGACGATGACCGCCTTGCCGACCAGATTGGCGGCGGGGACGAACCCAGGGGCATCCGGATCGTACAACCAGCGGCTGTCCTTGCTGTTGTTGCGGTTGTCGCCCATGAAGAAATAGTGTCCCGGCGGCACGGTCCATACCCCGGTCCTCACCGGACCATTCGCGAACATGATCCGGTGGCGATGGGCGCCGAGTTGCTCATAGGCGGTGCCGACGCCGGCGTAATTCCACAGGTCGTCCTTCGGCCCCTTGTATATCGGCCCGGGCGTTTGCGGCACCGGTTTGCCGTTGACATATACCTGGTTGTTCGCGTCGACGCGAACACGGTCACCGGGCAATCCAACCAGGCGCTTGATGTAGTTGATCTTCGGGTTCGGAGGCAGATGGAAGACGATCACGTCGCCGCGCTGCGGCGCGCCGGTCGACAGCAACAGGGTGTTGGTCACCGGCAAGCGCAAGCCGTAGGAATACTTGCTGACGAAAATGAAATCCCCGTCGAACAAGGTCGGCATCATCGAATCGGACGGAATTCGAAACGGCTCGAACAAGAACGAGCGGATGACGAGCACGAGCAGAATGACCGGGAAGAAGGACCGGGCGTATTCGACCGCAACCGGCTCGCGCGCCTCGCCCGGCGGCGTGCCGGCCGCGCTCGCCGCGGCTATGCGGCGCTTGCGGAACAACAGTGCGTCGAGCGCCCAAATGGCGCCGGCGGCGGCGCAGACGATCACGAGCATCAGGCTGAAGTCGACGGCTTCGTAGCGGAACAGGCGCCACAGCATGATCGCCGCGATCGCTATCAGCGCATAGCCGGCGAATTTCGCAGGCCACGGTTCCGCCGTGCCGGTCGCGCCGGGATCGCGCTTGGGACGCAGTATCCAGCCGTCGTAAAGGATCGCGGCCACGCACACCAAGGCGCCGCACATCAAGGCGATGAAAACGTTATCTCCGTCCGTCACGAATGCCCCCCAGTACTCCAACTATGCCGTCGATTGACCACGCCGTCGATCAACCGGGTTTTTTGCCCACGCGCAAAACGGCCAAAAACGCTTCCTGCGGAATTTCGACCTGGCCGACCTGCTTCATGCGCTTCTTCCCGGCCTTCTGCTTTTCCAGCAGCTTGCGCTTGCGCGTGATGTCGCCGCCGTAGCATTTCGCGAGCACATTCTTGCGCATCGCCTTGACGCTCGCGCGGGCAATGATGTGGCTGCCGATCGCCGCCTGCACCGCGACGTCGAACATCTGGCGCGGAATCAACTCCTGCATCTTGTCGACCAGTTCGCGCCCGTGCGCATAGGCGTTGTCGCGATGCACGATCAGCGACAGCGCGTCGACCGGATCGCCGTTGATCAGCACATCGAGCTTGACGAGCGGAGCAGCTTGAAAATGACTGAACTCATAGTCGAACGATGCGTATCCGCGGCTCGCGGATTTGAGCCGGTCGAAGAAGTCGAGCACGACCTCGGCGAGCGGCAATTGGTATTGCAGGGAAACCTGGCTGCCGAGAAACAGCATTTTCTTCTGTACGCCGCGCTTTTCGCTGCACAGCGTCAACACGGCGCCGACATAATCCGGCGGCACGAGAATATTCGCGGTGATGATGGGTTCGCGCAGCTCCGCAACTCGGTCCTGTGACGGCAGCTTGGAAGGATTGTCCACGCTGACCACGCTGCCGTCGGTCAGCAGGACCTCGTAGATCACGGTCGGCGCGCTCGTGATCAAATGCAGCTTGTACTCTCTTTCCAGCCGCTCCTGGACGATGTCCATGTGCAGCAGGCCGAGGAAGCCGCAGCGGAAGCCGAAGCCGAGCGCGGTCGACACTTCCGGTTCAAAATGCAGCGCCGAATCGTTGAGCTTGAGCTTCTTCAGGGCTTCGCGAAACTGCTCGTAATCGTCCGAGCTGACCGGGAACAGGCCCGCAAAAACGCGCGGCTGGACCTGTTTGAAGCCCGCCAGCGGCGCCGCTGCCGGCATGGCCTCCAGAGTGATCGTGTCGCCGACCGGCGCGCCGTCGATCTCCCTGATCCCCGCGATGACGAATCCGACCTCGCCGGTTCCCAATGCCGCGCGCGTGACCGGCTTCGGCGTGAATCTACCCAGGCTGTCGATCTGGTGGCTGCGGCCGGTCGACATCACGCGGATCTTCGCGCCGGTCGTGAGGCGCCCGTTCATCACGCGCACCAACGACACGACGCCGACGTAATTGTCGAACCACGAATCGATGATCAGCGCCTGCAGCGGGCCGTCCGGATCGCCGGTCGGGGCGGGAATGCGCTTGACGAGTTGTTCGAGCAATTCGGGCACGCCGAGGCCGGTCTTGGCGCTGACCAGGGCGGCGTCCTCGGCCGGAATCCCGATGATTTCCTCGATCTCGCGGATGACCTTGGCCGGATCCGCCGACGGCAGGTCGATCTTGTTGATGACCGGAAGAACCTCGAGTCCTTGCTCGAGCGCCGTATAACAATTCGCGACGCTTTGGGCCTCGACGCCCTGCGCCGCATCGACGACGAGCAACGCACCCTCGCAGGCCGCGAGCGAGCGCGACACTTCGTAGGAGAAATCCACGTGGCCGGGCGTATCGATGAAATTGAGCTGGTAAACCTCGCCGCTCGCCGATTGAAACGCGAGCGTGACGCTCTGCGCCTTGATCGTGATGCCGCGCTCGCGCTCCAAATCCATGGAATCGAGCACCTGCGCCTGCATTTCGCGCGCATCGAGCCCACCGCAAACCTGAATGAAGCGATCCGCCAAGGTCGACTTGCCATGGTCGACGTGCGCAATGATCGAGAAATTACGGATATTCTTCATCGAGGCCCGGAATTGGACAAACCCCGGATTATACCGGTCATCTGCGCGGGGCGAGGGCTTTATGCAGCTCTTCGACGTCCAGACGGCCGTGGCAAACCAGTTCGCCGTTGCACAGCAAAACCGGAATCTTGTGGCCGAAACGCGCGCGCGCGGCGCGGTCTTGATCGACGTCGACGATGTCGATCGGAATATTGCGCGCCGCCGGCTGCGCCTGCAGTTCGATCATCATCTCCTCGCACAGGCCGCAGCCGGGACGCGAGTACAGCAAAAAGCGGGGTTCGGCGGTCATCGGTGCGATCGGCGGCGCGCGCGTGGCGCCGCGCGCA
>DAIDVO010000016.1 GCA_027456085.1 Steroidobacteraceae bacterium | reverse complement strand
GTCGACGCCTCGCGCATCGTCGTGCGCGTGAATTACGACGAAACCACGGCCGGGGAGCCGGGCGTCGACATCTATTCGTTGACGAAGTACACGCGCTCGAACCAGAACACCTGCATCAATCAGCGGCCGCTCGTGAATGCGGGCGATACGATCAATCGCGGCGACGTGCTCGCCGACGGGCCATCGACGGATCTCGGCGAGCTCGCGCTCGGCCAGAACCTCCTCGTCGCGTTCATGCCGTGGAACGGCTACAACTTCGAGGACTCGATCCTGATCTCCGAGCGGGTGGTCGAGGAAGACCGCTTCACGACGATTCACATCGAGGAATTGACCTGCGTCGCGCGCGACACGAAGCTGGGGCCCGAGGAGATCACCGCCCACATTCCGAACGTCGGCGACTCGGCGCTCGCCAAGCTCGATGAGGCCGGCATCGCGTTCATCGGCGCCGAAGTGCGCGCCGGCGACATCCTGGTGGGCAAGGTCACGCCGAAGGGCGAGACCCAGCTGACGCCGGAAGAGAAGCTGTTGCGCGCGATCTTCGGCGAGAAGGCTTCCGACGTGAAGGATACCAGCTTGCGCGTGCCGCCCGGCATGGACGGGACGGTCATCGACGTGCGCGTGTTCACGCGCGACGGAGTCGAGAAGGACTCGCGCGCGCTCGCGATCGAAAAGGCCGAACTCGAACGCGTACGCAAGGACTTGGCCGACCAGCAGCGAATTCTCGAGGACGATCTGTTCGCGCGCGTGCGCAGCATGATCGACGGCAAGGCCGCCGCGGCCGGCCCGAAGAAGCTCAAGAGCGGCACGCGCATCGATGGCGCGTATCTCGCGGACCTCCCGCGCGAACAATGGTTCGAGATCCGCCTCGAGGACGAAGAGGCGAACGCGCAGCTGGAGACCGTGTCCGAGCGGCTGAAGGGCCAGCGCAAGGCGTTCGAGAAGCGCTTCGCCGAAAAGCGGGCGAAGATAACGGCGGGCGATGATCTGGCGCCGGGCGTCCTCAAGATGGTCAAGGTATATCTCGCCGTGAAACGCCGCGTTCAGCCCGGCGACAAGATGGCCGGCCGCCACGGCAACAAGGGCGTCATTTCGTCGATCGTTCCGGTCGAGGACATGCCGTACATGGCCGACGGCACGCCGGTCGACATCGTCCTGAATCCCCTCGGCGTGCCTTCACGCATGAACATCGGCCAGATTCTGGAGACGCACCTGGGCTGGGCCGCGAAGGGACTCGGCGCCAAGATCGGCAAGATGCTCGAAGCGCAGGAAGCGGTCGTCGAGATCCGCAAGTTCCTCGGTCAGGTCTACAACAGCACCGGCGGACAGAAAGAGGACATCGCTTCGTTGACCGACGCCGAAGCGCTCGAGCTCGCGCGCAATCTGCGGCGCGGCGTGCCGATGGCGACGCCGGTGTTCGACGGCGCGAGCGAAGAGGAGATCAAGAATCTTCTGTCGCTCGCGGACCTGCCGACGAGCGGACAGACGACGCTGCACGACGGCCGCACGGGCGAGAAGTTCGAGCGTCCGGTGACGGTCGGCTACATGTACATGCTGAAGCTCAACCATTTGGTTGACGACAAGATGCACGCGCGCTCGACGGGACCGTACAGCCTGGTCACGCAGCAGCCGCTCGGCGGCAAGGCTCAGTTCGGCGGCCAACGCTTCGGCGAAATGGAAGTGTGGGCGCTGGAAGCCTACGGCGCGGCCTATACGCTGCAAGAGATGCTCACGGTCAAGTCCGATGACGTCAACGGGCGCACGCAGATGTACAAGTCGATCGTCGACGGCAACCACGAGATGAAAGCCGGCATGCCGGAATCGTTCAACGTGCTCGTCAAGGAGATTCGCTCCTTGGCCATCAATATTGAACTCGAGAGCGAGGCTTAATTCATGAAAGACTTACTCAAACTGTTCAAGCAGCAAGTACCGGTCGAAAATTTCGATTCGATCAAGATCGGCCTGGCTTCTCCGGACATGATCCGCTCCTGGTCCTACGGCGAAGTGAAGAAGCCGGAAACCATCAACTACCGCACGTTCAAACCGGAGCGCGACGGCTTGTTCTGCGCGAAGATATTCGGGCCCGTCAAGGACTACGAGTGCCTTTGCGGCAAGTACAAGCGCCTGAAGCACCGCGGCGTCGTCTGCGAAAAGTGCGGCGTCGAAGTGACCCAATCGAAAGTGCGCCGCGAGCGCATGGGCCATATCGAGCTCGCGAGCCCGACCGCGCATATCTGGTTTCTGAAGTCGCTCCCCTCTCGCATCGGTTTGATGCTGGACATGACGCTGCGCGAGATCGAGCGCGTGCTGTACTTCGAGGCGTTCGTCGTCGTCGACCCGGGCATGACCTCGCTGCAGCGCGGTCAGCTCCTGACCGACGAGATGTATCTCGAGTCGATAGAAGAGCACGGCGACGAGTTCGACGCGCGCATGGGCGCCGAAGCCGTGCATGAACTCCTGAAGTCGATGGATCTGCCGTCCGAGGTCGTCAAAGTCCGCGAGGAAATGGGTAACACCAGCTCGGAAACCAAGATCAAGCGCTTGTCGAAGCGCTTGAAGCTGATCGAGGCGTTCATCGAGTCCGGCAACAAGCCGGAGTGGATGGTGCTCACGGTCCTGCCGGTGCTGCCGCCCGACCTGCGTCCGCTCGTGCCCTTGGACGGCGGCCGCTTCGCGACTTCGGATCTCAATGACCTGTATCGCCGCGTAATCAACCGCAACAACCGCTTGCGCCGGCTCCTCGAACTCAATGCGCCGGACATCATCGTACGCAACGAGAAGCGCATGCTGCAGGAAGCCGTGGATGCGCTGCTCGACAACGGCCGCCGCGGCCGTGCGATCACCGGGACGAACAAGCGCCCCTTGAAGTCCCTCGCCGACATGATCAAGGGCAAACAGGGCCGGTTCCGCCAGAACCTTCTCGGCAAGCGCGTCGACTATTCCGGCCGTTCGGTCATCGTCGTCGGTCCGACGCTGCGCCTGCACCAGTGCGGGTTGCCGAAGAAGATGGCGCTGGAGCTGTTCAAGCCGTTCATCTTCTCGAAGCTCCAACTACGCGGCGAAGCGTCCACGATCAAGGCGGCGAAGCGCCTGGTCGAGCGCGAGGGCCCGGAGGTGTGGGATATCCTCGAAGAGGTGATCCGCGAACATCCGGTTCTACTGAACCGTGCACCGACCTTGCACCGCCTCGGCATCCAGGCCTTCGAGCCGGTGCTGATCGAAGGCAAGGCGATTCAGCTGCATCCGCTCGTCTGCACGGCGTTCAACGCCGACTTCGACGGCGACCAAATGGCGGTTCACGTGCCGCTGTCGATCGAAGCTCAGCTCGAAGCGCGCGCGCTGATGATGTCGTCGAACAACATCCTCTCGCCCGCGAACGGCGATCCGATCATCGTGCCGTCGCAAGACGTCGTTCTGGGGCTCTATTACATGACGCGCGAGCGCGTCGGCGCGAAGGGCGAGGGCATGGCGTTTTGCGACGTCCGCGAAGTGCACCGCGCCTACGAGAGCCGCAACGTCGACCTGCAGGCCAAGGTCAAGGTCCGCCTGTCCGAGCACGTGCGCAGCGCCGACACCGGCGAATTGGTCGAGAAAGTGCGCGTTGTCGACACGACCGTCGGCCGCGCTCTCTTGTCTGAGATCCTGCCGCACGGCCTGTCGTTCGACGCGATCAACCAGGACATGACGAAGAAGACGATCTCGGCAACGATCAACATGTGTTACCGCACGGTCGGCCTGAAAGAGACCGTCGTGTTCGCCGACCAGCTGATGTACATGGGATTCCACTACGCGACGCGCGCCGGCGTATCGATCGGCGTCGACGACATGGTCGTGCCGCAACAGAAGACCAAGATCCTCGCGACCGCCGAGCGCGAAGTGAAGGAAATCCAGGAGCAATTCTCCTCGGGATTGGTCACGAACGGCGAACGCTACAACAAGGTCGTCGACATCTGGTCGCGCACGAACGACCAGGTCGCCAAGGCGATGATGGAGAAGCTCGGCACCGACGAGGTCGCCGACGCGAAGGGCAACAAGGTCCGTCAAAAGTCGTTCAATTCGATCTTCATGATGGCCGATTCCGGCGCCCGCGGCTCCGCCGCGCAGATTCGCCAGCTCGCCGGCATGCGCGGCCTGATGGCGAAGCCGGACGGCTCGATCATCGAAACGCCGATCACCGCCAATTTCCGCGAAGGCTTGAACGTGCTGCAGTACTTCATCTCGACGCACGGTGCGCGCAAGGGCCTCGCCGATACCGCGTTGAAGACCGCGAACTCGGGCTACCTCACGCGCCGTCTCGTCGACGTCGCGCAGGACCTCGTGGTCACGGAAATCGATTGCGGCACGGCGAACGGCCTGTCGATCACGCCGATCGTCGAGGGCGGAGACGTCGTCGAAGGCTTGGGCGAGCGGGTACTGGGCCGAGTGGCGTCGGACGATGTCGTCGTCGCCGCGAGCGGCGAAATACTCGTCAAGGCCGGAGTCTTGATCGATGAGGGTTTGGTCAAGCTCCTGGAGAAGATGGGCATCGACCAGGTCATGGTGCGTTCGCCGATCACCTGCACGACGCGCTACGGCGTCTGCGCGCAATGCTATGGCCGCGACCTGGGGCTGGGACATCGGATCAACATCGGCGAGGCGGTCGGCGTCATCGCCGCGCAGTCGATCGGCGAGCCGGGCACGCAGCTCACGATGCGCACGTTCCACGTCGGCGGCGCCGCATCGCGGGCCGCGGCGGCGAACGGCGTCGAGGTGAAGTCGAAGGGTGTGATTCGCCTGCATAACATCAAGACCGTGCGCCACGAGAAGGGCCACCTGGTCGCGGTCTCGCGTTCGGGCGAGCTCGGCGTCGTCGACGAGTTCGGCCGCGAGCGCGAGCGCTACAAGATCCCGTATGGCGCGACCATCACCGTCAACGACGGCGATGTCGTCACCGCGGGACGGTCGACCGCGAATTGGGATCCGCATACCCATCCCGTCGTCACCGAAGTGGCCGGCATGATCAAGTTCCAGGACTTCGTCGACGGCATCACCGTGACGACCCAGGTGGACGATGTCACGGGCCTGTCGAGCACGGTGGTTCTGGATCCGAAGCAGCGCGGCTCGGGCGGCAAGGACCTGCGTCCCGTCGTTCGCCTGACGAACGCGAAGGGCAAGGAAGTGACTTTCGCGAACACCGACATACCGGCGGTCTATGCGCTGCCCGCGGGCGCGATCGTGAGCCTCGAGGACGGCGCCAAGGTGTCGGTCGGCGACATCATCGCGCGCATCCCGCAGGAATCATCGAAGACCCGCGACATCACCGGCGGTTTGCCGCGCGTAGCGGACTTGTTCGAAGCGCGCAAGCCGAAGGATTCCGCGATTCTAGCGGAACGCAGCGGCACGGTGAGCTTCGGCAAGGAAACGAAAGGCAAGCGGCGCCTGGTCATCACGAACGAACAGAGCGAGAAGTACGAAGAGCTCATTCCGAAGTGGCGCCACCTGAACGTGTTCGAAGGCGAACAGGTCGAGAAGGGCGAAGTCATCGCCGACGGCGAACCGAATCCGCACGACATCCTGCGTCTGCAAGGCGTCGAGGCGCTCGCGAACTATCTCGTGCGCGAGATTCAAGACGTCTACCGCCTGCAGGGTGTGAAGATCAACGACAAGCACATCGAAGTCATCGTGCGGCAGATGCTGCGCAAGATCGAGGTTCTCGATACCGGCGATTCGGCGCTGCTGCGCGGCGAACAGATGGATCGCGGCCGCTTGTTCGAGGTCATCGCGAAACAGAAGAGCGAAGGCAAGAACCAGTCGACCTGGGAGCCGCTGCTGCTAGGCATCACGAAGGCGTCGTTGGCGACGGAATCCTTCATCTCCGCCGCGTCGTTCCAAGAGACCACGCGCGTTCTCACCGAGGCCGCGGTACGCGGCTTGAAGGACGATCTGCGCGGCTTGAAGGAAAACGTGCTCGTCGGACGCTTGATCCCGGCGGGCACCGGATTCGCATACCACGCGCGCCGCCGGCGCGCGTCGGACGATACGCGCCGGCGCAGCTTCATGGATGTCGGCGGCGGCGTCGGCGACGCGGAAGAGACGGCCCCGGCCGGGGACGCCGAAGCGGCGGAGTAACGATGTATTGGCGCAGCGCCGCCTGACGGCTCGAGCCGCCGGCGCCGCCGCGTTGGCTTCGGCCACTCTAGGAGTGCGGGGCGATGATTGATACGCGGGCCGATCTCCTGCCGCGGCGCGGCGATCTGCGCCGCGCGGACAAAGTCATGAGCGCCGAGGAGGTGGACGCCTTCCTGGTCTCGGCTTGGGTCGGCCGCACCGCGACCGTCGGCGCGGACGGCTATCCCTATGTGGTTCCCAATCTGTTCGTGTGGCGCGGCGGGCTCGTGTTCTTGCACACGACCAAACAGACCGGCCATTTTCTCGCCAACGTGCGGCATGCCGATCGGGTTTGCTTCGAGATCGACGAACCGGGGGAAGTGTTCCCGTATGGCGCCTTGGAGTGCGATACTTCGATCTCATATCGTAGCGCCGTGATCTTTGGGCGCATTCGGACCGTCGAAGAAGAATCGGAAAAAATCGCATTCTTCAGCGCATTCATGGCGAAATACGCGCCCGCCGATTCCTTCGGCCGTGAGCGCGGCTCGTTCCCCAGACACGACGCCACGGTCGTGTATGCGATCACGCCGGACGTCATGACGGGTAAATGCGGTGTGCTGCCCGCGCTCGCCGCTCGCTGGCGGAACAGCGGTTCGCCGACGGCCGCGGACCGGTAGACCGGCGCCGGGGTATCGATGCGCATCGTCCGCCGATCCTCGTTCACCGCAACGCGCTGGAAAAACGGCGGCGGCATCACGCACGAGGCGATCCGCGTGCCTGACGGCGCCGACCCTCCGCGCTGGCGCCTGAGCGTCGCCGAAATCGCCGCATCCGGCCCATTCTCCGATTTTACGGGGTACGCGCGGCGCATGGTGCTGCTCGGCGGCGCCGGCGTGCGTTTGCGGTTCGCAACGGGCGGCGAAATCCTATTGAAGCGCGTCGGCGACCTCGCCGAATTCGACGGTGCGGTTCCGGCCGAATGCGAGCTGCTCTGCGGCCCCTGCACCGATCTGAATCTGATGACGGCGAATTCGATCGCCGCCGTCGATGCGCAGGTCGCGCGCCTCTACAGGCCGCTCGATCTGCTGCGGCGGACGGGCGAAACGCTCGTGCTATTTTGCGTGGCGGGCGCGGTTGCCATAGAGCAATGCACAAGCGCGCCGGCGAAACCAAGCGCGCCCGCAACCCTGGAGCAATGGGATCTCGCCGTGCAGGACGGCGCCGCGGCGGCCTGCACGGTGCGATCCGTGGCCGGCGGGCAAGAAGAAGCCGCCGTCTTCATCGCCAAATTCAAAGATATTTGATCGGTCCAATCCGACTGGGAAACATCATGAATGACAACTCCTCCGAATCCCGCAAGCCGACGGACCTAGCCGCGATCCGTCAGTCGATCCGCGATCACAGCCTGTGGCCGGAAGACGGTTGCGTCACGCGCTTGCTGCGCAACTTGGAATTGACCGGCGGCGCGCGTCACCGCGCCGTCGCGGTCGCGAAAGGACTGGTCGAAGGCGCACGCGCGCGGCGCGACGAGCGGCCGTTCTTGGACGCGTTCCTCCAGGAATTCGGATTGTCGAACCAGGAAGGCATCGCACTCATGTGCATCGCCGAAGCCCTGTTGCGCATTCCTGACGACGAGACCGCGGACCGGCTGATCGCCGAGCAGCTCGCGGGCGCCGACTGGTCCGCGCACGCCGGCAAGTCCGAGTCCTTGTTCGTCAACGCATCCACTTGGGGGCTGATGCTGACCGGCGGGATCCTCGACCTCGACCCATCGATCAAATCCGATGCTGCCGGCTGGCTGCGTACGCTCACGCGCAAGGCCGGCGAACCCGTCGTGCGGCTCGCGGTACGGCGCGCGATGCGCATAATCGGCGGCGAGTTCGTCGTCGGCCGCACGATCGAGGAGGCGCTTGGGCGAAGCGGCGCCGAAAAGACCCTCGCCCTCTGCTCGTTCGACATGCTCGGCGAAGGCGCACGGACGCAGCACCACGCCGAGCGATACCTGGCATCGTATGAGCACGCGATCGACGCAATCGGACGTGCGGCCAAGGGGCGCGCCCCGCATGAGGCTTCGTCGATCTCGATCAAGCTGTCAGCGCTGGAGTCGCGCTATACGCTGATGCAGCGCGATCGCGTGCTCGGGCGCCTGTTGCCGCGGGTACGCATGCTGGCCGAGCGCGCCGCTGCCGCCGGCATCCAATTGACGATCGATGCCGAGGAGGCGGACCGCCTCGACCTCTCCCTCGATGTGATCGAGGCGCTCAGCCGCGACACGGCGACGCGCTCCTGGCCCGGACTCGGGCTCGCGCTGCAGGCTTACGGCAAGCGCGCTCTCGACGTGATCGACTGGGTCGGCGCGGTTGCTCGCACCACCGGGCGGCGCCTGGCGGTGCGCCTGGTCAAGGGCGCGTACTGGGACAGCGAAATCAAGCGTGCGCAGGAGCGCGGCCTCGACGGCTACCCGGTCCATACGCGCAAGGTCACGACCGATGTGTCGTATCTCGCGTGCGCGGGGCGCCTCTTTGGCCACCTCGACGTCATTTACCCGCAGTTCGCGACGCACAATGCGCATACGATCGCGGCGATCCTGGAGCTTGCGCCCGCGGGCGCGCTCTACGAGTTTCAGCGGCTTCACGGCATGGGCGGACTGCTCTACGCCGAGGCGATTCGGCAGATCACGGACTTTCCGCCGGTCCGCACATACGCACCGGTCGGCGAACACAAGGACTTGCTCGCCTACCTCGTGCGCAGGCTCCTGGAGAATGGCGCGAACACGTCGTTCGTGAACCGCTTCATGGACGATAAAGTACCGGTCGAGGAGATCGTGCGCGACCCGGTCTCCGAGCTCGAGCGTCTGCAGGCGGCGCAGAATCCGCTGCTGCCGAACCCGATCGCGCTGTACCCGGACCGGCGCAATTCGCCCGGGATCGATCTCGGCAATCCCGCTTAACTCGACGCGCTGTGCGCGGCGATCGCCGCGCGGCGCGCTGCGAGCCATGCGGCGGGACCCATCGTCAGCGGCACGGCGCTCAGCGGCGAAAGCCACGTGATCGCAAATCCCGCCGAGCGGCGCGAGATCGTCGGCCGCATGCGCGAGGCGACCCCCGCGGAAATCGGCGGCGCCTTCGATGCCGCGGCGGCGGCGCAAGCCGCGTGGAGCCGGGCGGGCGGCGAGGCGCGCGCCGCCGTGCTCGACAAGGCCGCCGATTCGCTCGAGACGCGGCGAACGGAGTTCTACGAGCTACTGGTGCGCGAGGCCGGCAAGACGTTGACCGATGCGATCGCCGAAGTACGCGAGGCCGCGGATTTCTGCCGCTACTACGCGCTGCAGGCGCGCACGCTGTTCGAGAAGCCTTTGCGCCTCGCGGGGCCTACGGGGGAGTCGCACGACTTGTCGCTGCAGGGACGCGGCGTATTCGCGTGCATCAGTCCGTGGAATTTTCCGCTTGCGATCTTTGCCGGCCAGACGACCGCGGCACTCGCGGCCGGCAACGCCGTCGTCGCGAAGCCCGCGGAGCCGACGCCGCTGGTCGCGGCGCGCTTCGTCGCGCTCCTCCACGAGGCGGGCGTGACGCCGGCGGCGCTGCAGTTCGTGCCGGCGCCGGGACGTGCGTTCGGTGAGATCGCGTTCCGTCATCCGGCGCTCGCCGGCGTCGCGATGACGGGCTCCACGGCGACCGCGATCACGATCAACCGGGCGCTGGCCGAGCGCGGCGGTGCGATCGTGCCGTTGATCGCCGAGACCGGAGGCATCAACGCGATGCTCGTCGACTCGACCGCGCTCCCGGAACAGGTTGCCGACGATGTCGTGAGCTCCGCGTTCATGAGCGCGGGTCAGCGCTGCTCCGCGCTGCGCTTGTTGTTCGTGCAGGAGGACGTCGCGGACACGATCATCGAGATGATCGCGGGGGCGATGGACGAACTCGTGATTGGCGACCCGGCGGAATCTCGCACCGACATCGGCCCCGTGATCAACGCGGCGGCTGCGGAACAGCTGTCCGCGCACGTCGCGCAAATGCGAAAGGAAGCACGCGTGATCAAGGCGTGCGCGCTCGGCGAGGCGCATAGCCACGGTAGCTTCGTCGCGCCGCATCTGATCGAGCTGCGCGACCCCCGCCAATTGACGCGCGAGGCGTTCGGGCCGCTTCTGCATGTCTTTCGCTACAAGGCACGGGACATCGGCAAAGTCCTCGAGGCGATCCGCGCGACCCAGTACGGCTTGACGCTCGGGGTGCAGACTCGCTTGGAGTCGTTCTGGCGCCGGGTCTTCCAGGAGACGAACGCCGGCCACACCTACGTGAACCGCAACATGATCGGTGCCGTCGTCGGGGTCCAGCCGTTCGGCGGCACGGGGCTGTCGGGAACCGGCCCGAAGGCGGGCGGTCCGCATTACCTGGCGCGCTTCGCGAACGAACGCACGCTGACCGTCAATACGACGGCGACCGGCGGCAACGCGGCGCTTCTGAACCTTGGCCAGTGAGCTGCGCTCGCTTCGCTTGCGGCTCGTCCGCGGCGACGTCAACGGCTTCTTAGGCTTAGCCGTCGACAATCTGTCGGTGCTCGCGCTGCTCGCGGGTGTGCTCGTGCGCGGCTACGGCGTACCGGCGGCAATCGTGCTCGGACGCATGATCCCCGGAACCGCGTTCGGCGTGCTGGTCGGCGATCTGCTGTACACGGGGCTTGCGCTGAAAGTCGGACGCCGCGAGCGGCGCGACGACGTTACGGCGATGCCGTTCGGCATCGATACACCGTCGACGATCGGCATGGCGCTGCTCGTGCTCGGTCCCGCGTTCGCGCATTTTCGCGCCGCGGGTCTCGATGCGTCAGCCGCTGGCTTTGCGACGTGGCATCTCGGCATGGCCGCGACGCTCATCATGGGGCTCATGAAACTCCCGCTGTCGTTCATCGGCCGAAGCGTGAGCCGGCGGATCCCGCAGGCGGGCCTGTTGGGTTCGCTCGCGGGGATCGCGCTGCTGCTGATCGGCTTTTTCCCGCTGATCGAACTCCTCCAGTCGCCCATCGCCGGCTTCCTGGCGCTGGGACTCGTCCTGTACGCGCTCCTCGCGAAAGGTTCGGTGCCGGGCCGCTTGCCCGGCGTTCTGTTCGCGGTGATCGCCGGCACGACGGTCTTTTACCTGCTGAAGGCACTGCATTGGAACGGAGGCGCGCCGGATGAGGCGCTCTCGGTGCCGTTCGGCGTGTACCTTCCGCGACCCGGCGGCGCCTTCCCCGATGGATTTCGCGGCGCGCTCGGGTACCTGCCGCTCCTCGTGCCGTTCGCGCTGCTGACGGTCATCGGCGGCATCAACAATAGCGCGAGCGCCGCGGCCGCGGGCGACTCGTACGATGTGCGCAGCATCTTGCTCGCCGAAGCGGCGTCGACGCTGATCGCCGGGCTCTTCGGCGGCGTCGCGCAGACGACGCCGTACATCGGTCATCCGGCGTACAAGGACATGGGCGCGCGCGCGGGGTATACGTTGCTGACCGGCGTGTTCATCGGCGTAGGTGGAGTCCTCGGACTGGTGTCGGACCTCGTGCAATGGATTCCGCTCGCCGTGCTCGCTCCCGTGTTGATATTCGTCGCGCTTGATATCACGGCCCAGGCCAATCGCGCGGTGCCCGCGCGCCACGTCGTTGCCGTCGCCTTCAGCGCATTCCCGGCGATCGCGCGTATGCTCACGATCGAGTTGGGCGATCCGCGTTTCGTATCCCCGGAGCGCTTCGCCCATTTGATGACGGCGACCGCGAACGGGCTGCCGGCATTGGCGGTCATCGTTGCGCTCGGCAACGGCTTCATCATCACCGCGACGATTTGGGGCGCTTTCCTCGTCGAGTTGATCGACCGGCGCTTGCGCGCGGCGGCGGCGTATCTCGCGGTCGGCGGATTGCTGAGCCTGTTCGGCGTCATCCACTCGGTGCGCGCCGACGGCAGCGTCTACGGCGTCTGGGAACTCACCGGCATGGAGCGCAACGTCGCCGTGCAGTTCTGCGCCGCGTATTTCGTGCTCGTGGCGGCGCTCATGGCCTTGTCGCTGCGCCGGCAACAGTCTCGTTGAACGGCGGGCGAGGTTGCCTATTTCCTGAACGGCGGTAGATACTGCGGACATGAGACCGCCCTCAGTTCGCGCCCTGCTGCTCGGCCTCGTGCCATTCGCCGGGATCTGCTTCTCGGTCGCGTTCTGGGATCGGCTCAAGCCGACCGTCTTCGGCATTCCGTTCAATCTTGCCTGGCTCATCGCATGGATGGTGCTGTGCACGCTGTGCCTGTGGGCGGCGTACCGCATCGACAGTGCACGCGAAAACGGCGAGCACAAGACCTGATGACTCCGGCCGCGATGTCGCTGTGGATCATCGTCGCGATCGTCGCCTTGGGGACCGCGATCGGCTTTCTTGCCGGCCGCCGGCAAAAGATGGACTTGGAACAGTGGACCGTCGGCGGCCGCCGATTCGGCGCCGCACTCATGTATTTGTTGATGGCCGGCGAGATGTACACGACATTCGCATTTCTCGGTGCGAGCGGCTGGGCGTATTCCCGCGGCGGCCCGAGCCTTTACATTTTGGCCTACATCTCCCTGGGCAACGTGGTCTCGTTCTTCATCATGCCGAGAATATGGGAGTTGGGCCGGCGGCACGGCATGCAGACGCAGCCCGATTTCTTCGCGGTGCGCTACGGTAACCGGTATTTGAGCGGATTGGTCTGCATCGTCGGCATCGCGGCGGTCGTCCCGTATCTTCAGTTGCAGATCGAAGGACTCGGAATCATCGTCAATGTTGCGAGCTTCGGCGGCATCGGCCGGGCGCCCGCGATGGTAGTCTCGGTCGGCTTGCTGATCGCATTCGTGTGGGCGAGCGGGATTCGCGCGGTTGCCTGGATCAGCGTTCTGAAGGACCTGTTGATGATCGGCGCGGCGCTCGCCATCGGCATCGCCATTCCGCATATCTATTTCGGCGGAATCGGTCCCATGTTCGCGGCGTTGGCGCATGCCAAGCCTGCGCATCTGACGATGCCGGGCGCCACCAGGAACCTCGATCACACCTGGTATGTCTCGACGGTCCTCTTGTCATCGCTCGGCTATTGCATGTGGCCGCACTATTTTGCGTCGGCGTTCACGGCGAGGAGCGCGGATGTCGTTCGCCGCAACGCGGTCATTCTGCCGCTGTATTCGCTGACGCTGCCGTTCATCTTCTTTGCCGGGTTCGCCGCCGTTCTCGTCGTGCCCGGCCTCGCCGACGGCGACCTTTCCCTGTTGACCATGATCCGCAAGACCTTTCCGCCGTGGTTTCTCGGCTTCGTCGGCGGCGCCGGCGCGCTCACGGCGATGGTGCCGGCGGCGGTGCTGGTCCTGACCGCGGCGACGCTGTTCGCGAAGAATCTGTATCGCCCGGCGTTCGCGCCGACGCTGTCCGATGACCGGGTCGCGCGGCTTGCGCGCATCATGGTCGTCGTCATCGGCATTGCCGGTTTGAGTTTCGCACTCTACAGTTCCGCAAGTCTGGTGTCGCTGCTGCTCATCGGCTATGCCGGCGTCGCGCAGCTGTTTCCCGGCGTGGTTCTCGGCATTTTCTGGCGCCGCGCGACGATGGCCGGCGTGTTTTCAGGCCTTGTCGCAGGAATTGCAGCCGCCGCATCGTTGATGCTGACGCAACACGATCCGATCCTGGGTTGGAACGCCGGCTTCGCCGCGCTTTGCCTCAATTTCGGCGTCACCATATTCGTCAGTTTCGCAAGCTCCGCTGCGGCCGTGGATTTCGCGGCCCAGGCCGACGAGCTCGCCGGTTAGCCTTGCACCAGGGGTCACGAATGAATCTAATCGAACCGATCGTCGCGCAAGCGGAAGCCATCAAGGCGCTGCGGCGCGATATTCACGCCCATCCGGAGACCAAGTTCGAAGAGCAGCGGACGTCGAATCTGATCGCCGCGACGCTGACGACCTGGGGCGTTGCGCTTCATCGGGGCCTCGGCAAGACCGGCGTCGTCGGCATCATCAAGAACGGCAGCAGCGCGCGCGCAGTCGGGCTGCGTGCGGACATCGACGCGCTGCCGATCACCGAGCACAATACGTTCGCGCACGCGAGCACCCACCGCGGCAAGATGCACGCCTGCGGGCACGACGGACACACGGCGATGCTGCTCGCCGCGGCCCAATACCTTTCCCGTCATCGCAACTTCGACGGCACGGTTTATCTGATATTCCAGCCCGCCGAGGAGGGTGGAGGCGGTGCGCGCGAGATGATGCGCGACGGCCTGTTCGAACTATTCCCGATGGAGGCGATTTTCGGTGCGCACAACTGGCCGGGCCTGGAAGCGGGGCAATTCGCGCTCAAGTCGGGACCCGCGTTCGCGTCGACGAACGAGTTCAAGATCACGATCCGCGGCAAGGGCGCGCACGCGGCGATGCCGTACAACGGCGTCGATCCGGTGCCGGCCGCCTGTCAAATCGTGCTGGCGCTGCAGACGATCGTCACGCGCAACACGCGCGCAATCGATCCGGCCGTGATTTCCGTGTCGATGATCAAAGCCGGCGAGGCGACGAACGTCGTGCCGGACTCATGTGAGCTCCA
>DAIDVO010000015.1 GCA_027456085.1 Steroidobacteraceae bacterium | reverse complement strand
CCCCCGCGGCCTGTTCCTGCTCGCACCGGCGTTCTATATGCCGGGCTTCGAGCCATATACGCCGCACGATCCGGGTTGCCCGGCGGTCATCGTGCACGGTTGGCATGACGATGTCGTGCCGGCGCTGAACAGTATCTGCTGGGCGCGCGAACATCGTGCCGCGCTGCACATCCTCGACTCCGATCACCGGCTGCAGGACAGGATCCCGGAAATCACGCGGCTGTTGCGGGATTTCTTGACGACGCTCGCGTAAAGCGCCGCTACGGCGCGCCCGCGCTCGCGTCCGGCGTCGGCGGCTCCGTCTGGCCGAGCTCGCGCCAGCTTTCGCCGATCCGCTCGCCGCAGCGCCGGCCCATCGCGTCGTAGCCGGCGGACAGCGCGGCGATCGAGGCGTGCACGTAGATCTTGCCGGCCTTCGACTCCATAAACGACAAGATCGCCTTCAGATCGGAGTCGCTCAAGTCGCGGTAGCCATAGGCCAAATAGCGCGCGAGCGGTATTTTGAGGGATGCCTGCAGGTTCTCGTCGGCCGCGGCGTTCGCGCTCTTCGCGACGGCCTGCCGGGCGGTCTCCAAGTCGAGGCCCGAGCCGAGCGCGTTGCCCACCGCGATCGCTTTGCCGATCGCGACATAGATTTGCACCGCCGTCGTCGCCGACTGCTCCGCCGCGCCGATCCGCGCAAGCAGCGCGTCCCTGTTCGGCGTGGAGCGCACCGATAGTTTGCCGCTCGTGACCTTGTCGATCGTCGCTTCGTCGATCTCGGCCGATGCGGTGTCCGCCTGGACCATGCGCTTGCCGACGGTGCTCGAAAGGAATGCGAGCGACCTCTCGCCCGTATGCCGATCAAGGTTCGCCGCGAACGCCGCGAGCGCGGGCGGCTCGAATACGTCGATGCGGAAGCCCCGCTTCGCGGCCGCGGTCACCGCGGCGAGCTGCTTGTCCGAGAGCTTGCGGGAAGATTCCGACGCGAACAGCGCGCGTATCTTCGACGGCATCGGCGCCAAGGACGCCCGCACCTGCTCGCGCAAACCCGCCGCGAGGTAGACCTCGCCTGCGCTGTTGATGTCGACCGCGGAGTCGGCGGCCAGCAAATTGGCGGAAAACAGGAGCAGCAACCAACATGAGCGGATCATCGCGATCTCCGAGTGACGGCCAGAGCGTGCCGATTGTACACTCTGCGCTGCGGCAGGCTGGCCGATCCGAGGTGCATCATGGACATGATAAAAATGGGGATCCTGGCGCTGCCATTGGCGCTTTCGATCGGCTGCTCGTCCTCGCAGGAGTCCGCGCCGAAGCCGCCGCAGCCGACGGTTTTCGATCCCTTGACGCGGCAGGAACAGCGCGCCCGCGACGTGCAGAACACGATCGACCAAGGCGCCCTGCGCGCGCGCCGCGCGGTCGATGCCCAAGAACGCGGCGACGCCCCGCCGAATCCGTAGAGCCGCCTGTTGTACCCGATCGTCGCTGCTCGGCGGCTCTGGCGCGGGATCGTGCGCCGTACGCTCGGCGTATGGATCAAAACGACGGTCAAGCCGGACGACGCGGCCGGCAGCTTGGCGGCGCTGCCGCGGCCCATTTGCTACGTCCTGGAGCGCGACAGCCAGGCGGACCTGGCGGTCCTCAACGATACCTGCGCGCGCCTGCGGTTGCCGCGGCCGACGCGCCGCCTGTTGATCGCCGGGCGCCGCGCCGATCGCGCGTACTTCGAACTGGAGCGGCGCATCGGTTTCTTCGGCAACCGGACCGATACGCGCCCGTCGCGCTATCTCGCGCAGCTCGCCGCCGCCGCCGCCGCGCAGCCGGACTTCGACGTCGACCTCGTGCCCGTCGCCGTGTTCTGGGGACGCGCGGCGCACAAGGAGGCTAGCTGGTGGCGCCTGCCGTTCACCGAGAACTGGGTTTGGGCGGGGCGAATCCGCAAATTCTTGACGGTGCTCATCAACGGCCGCAACACGCTGCTGTATTTCGGCGAGCCGCTGTCGCTGCGCGAGGCCGTGAAATGCGCGCCCGAAGGGGGCGCCGGCGCGCGCCGGATCGTGCGCGGCTTGCGCGCGACGCTGCGTGCGCAGCGCGCGTCCACGATCGGGCCCGATTTGTCGCATCGCCGGACCATCGTCGCGCAGGTGCTCGCGACGCGTGCAGTGCGAAGCGCGGTGCGCGCCGAGATGCGCGTGCGCGGATCAACGCGCCGCGCATCGCTCCTCGCCGCGAAGAAGTGCGCGGACGAGATCGCCGCGAACTACTCCCAGGCGTTCGTGACGTTCTTGTCGATGGCGCTCGGGCGGCTGTGGAACCGCCTGTACGACGGCGTCGCGTTCCAGCACGCCGAGAAGCTGCGCGAGATCGGCGACGGCGTGGAGCTCATCTACGTTCCGTGCCACCGCAGCCACATGGACTACCTCCTTCTATCCTACGTCATCTATCACAAGGGCTTCGCGATCCCGCACGTGGCGGCCGGCGTGAATCTCAATATGCCCGTCATCGGGCGCTTCTTGCGCAAGGGCGGCGCATTTTTCATGCGCCGCACGTTCAAGGGCGATGCGCTGTACGCGGCGGTGTTCAAGCAATATCTCGGCCTCATGATGGCGCGCGGGCATGCGCTCGAGTATTTCATCGAAGGCGGCCGCAGCCGGACGGGGCGCCTCCTGGCGCCGCACACCGGCATGTTGTCGATGACCGTGCAGAGCTATTTGCGCGATCCGCGCAGGCCCGTCGTCTTCCTTCCGGTCTATTTCGGCTACGAACGCATCGTCGAGGGGAGAACGTACATCGGTGAATTGTCGGGCGCGCCGAAGCGCAAGGAGTCGGCGCTCGGCCTGTTGAAGGCGATGCCGGCATTGCGCAGGCGATTCGGCAAGGTGTACGTGAACTTGGGAGAGCCGATCCACCTCGACGGCGCGCTATCCGAGCGCAATCCGCGATGGCGCGAGGAATCGGCGGGCGTCGAAGATCCGCGCTTCGAGTGGGTCGGCCAATCGATCGACGACATCGCACAGAGGATCGTGACCGGCATCAACGCCGCGGCGGCCGTGACGCCGATCAATCTCGTCGCGATGGCGATGCTCGCGGCGCCGCGCCAGGCCTTGCCGGAGGCGGATCTGGCCGCGCAGATCGATCTGTACAAGGCGCTGCTGCGCGACGCGCCCTACGGCCCGCTCGTGACCGTGAGCGAACAGAGTGGTGCCGAAATGATCCGCTACGCCGAGACGATGGGCATGCTCGAGCGCCAACACCATCCCCTCGGCGACATCTTGCTGATGAATGCCGCGAGCGCGGTGCTCGCGACCTATTACAGGAACAACATTCTGCACTTGTTCGCGATGCCGTCGCTGCTCGCCTGCTGTTTCATCGGCAATGCGGTCATGGGCGCCGCGGACATTCATCGGCTGCTGTGGCGGGTATACCCGTACGTGAGCGCGGAATTGTACCTGCGCTGGAGCGAGGCGGACGTCGGCGCGTATGTGGACACCCTGCTGGATGCGTTCGCGCGGCACGGACTCCTGTCATCGAACGAGGAGCGCGGCGATTGGCGGCGGCCGCCGCCGACCTCGTTCGAGGCGATGCGCCTGTCGCTGCTCGCGGCGGCTGCGATCCAGACGATCGAGCGCTATTATCTCGCAATCGCGCTCCTGCTCCAGGCGGGCAGCGGTGTCATCGGCCAGCAGGCGCTCGAGGAGCGCTGCCACTTGATGGCGCAGCGCATGGCGCTGCTGTACGGGTTGAATTCGCCGGAATTCTTCGACAAGAGCCTGTTTCGAAAATTCGTGGAGCTGCTGCGCCGGCGCGGAGTGGTTCAAGCCGCCGCGGACGGCAAGCTGGTCTTCGGCGATGCGCTGCTCGCGGTCGCGGCGGACGCGCAACTGGTCCTGTCGGAACAGATTCGCCACAGCATTCTACAAGTCACGCTGGCTTGAGCCGGGATCCGCAGGACGCGCGTCAATCCCAGGACGCGCGCCTTTGGACCTTGGTGTTGCCGCGGCGCTTCTTCGCCTCGATCCGCCGCTCCTTGGAAGCGCGCGTCGGCTTGGTCTTCTTGCGCGCCTTCGGCTCGATCAATGCCCGGCGAATCAGTTCGTCGAGCCGGTCGCGCGCGTCGCGCCGATTGCGCTCCTGGCTGCGCTCGCTGCGCGCGGTGATGACGATGCTGTCGTCGTCCGCGAGCCTTCGTCCGGCCAGGCGCCGCAAGCGCTGCTTGACGGCGGGTGCGAGCGTTGCGTTCGCGGCGAGTAGAAACCGCAGCTGCGCCGCGCTCGCCACCTTGTTGACGTTCTGGCCGCCGGGACCCGATGCGCGGATGAAGGTCCACTCGAGGTCCGCGTCCGGAATCTCGATGCCGATCATGCGTTCAGATCGGGGATCAATTGGCTCTCCAGGCGCGCGATCTGGTCCTTGAGGAGGAGCTTGCGCTTCTTCAGCCGCTTCATTTGAACCTCGTCGACCTTGAAATCCATCGTGAGGCGGGAAATGATGTCGTCGAGATCGCGGTGTTCGATACGCAGCCGGCGCAGGCGTTCGATGTTCTTGAACAAATCGGTGTTGACGTTGCTGGGTTCGTCGCTCACTTGAATGGCCGCCCGTGTCAGGTTATACGCCGTGGTTCTTCCATGCCGGAATCACGCAATCCGGTAGCTTAGCTAAGCGGCCGAGCGGATTCCAAGCGCGCTCCGGATCGTGGAAGTCCGAGCCGACGGTTGCGCAGAGGCCGTACCGCAGCGCAAGCGCGGCGCAGGCATCGATGTGATGCGCCGCATTACCACCGGTGACAACTTCGATCGCGGAGCCGCCGCTCTCCTTGAAATCCTCGAGCAAGCCGCGCCTTGCGCCCGACGACAGCGCGTAGCGCATCGGGTGGGCGAGCGCTGCGCAGCCGCCCGCGCCGCGGATCCAGCCGACGACTTCGCCGAGCGCGGGCCAATCCGCGGCGATCGCCGCTGCGCGGCCGCGGCCCAAGTAGCGCCGGAACGCGTCTTCGATGCTTTTCGCGTGGCCTAATTTGACCAGTGCCTGCGCCACGTGCGAGCGCGTCGGCAGTCCTTCGGCGGACTGGCTGGCGGCTTTGATCTGCGCTCCCGGCAGGCCGATCGCCGCGAGATGGGCGCAAATTTTGTCGAGGCGCAGCCGGCGGCGGTCGGCCTGGGCTTAGAGCGCGCGGCGCAAAAGCGCGGATTCCGGGTCGATCCATAGGCCCAGGACGTGAATCGCCTGCGAACGCCAGGATGCCGAAATTTCGACGCCCGGCACCAGGCGCACGCCGAGCGGCTTGCCTGCGCGTGCGGCCTCCTCGAGGCCGGCGGTGCTGTCGTGGTCGGTCAGCGCCAATACGTCGACGCCGGCGGCGGCAGCGCGCGCGGTCAATTCGGCCGGCGACAGGGTTCCATCGGAGCGGTTGGAATGGGTGTGCAGGTCGATCATGGATTTCTTCCGATCCGGCCCCATCTAGCGACGGCATGGACTGGCCCAAAAGGGATCAAATGATGACGAACGAAATTCGAGCCGAACTTGCGGTGCGCGTCGACCCCGCGGATATGTTGCAGTACGTCTACGAGCTCATGGTCGGCGCCGAAGGCGAAGGCGCCGATACGTCGGCGCGCATTGCGGCGCGTCAATGGGGCGCGGATACGCCGGTCGCACATGCGGCGGAGCTGCGCTGGGGCGCCTTGAATCGGGCATTCGGCGATGCGCGCGTCCGCATCTGGACCGGCAGGCCGCAGGCCGATCAAATTCACGTACCGGCGGCGCTGATCGCGGCGGCCGGCGTCGCGCCGTTGGCGATGGCGGACCACGATGTCGTGTTCGACATCCCGACGCTGCTCGACGTCACGCTGCAGATGAGCGAGCCCGCGGGTCATGGTTGAGTCTGCGCGTCCGTTGCGTCGTAGCGCGGCAGAATCGCCGCATCGTTGAACGCGACGAAGTCGCCGTTCAGCAGACTCTCGCGGCAGTTGTACCGCAGCCGGTGGCCGTCGAGGCGGGTCACGCGGCCGCCGGCGGCCTCCAGGACGGCCTGGCCTGCGGCCGTGTCCCACTCCGACGTGGGACCGAAGCGCGGATACAGATCGGCATCGCCTTCGGCGATCATGCAGAATTTCAGCGAGCTGCCGACGCCCTTCGTCACATGGCCGGGAAGAGCGCGCAGGTACGCGTCGGTACTTGCGCTGGCGTGGGAGCGGCTACCGACCACGCGCAGCGGATCCTGCGGGCGCGAGACCCGGATCATCGCCGCGTCCTCGCCTTGCCGAACCCGGAATGCGCCGATGCCGGCGGCGCCCCAATACAGAACGCCGAGCGCGGGAGCCGCGACCACGCCGAGCACCGGTTCGTGCGCAACGACCAGCGCGACATTGATCGTGAATTCGCCGTTGCGCTTGACGAATTCACGCGTGCCGTCGAGCGGGTCGACGACCCACAATTGCGGCCAGGCGCGCCGCTCGGCCCAGGGAGCCTGCGCCGATTCTTCCGAGAGGACCGGGATGCTCGGCGTGAGCGCGGCCAAGCCGGCGAGGATGACGCGTTGCGACTCGAGGTCCGCGAGCGTCAGCGGCGAATCGTCGCTCTTCTGCACGACGGAGAACGCATCTCCGTACACGCGCAAGATCGCGTCGCCGGCGCGGGCGACGATCGGCATCAGCGCCGCCGCGAGGGAAGGTAGGTTGGTCATCGCTTGGTATCATACCGGCATGAGCGCACCCGCTGCAGTGGATTGGTCGGCGATCGATTCCGTGTTCCTCGACATGGATGGAACGCTGCTCGATCTGGCGTTCGACAATTGGTTCTGGCAAGACCTCGTTCCGAGCCGCTATGCCGAGTTGCACGGCATCGGCGTAGAGGAATCCAGGGCTCATCTGGCGCCGAAATTCGAATCAGCCTCCGGCACGATCGATTGGTACTGCATCGAATACTGGACGCGGGAACTCAAGCTCGACATCGGCGCGCTGAAGCGCGCCGCGGGCGGCGAGGTCAGGTTCCTGCCGGGAGCCGAGGAATTTCTCGGCCGGCTGCGCGACGCCGGCAAGCGGCTCGTACTGGTCACGAACGCGCATCCCGAGACGCTCGCGATCAAGGACGAGCGCGTCGCCGTGTCGCGGCATTTCGACGCGAGCTATTCGGCGCATCCGTTCCACGCGCCGAAGGAACATCCGGATTTCTGGAAGCGGCTGCGCGAGAAGGAGCGATTCTTGCCGTCGCGCACGCTGTTGGTCGACGACAGCCTTGCGGTGCTGGAATGCGCGCGCGGCGCAGGGCTGGCCTGGCTGCGCGCGATACGCCGGCCGGATTCGCGCCAGCCGCCCAAGGATACGAAGGATTTCGCGGCGGTCGACCGCGTTCTCGATCTTCTCTAGATTCAGCGGCCGCCGCCGTGCCGCTTGTGTCCGTGCGTGCGCGAGGAACCGCCCGCGGGCCGCGCGCCGCCGCGGCTTCCGGCATGGCGCGGCGCGCGCTCGCGCCACTCGGCCGGCGGCGGCGGGGTCACCGCCGCCAAGTCCTCAGCAGTGATCGGCGCGCGCGGAATCTGATGGCCAATGTAGCGCTCGATGTCCGGCAGGGATATCGCATATTCCTCGCAGCCGAAACTGATCGCGTCGCCCTCGGCGCCGGCGCGCGCGGTGCGGCCGATGCGGTGCACGTAGTCCTCGGCATCGCCCGGCAGGTCGAAATTGAATACATGGCTGACGTCGGGAATGTGCAGGCCGCGCGATGCGACGTCGGTCGCGATCAATACGGCGACCTCGCCGTTGTGGAAGTCGCGCATCATCTTCAGACGCTTGTTTTGGGGCACGTCGCCGGATAATGCCTGCGCGATGAAGCCGTTCGCGGTCAGCGTGCGCTCGAGCGATTCCGCGACGCGGCGCGTATTGACGAACACCATCGTGCGGCGCGCGTCGATGCGGCGCAGGAGTCCGATCAACAGCGGGATCTTCTCCTCGGTAGAGGGGAAATACAGGACCTGGCGCACGCGGTCGACGGTCATCTTGTCCGGTTCGATGCGGATCAGGATTGGATTGTTCATGTGCTCATAGGCGAGTTCCATGACCCGGTGCGAGAGCGTCGCCGAGAACATCATGTTCAACCGCAACGTCGGCGCCGGAAGCCGGCGCAGGATGAAGCGGATGTCCTTGATGAACCCCAGGTCGAACATGCGGTCCGCCTCGTCGAGGACGGCGACCTGGACGTAGCGCAGGTCGAAGATGTGCTGCTTGAAATAATCGATGACGCGGCCGGGCGTGCCGATCAGTACGTCGACGCCCTCCTCGAGCGTGCGGCGCTGCTTTTCGTAGTCCACGCCGCCGAAGACGATCACGAGCTTGAGGCCCGTGTACTTGCCGATGGCCTCGGCATCGGAATGTATCTGCACGGCGAGTTCGCGCGTCGGCGCGATGACGATAGCGCGCGGCGCGTTCTTCGGGCGCTTCGGCGACGGCGGTTCCGTGAGCACGCGGTTGAACAGGGCGACGAGGAAGGCGGCGGTCTTGCCGGTGCCCGTCTGGGCCTGGCCGGCGACGTCGTGTCCGGCGAGCGCCTGCGGGAGCGTTTGGGCCTGAATGGGCGTGCAGCGGGTATATCCGAGCTCCGCGATGCCCTTTTTGACCGAGGGGGGCATGTTCAGGGAGTCGAAATTCAGTTGACTGAGATGAGAGTCTGACATTTTTTCTTCATGATCCGCGGGAGCTTGCAAAATGGTAGGTGAACGGTTAACAATACAACAAATCCGGAGCCGGTCTATCCGCTCCCATCACCGTATCACCGGTATCCTGTTAAGGTAATCAACACCGCTAAAGCCGTTGTATTGTGCCCGAACGGCCGCGCATCGTCACTTCGCGCGGGTTCCGGCCCTTCTCTCCCCGAATACAGCATCTCGCGCAAACGAATCCAAATCTCCTCAAGGAGGACTGTCCGCAGTGAGTAATCCAAGTATCGTCCACACCAGCGACGCGACGTTCGACAAGGACGTGCTGAAATCCGATAGACCCGTGCTGCTCGATTTCTGGGCCGAATGGTGCGGGCCGTGCAAAATGATCGCACCGATCCTCGAAGAAATCGCCGAACAGTACAAAGACAAGGTTCGGATCGCGAAACTGAACATAGACGAGAATCCGGCGACACCGCCCAAGTTCAACATCCGCGGCATACCGACGCTGATTTTGTTCAAGAACGGCACCGTCGAGGCGCAGAAAGTCGGGGCCGTGACCAAGTCGCAGCTCGCCGCATTCCTGGACAGCAACCTGTGAGAGGCTACTTAGGCAATCAGTCGCGCGGCGGCGGACATGGCGGCGGCCAGGGCGGCCAGGGCGGCCAGGGCGGGGGACAAGGCGGCGGCGGGCGCTCGCGCTCCAACCGGCAGCGCAACGGCAACGTGGGCACCGGCCGTCCGCCGCACGAGGACTACGGCGATCTGCCGGAGGGCGGCGACGATCTGGAAATCATCGCGCCGACCGACCTCGCGCGCAGCCGCAGTTCGATGAATTTGACCGAACTGAAGAAGCGTCCGATCAGCGATCTGGTCAAGCTCGCCGAGACCATGGGCCTCGAGAACATGGGGCGCTCGCGCAAACAGGACATCATATTCGGGGTGCTGAAGGCGCACGCGCGCAAGGGCGAGGACATCTACGGCGACGGCGTGCTGGAAATTCTCCAGGACGGCTTCGGTTTCCTGCGCTCTTCGGATTCGAGTTATCTCGCCGGCCCCGACGACATCTACGTGAGTCCGAGCCAGATCCGGCGCTTCAACCTGCGCACCGGAGACTCGATCTCCGGCTTGATCCGCCCGCCGAAGGACGGCGAACGGTATTTCGCGCTGCTGAAGGTCGGCGAGATCAATTTCGATTCGCCCGAAAGCTCGCGCGGCAAGGTGCTGTTCGAGAACCTCACGCCGCTGCACCCGACCGAGCGGCTCAAGCTCGAGCGCGGCAATGGCTCGACCGAGGATCTGACCGCGCGGGCGATCGATCTGGTCGCGCCGCTCGGCAAGGGCCAGCGCGGGCTGATCGTCTCGCCGCCGAAAGCCGGCAAGACGATGCTGCTGCAGAACATCGCGACCTCGATCACCGCGAACCATCCCGAGTGCTATCTGATCGTGCTGCTGATCGACGAGCGCCCGGAAGAAGTGACCGAGATGGCGCGCACGGTCAAGGGCGAAGTGGTCTCCTCGACGTTCGACGAGCCTGCGAGCCGGCACGTGCAGGTCGCGGAGATGGTGATTGAAAAGGCGAAGCGCCTCGTCGAGCACAAGAAAGACGTGGTCATTCTGCTCGACTCGATCACGCGCCTCGCGCGCGCGTACAACACGGTCGTGCCGAGCTCCGGCAAGGTGCTGACGGGCGGTGTCGACGCCAACGCGCTGCAGAGGCCGAAGCGCTTCTTCGGCGCCGCGCGCAATATCGAGGAGGGCGGAAGTCTGACGATATTGGCGACCGCTCTGGTCGACACGGGCTCCAAGATGGACGACGTGATCTTCGAGGAATTCAAAGGCACCGGCAACTCGGAGATCCACTTGGACCGCCGCATCGCCGAGAAGCGCACGTTCCCGTCGATCAACATCAACCGTTCGGGCACGCGCAAAGAAGAGCTCATCACCGATCCGGCCGAGCTGTCGAAGATGTGGATCCTGCGCAAGCTCCTGCATCCGATGGACGAACTGGCGGCGATCGAGTTTCTGCTCGACAAGATGAAGGATACGAAGACCAACGCGGAGTTCTTCGACGCGATGAAGCGGTGACCGGTCGTCCGGCAGGGAGAGCGCAGTGAACTGGTGGGCCTGGATAGCCGTCGGTGCGATATTGCTGGGCGCCGAGATGACCCTGGTGAATGCGCAGTTCTATTTCGTCTTCGTCGGCGCGTCGGCGTTCGTCGTCGGCGCACTGATGCGGGCGGGCATCCCGCTCGCGGATTGGCTGCAATGGCTGATATTTCTGGTCCTGGCGCTCTCCACGATGCTGACGTTCCGGCGGCGCATCTATGAGCGCACGCGCCGCAGCCTGCCGCAGATGAAGGGCGGTCCGGCGGGCGAGACGATCGTCGTGCCGGCGGCGCTTGCGCCGGGCGAGACCTGCCGCCTCGAATATCGCGGCAGCTCCTGGAGCGCTGTCAACGGCGGAAGCGCCGGGATCGCCGCGGGCGCGCACGCGCGCATCGCGCGCGTCGACGGACTCACGCTCGTCCTGCACGGCGAGGATTGAATTCGAGGGCGAGCGCGCCGCTTTCCAACCGAGGAGAATTCCGTGGACATTCCCATCAGCTATCTGGTCATAGCGCTCGCGATCGTCGTCGTCATCATGGTGGCGAAAACGGCGACGGTCGTTCCGCAGCAAAGCGCCTTCGTCGTCGAGTACCTGGGAAAATACAGCCGCACGCTGCAGGCGGGCTTTCACATCCTGATCCCCTTCGTCGAGAAGGTGGCTTACCGGCACAGCCTGAAGGAAATCGCGATCGATATTCCCGAACAGGTGTGCATCACCCGCGACAACGTCCAGGTGGGCGTCGACGGCGTGCTCTACATGCAGGTTCTCGACCCGCATCTCGCCTCCTACGGCATCACCAATTACGGCTTCGCGATCGCGCAGCTCGCGCAAACCACGCTGCGCAGCGAAATCGGCAAGATCGAGCTCGACCGCACGTTCGAGGCGCGCGGCGTGATCAATGCCAATGTCGTCGCCGAATTGGACAAGGCGTCGGCGCCGTGGGGCGTCAAGGTGCTGCGCTATGAAATCAAGAACATCACGCCGCCGAAGGACGTGCTGTCGGCGATGGAGAAGCAGATGCGCGCCGAGCGCGAGAAGCGCGCGGTCATCCTGACCTCGGAGGGCGAGCGCGACGCGAAGATCAACGCGGCCGAGGGCGACAAGCAGCGCGTGATCAAGCAGTCCGAGGCGACCAAGCAGCTGCAGATCAACGAAGCCGAGGGCCAGGCGCAGGCGATCCTCGCGGTTGCGACCGCGACCGCCGAAGGCTTGCGCCAGGTCGGCATCGCGCTCTCGGACCGCGGCGGCATCGAAGCGATGCAGCTGCGCATCGGCGAGGAATACGTGAAGCAATTCGGCAAGCTTGCGCAGAGCGGAACGACGCTCGTGGTGCCGGCGAACCTCACCGATCTCGCCTCGATCGTGACGATGGCGACGAGCATCGCGCGCAAGGCGCCGCCGCCGGCCTGAGTCAGCGCGGCGCCGGCTGTTCGACGTGCTCGCGGATCGCGGCGACGAACACCTCCCCGTAGCGGCTGAGCTTCGCTTGGCCGACGCCCGGTATCGCCGCGAACTCCGCGAGACTGCGCGGCAGCCGTTCGGCCATCGCGCGCAGCGCCGCATCGTGGAAAATCACGTAGGGCGGCATGCGGTTCTCATCGGCGAGGCGCTTGCGCAGCGCGCGCAAGCGCGTGAACAAGGCATCGCCGGCAGCCGGTAATCCGGCGGACCCAGGGCGGTTCTCGGGCGCCGGCGCAATCGACACCGCGCGTTCGCCGCGCAGCACTTCCCAGCTGTGCGTGTTGAGGGAGAGGACGGCAAAGCCGTCCTGCGTTTCCTCGACGAGTCCCTGATGCATGAGCGCGCGGGCGAGAGTGCGCCAGTCCTGCAGGCTGCGCTCCCGGCCGATGCCGTATACGCTGAGCTGTTCGTGAGCGCGCGCCAACAGGCGCTGCGTGCGCGCGCCGCGTAGAATCTCGATCAGGTACGCCGCACCGTAGCGCTGGCCGCGCTGCGCGAGCCGCGCGATGCAGGAGAGGAATTGGCGGGCTTGCAGGCTCCAATCCTGTTGGCCGCGCGGCTCGCAACAGTTGTCGCACGCGCCGCACGGCCCGTCGAACGCTTCGCCGAGGTAGCGCAGCTGAATCGCCCGCCGGCATTCGGTCGACTCCGCGTAATTCAACACCTGGCGCAGCTGTTGGCGGCCGACGCGCTGCTCCGCCTCGAGCGGCGCGCCGCTCTCGGCATCGACTTTCTGCTGGATCAGGAACAGGGCGGTGCGGATATCGGCCGCACCGAAATACAGCGTGCAGCTCGCCGGGTCGCCGTCGCGACCCGCGCGGCCCGCCTCCTGGTAGTAGCCCTCCAGCGTGCGCGGCAGATCGTAGTGAACGACGGTGCGCACATCCGGCTTGTTGATGCCCATGCCGAACGCAATGGTCGCGACGATGACCTGGACGTCGTCGCGGATGAAGGCGTCTTGGTGGTCGCGGCGCACTGCCGCGTCGAGACCTGCATGGTAGGGGCGCGCACGCACGCCGTCGGCCTGCAACTGCGCCGCGAGTTCATCGACGCGGCGGCGCGACAGGCAATAGACGATCGCCGCACCGCCGGACGCGCGCAGCGCCGCGGTGACGTCTGCATAGGTGTGCTTGGTCTTGGGACGCACGCGGTAATGCAGGTTCGGGCGGTTGAAGCTCGCCAGGTGCAGCTTAGGATCGCGCAGTGCCAGCTGGTCCGCGATGTCGGCGCGCACACGCGGCGTCGCGGTCGCGGTGAACGCGAGCAGCGGAATCTTGGCGTGGCGCCGACGCAGCAGCGCGAGCTGGCGGTACTCCGGGCGGAAATCATGTCCCCATTCCGACACGCAATGCGCCTCGTCGACGACGAACGCCTGGATCGCGCCGGCGGCGGCCAGACGCTCGACGACGCCGTCGAGAAACGCAGGCGTCAACAGGCGTGCGGGCGCCAGGTACACGAGCTTGTAATCGCCGCGCAGCAGCGCCTCGGTGCGCCGCGCCGCCTCGGCCGGTTCGAGGCTGGAATTGATGAACGCGGCCGCGACGCCCATGTCCTGCAGGATGCGCACCTGGTCCTGCATCAGCGCGATCAGCGGCGAGACGACGATCGTCACGCCGGGCCGCAGCAGCGCCGGCAGTTGAAAACACAAGGACTTCCCGCCGCCGGTCGGCATCAGCGCGAGCAGGTCGCGGCCCGCGAGCGCATCGCGCACGACGGCTTCCTGGCCCGGGCGGAAGCGCTCGAAGCCGAAAATCTGCTTGAGCGCGGCACCTAGGTCGAACGTCATGCGCGGCATTCTAGCCGCCGCGCGGAGAAGTAGCCGAAGCCGGGCGCGCATGCGCCGCGGCTATGGATGATGTTCATATTGAAGGCCCAATAGCGGACCAGGAGTGCGAGCCAACGCGCAAGCGCGGGCCGCGAATCAGAGGATGTCGT
>DAIDVO010000014.1 GCA_027456085.1 Steroidobacteraceae bacterium | reverse complement strand
CGTCAACCGTAAGGATGACCAATTAACGACGACTCGAGCAGCGTTCTCTGACGACGCTCAATCTCGGTGATAAACCGCAACCCCAGGCCTGGCACTTGTGCGTCATAAAACGACGCCGCATGCAGAAACTCGGTGCGCGCCCCGGCATGAACTTCCAGGCGCATCGAGGTCACCGATAAGTTTCCGAAGAAGCACAACACGGTCCTCTTCGCTCAATGCGAGGGTGTCCCGTTCAATATCCGCCGATGCACGTGCCATAAATTAGTTCCTCTGCACCGCCACCTTCGATTTTACCGCGAGACCTGCTTAGACGCTAACCGAGATGGTTGCGCGGCGACCTCAACATTTGACGATGCCGGCCGCGCTGAAAGACGCCGCGCGATTCACGGGCTACGGTGCGCTTCACCTCGGCGCTGGCGAATTTCACCGACGCAGGGGTCCAACACGCAATCGATTGCGGTGCTGAACCCCATCGTCCGCATCAGCGCGAACCCGCGAATCCGCGCGTGCGGCAACGAAGCGCGCACGCGATTGGCCGCCGCGAGCATTGTTCTGCCCTTCGTGACGACGTCATCGACGAGAACGATGTCGTCCGGCGCCCCGGCATCCAGCATCCAGGCCATGGATTCATAGTGTTGCGCAATCGTCGGCCGCGAGCCTGACGGAGCGGTAGCCGACTTGCGCACGCGCGAGCTGCGCGCAAGAGCCGAGCGGACGCCCCCGCCCAAACCTGCGTGCGCGAGCGCTTCGGCGACGCGGGCCGCAATCCACGGCGAACCGCGAGATCCCGGTACGCTGCCCGGCACCGGCACGAGCAGACCGGCGCACGGGAAAAAGTCGCCAAGCGTTGGAGACGCGAGCGCTTCCCGGCGCACCCGTGCCGCGCACTTCGCGAGGAATCGCGCGTCACCCTCCTTCAGCAACGTGCAAAACAGCCGCGAGCGCGCCGATACCGCGTCGCTTGCGGACGGCGAATACACGTAGCAGGAAGCAAACGGCAACGCATGAACGAGTGCCGCGCGGCTACCGGCCAAGGTCATCGTCATGCCCCCGGGCGCGCGGCTCGCCGGCCTCGAGTTCCGCCCGCCGCCGCATCTCGAGCCAGCTCTCGCGTGCCTGGCGGCGGATTTCGTTCAAATCCTTATGCGAGACGGGCCGCGGCGATTCGGCAGCCGCCGGCGCAGCCGAGCGTGCCGCACGCTCCTGCACACGCGCCCGATGCTCCGCACGCAAGCGCTCGCCGAGAAAGCTGCGCTCGCCGCGCCGCTCCAATTCGATGACCGCGCGCGGCAGCCGCGGCAGCGGCTCGCGCTCGATGCCCTGCGCTTCGAGGCTGCGATGGTCGATACGCACATCGATGTTCGCCTCCGCCAAGCCCGCGTTCGCGGCCGCCGCCCAGCGCTCGCGGATTGCGATTACCTCCTTGAAGAAAGGCTCGAGGCCGCGCTCTTGGCGCCGCGCATCGCTGATTTCCAGCACGGACTTCCCGCCGAACCCTTCAATGCCGAGTTCGCGCGTCGTCGCGAGCAGATGCGCGTGATGATTGGGCGTATCGGTGCGCGGCGCGTGAATCGCGAAGTCGATCGCGAATCCATAGCGCTCGACCAGATCCCGCGCGAACCCACGGACCAGATCGAGGCGCTGCGCATCGTTCATCTCGGCCGGCAGCGCGACCAGCACTTCGCGCGCGACGCGCGCATTTTTGCGCGGCTCCATCGCTTCCGCGGCATTCCACAGAGCCGCCCGATCCTTGGCCCAGCCCATGTCCGAATCGTTGAATTTCTGCGGCAGCACGATCTCCTTGTGAACCACATCCTGCCGACCGGAGTGATCGTAGGTTCTGCCGGTTCGCTCATCTTTGATGCGTTCGCCGGACCGATAGGCGATCGCGCTCGGGGCGCTGCCGCCATTGCCGCGCCCGAACGTCTTCATGTAGAGAAAGTACACGGCCATCGTCGGTCTCGTCAAAGCCCAGACAGCGCTTCGAAAAACGGGGGGTCCTGCGCTTGTCCGCACGCATATGCCCCGATCGGCTGGTCGACGCGCTCTAGTCTGATCGGCGCGGCGGCTTGGGCGCTCATCGGCATGAACGCCACATCCGGCTCGCAGTGCAGGAAATAGTCCCCTTGGGACGCGCCGCAGTGCGCGCAGTGATTGGTCCAGTACGCGCCGGCCGTCGTACGGCTGTGTTTGCGGCGAAACAACGGCGCCATCACGCGCAAGCGCCGCCGCACTTCGAGTGGCAGATACTCGATATGGAAAATCCACGCGCGCACGCCGGGGCATTGCCAGGATTCGGTCTCCGGATCCTGTCTGCCGTGCGCGCCGTCGCCGATCAGCGTCTCGTGCTCCGGCGGCAGCGCAATCGCGAATACGGACGTCGCCTTACCGCAACGCCAACAACGGCATTGCACGCGCGCTACATGATAGAACGGCGCGCGCACATTGATTTCCTCGGTCATGGACGTTTCCGGCATCATCGCGGCAGGAGCGAAACTTTGACCCATGCAGGGGTCGAGACTCTCTTCAAGTAGCCCTGAAGGTCGGGCAAGCGTTCGATCTCGGACGGCAGCACCGCCGCTTCGGTGACGGTCTGTTCGCTGACGTTTGTCGAGCGGCGCGCATCGCGCGCCCCGAACGGGCCGCCGCGATCGCGGCTGCGCGCGGTTTGGCGCCTTCGGATCTCGCGCTCCCCGATCAGCTTCGACGCGAACTGCGACGTGCCGCCGTTTTCGCTGCCGGCGCAGCGCAGGATCAGCGTGTTGCCGCAGTTCTCTACAATTGTCTGCGCGTCGCCCGCGCCATAGGTGCCCGATACTTGCGCGATTGTGAACACCATGTTAAACAAGAGCGCCGAATAGGTGACTCCCCAGCGCATCGGCGGCCGTGTGGCCCCGACGAACAGGGGATCGGCCGTCACACCCGCGTTGCGTTCCCTCATGGCTCCCTCAGACACCGAACATGCCACGCACCCAGGTAACGATTTGCGGCGCGCCGAACGCGATCGCGATGCCGATGATCGCGCCGATGCACCAGCCCCAGGACATGCGATTGGCCATCGCCATGCCGCCCAGGATCATCACGAGGATGATTGCGACCGGCGTCAGCCACGCGAGGATATTCGTCTCCAACGCGGTCGCACCGGTCATGAACGGCGACGCCTGCGCCAACGCGATCTGCGGAGCCGCGAGGATCAATGCGCTGCCCAAGGCGGAGAATCCGGCGATTCGCCGCGACCATCGAAGAATGCCGACAATATTCTGCATGGCGGAATTTCCTCTCAGAGATCCGTTTCCAATACCCCGGTTTCCCGCTCATCGCGCATCGCCGCGAGCTCTTCGCGCTTCGCCTTTCCTGGCGCGCCGAATTTGAAGCTTTGGACGATGTACGAATGGTCGTACTGTTTCTCACCGTCGCGGTCGGTCCAGTTGTTTGCGCGCAATTGCGCGTGGAGAATCAGCTGGTCGCCCTTGCGGGCGTTCTTGGCGATCACTTCGCCGAGCGCTTCGAATGCGGTGAACCAGACGCTCGTCGCCGCCTCGCGCGGCTTGCCGGACTCGTCCTTACCGACGTAGTCATTGCCGACGAGACAGAAGCGGGTGTAGGAAACGTCGCCTTTGACCGCAAGCTCCGGGTTCTTCGCGAGATTGCCGATGGCGGTGACGGTGAAGCTGTTCATGGACGTCCTCCTTGACGGATATTTTGTGGATTCCGAGTTCACGCAATTTGCGTGGGATTCAGTGTGCGAGAGGCGCACCCGCGGGTAAATGCGAGTAACTGCGGGGTTCTTTCAGAAAGTCGCGCGGCGATTTCGTTTAAACTGGGGCGATGTCCACGGTGAATCCCGCGCGCGGCGACGACGGAGTCGCCCTGCGAATTCAGAATCTCGGAAAGCGCTATGGAGGGGTCGCGGCCGTCGACGACGTCTCTTTCCACGTGCAGCGCGGCGAGGTCGTCGGCCTCCTGGGACCGAACGGCGCCGGCAAGACCACGACGATCAACATGGTGCTCGGCCTGTTGGAGCCGACGACCGGCACGGTGCGCATCGGTCATGTCGATTTGCGCGAAAATCGCGTGGCCGCGCTGTCGCGGACGAACTTCGCGGCCGTTTACGCGGCGCTTCCCGGAAATTTGACCGTGACCGAGAACCTGCGCTTCTTCGGCCTCTTGTACGACGTGCGCGGGCTGCGCAGACGCGTCGACGAACTGATCGAGGAGTTTGACTTGACGCATTTGCGGCACACGAAATGCGGCCTTTTGTCCTCGGGCGAGCAAACGCGCGCGGCGCTCGCGAAGGCATTGATCAACCGCCCGCAGCTCCTGCTGCTCGACGAGCCGACCGCGTCGCTCGACCCTTCCGCTGCGCAAATCGTCAGGCAGAAAATAAAGAGCCTCGCGACGGCCGATCGCTGCGGCATTTTGTGGACCTCGCATAACATGTATGAGGTCGAGGCCGTGTGCGACCGCGTGCTGTTCCTGTCGCACGGAAAGATTCTGCTCGAAGGAAATCCGAAGATACTGCCCGGATTGCACGGCGCTGCGACGCTCGAAGACCTGTTCATTCGCGTCGCGCGCGAACCCCTTGCGGAACGCACGGGCGACTCCTCGTGAAATTGCGCCCGATCGCCGGCATCGTGCTTCGTCAGATCTATTTATTGCGCGGGAGCCCGGTGCGGCTGTTTCCGATGATCACCTGGGTCGCGATCGACATCGTATTGTGGGGATTCATCACGCGCTACCTCAATTCGGTCAGCGGCAGCGGTATGAACTTCGTGCCGACGCTGCTCGGCGCGGTGCTGATGTGGGATTTCGGCACACGCATCATGCAAGGGGTCAGCACGGCGTTTCTCGAGGATGTTTGGTCGAGAAATTTCCTGAATCTGTTCTCCTCGCCGTTGTTGATATCCGAATACGTCATCGGCCTCGTGATCACGAGCGTGCTGACGAGCAGCTTGGGGCTCGTGGTGATGCTGTTTCTCGCGACCGCGGTTTTCGGTCTGCATTTCCTCGCGATGGGCGCGGCGCTGGTCGTCTTTTTGTTGGTGCTTTTCGTATTCGGCGTGACGCTCGGGATCGCCGGCAGCGCTATCGTGCTGCGCCTCGGGCCGGCTTCGGAATGGCTCTTGTGGCCGCTGCCGGCCGTGCTCGCGCCGTTCGCGGCGGTATTCTATCCGCTCGCGACGCTCCCGCACTGGATGCAGGCGATCGCGCGCTGCTTGCCGCCCTCCTACGTGTTCGAGGGCATGCGCGCGGTGCTCGCCGGCCGGCCGGCGCCGATCGGCCTACTCGCGCCGGGCGCGGCGCTTGCGGGCGGCGAATTGGTGATCGCCGCGTACGTCTATTGCCGCGTCTACCGCCACGCGGTGCGCACCGGACTGCTCGCGCGCTACAGCGCGGAGAGCAGCGGCTGAGGCGCTAGTTCTTCGGGTAAAGCGGTGCGATGGCGGCCTCGCGCGCGACCGCGTGAGCCTGCGGCTTCGGCAGATCCTTGAACGCCATGGCGAGCGTCTCGCCGTTCCATTGCGCACCCGCGTAACAGGCCCGCTCCAGCTGCGCGAGCGCCTCGACCTGCGGCGGATCGGATAACTTCTTCGCGAAAGCGCTCAATCCCGTCGGCGCGGGATCCGGCCAGACCGCGGCTACCCAAGCGAGGATCCAGCGGCGTGCGGCCGACGCATCGTGACGGCGGCAGGCCTCGTGAAACTTTCCGCGCGCGCGCACCGCATCGGCGGGCTTTGCCATCGGCGGCGGCATCGCGGGCGCCGTCGGCGCGGCCGGTTCCTGCGGCGGACGGCGCCGCGATATCCACCACCCAAGCATCGTCGCGAGCCACAGAAGCCCAAGTCCCGCGCTGACGAGCAACCACGGCCGATCGGCGCGCTGCAATTCCAGCCACAGACTCGCGCTGCCGCGTGTCGGCGCGGCCGCGGGCGCCGCGGCGCCGCCGGCTGCGCGTGCCGGCGATGCGGCGGCGCCGGTCGGAGGGGCTGGCGCACCGCCGCCGCCTGCGGCCGGCAGGACATCGATCGTCTGCGCAGGAACGTCGACGTCGCGCGCCTGATCGGCCTTCGTGTCCCACCAGGACAGGTGCAATGCCGGTAAAACGTAGCGTCCCGGCCGGTCGGCGATCAGCGCAAGGCTCTGGTCGCGGCTGCCGCTGACAACATCGCCTTGTGCGGTGTTTTTGAGTTTCGCTTGATCGGGATAGGCCTTGAGGCCCGGTGGCAGCGGCAGCATCGTCGACAGGTCCGGCAACTGCGCGGCGGTCAAGCCTTGCGCCTGCAGGCGCAGGTCGAGTGTGATCGGATCGCCGGCGTGCACCTGCATCGATTGCGGCTGCCATGCTGCGCTCAGGCTGACGCCCTGCGCCGGCAGCCACGGGCCGCTTCCGGACGCCGCCGGGCGCGGACGCACCTCGAGCACGATCGGATCGCCGTGCACCCGAACCGGTTTCGTTCCCGCCACGCCGTTCGCCGCGCCCAGCAGATCCGCGAATGGATCATTGCTTAACGCATCGTCGCGAATGCGCACCGCGACCTGGCCGGAAAGGACGGCGCCGGACAGTCGGATTTCGCCGCTGTGCTGCGGGAACAGCACGTAATGCCGCTCGATGACCTGATATTGCCGTCCGTTCTTCCCGGCGCTGCTGTTTTGATCGCCGCCGACCTGCTGCACCAAGACGTCGTTGCCGCTCGGGAAGTCCAAACTCGCCTGGTACAACTGCTCGGCCGTGTAGACCCGCACCGTGACATCGACTGCGCCCTGTACGTACGGGCCTTTATTGTCGACGATGGTGTCGACGAACAGCTTGGCTGCGGTCGACGCCGAGGAATTGCCGCCCGCCGCAGCGCCGACGGTCAGAATTAGCGGTTGACTCATCTCGCCGCCCCAGGAAATCGCCGGCACGGTCAACTGGCCTGCATGCTTCGGCGACAAGACGATCTGCGCGTCGACCGTCGATGAAATGTTGCCGTTGATGATTTGCACGTTGCTGCTGCGGCCCACGGACATCACATCGAAATCCTGCCGCAGCGGCGTAAGGTCCGGCGATGCGTCGGTTTGCCCGTCGCGCTCCAGGGTCAACTGCACGCTGTCGCCGGTGCCGACCCGGCTGCTGTCGAGAGTCGCGCGCACGGCCGCCCGGGATGCGCCGCCGATCAGACAGGCCAATATCAGGCCGAATGAGAATAGTCGCCTCATCGCTGCGCTTCCTGCTGTTTCAGCATGTGCTCTATCATGAATTTTCGCCGCAACAGGCCGGCCGGGTCGTCCGGTATCCAGCGCAGCCATTGATCGAGCGACATCGATTTTTCCGACTCCGGTCGGCGCGGCGACTGCGTGCCGCCGCTGATATCGTGCGGTGACGCCCCCAGCGCGGCGGCCGCGGCGCGTTTCGCCCGAGCCGCGTAGACGTCGCCATCCGGCTTGTTACGCGCAGCAGCAGCCGGTTGCGCTTGCTGGGCATTCTGACCCGGCTGCGGACCCTGTGCTTGCTGTGACTCGCGGCCCTGCTGTTTGTTCTGGCCTTGCTGCCGACTCTGACCTTGCTCCTGATTCTTGCCCTGCTGCTGATTATTTCCCTGCTGCGAGTTCTCCGGCGGGCTCTTTCCGTGACCGTTCTTGCCGCCCGCCTTGTGCTGCCGTTGCGCTTTCAATTGCTGCGCGACCAGGTCGCGGTTGTGCTTCGCATCGCGATACAACGCGGATTTCGGCGGCGCTTTTTTCAGCGCGAGATCATACGCCGGCAGCGCGGCGTTCAATTGGCCGGCGCGCGCGAGCGCATTGCCGCGGTTGTATTCGGACCCCGGGTCATCGAACGGCTGGAGCTGCTTCGCGGCATCGGTGTAGCGTGCGGCTTTGATCTCGGCATACGCCTTGCGGCGCGGATCCTGGAACAGCGGCACTGCGGCCGCGGCATCGCCTCTGTCGAGCAAACCTTGCGCGCGCTGGTCCGGTGTCGACCACAGGCCCGCCCAATTCATCGCGTCGGCGCTCGCGCTCGCGAGCGCCAATACGACCAATGGCAACAGGAGTCGCGCTCTCATAGCCAGCCCCGGCGCGCCAACATCGACGCCAGCAGCAATATCGGCAATATCAGCCAATACCCCTCGTTGCGCCAGGCGTCGACGTGCATCGCGGTCGCGATTTTCGCTTGCTCGAGCGGATTGTCGCGCTCGGCGTGCAGCGCACGGATCAATTGATGAAGCGCATCGACCGACCAATAGCCGCCGCCGCCCGCCGCGGCCAAGCGCTCGAGCAAGTCCGTCGACAGCCTGGAAAGCGCGATGTCGCCGGCGGCATTGCGCAGAAAACCGCCGTTGCCGGCAGCGGTGGGAGCGCCGCTCGGCGTGCCGACCACGACGACATCGATCTTGGCGCCCGCCGCCTTGAGGCGCCGCGCTACGCCAAGCGCCTGCGTCGGGTCGTCGAAGCCGTCGGACAGCACGATGACCCGGCCAGCGCTGCTGCCGGCTTGACGGAGCAGCGCTGCCGCCTGATCGAGCGCCGGCGCTATGTCATGGCCGGACTCCGGCATGATCGAAGGGACTAGCGGCTGCAGTAAATCCTTGATCGTCGCCACGTCCGAGGTCAGCGGCACGACCGTATGCGCCTCGCCGGCAAAGACGATCAAGCCGACGCGCGCATCCTGCGCGGCGCGCAGCAGATCGTCGATCAAAAAATGCGCGCGCATGATGCGACTCGGCGGCAGGTCCGCGGCCGACATCGATGGCGACAGATCGAGCACGATGACCCAGTCGGCCGGCGCGCGGAACGCAGCGCTCTGCACGCGCCGCCAGGCAGGTCCCGCGAGCGCGAGCGCGGCCAAGGTCCACGCGAGCCCGATCAACACCCACGGGGAGCTCTTGCGGCCGTCTTCCTGCAGGCGCAGCGCGGCCAGGATATCCGCGTCGAGCACTTGCGACCAATTGCCGCTGCGGCGCTGCCGCCACAAAAATGCGGCGGCGATCAGCAGCAAAAGCGGAATCGCGAACAGCCAATTCGGGTGGAGAAAGTGAAACGCGCTGAAGGCTTTCAGGTCCATGCCCGCGCTCCGAACACTCCCGCGGGAATACTCAGCAGCAGCGCCGCCGCGAGCGGATAAAGGAACCACTCATCCCTCGGCCGCAGCCATTGCGCACGACCGGGCGCCGGCTCGAGCTCGTCGATTTGCCGATATACTCTGCGCAGGGCGTCGGCATCGGTCGCGCGGAAATACTGTCCGCCGGTGATCTTCGCGATCTCCTTGAGCGTGCCCTCGTCCAGATCGGCATTGCCGCCCAAACCGAAGAACCCGCTGCCCGCCGCCGCGCCGACACCGATCGTGTAGATGCGCAAGCCCTCCTGTTTCGCGAAGCGCGCGGCCTGCAGCGGATCGAGCGCGCCGGCATTGCTCTGTCCGTCGGTAAGCAAGATGAGCACCGTGGGCTTCGACGCATGCCCGACGGCGGAGCCGGCTTTTTCGGCGCGCAGCCGCTTGATCGCCATTCCGATCGCATCACCGATCGCGGTCTGCGTGCCGGCGACACCGACCATCGCCTCATCCAGGAACCGATGCACGGTCGCAAGATCCGCGGTCACCGGCGCTTGAACATACGGTTGTGTGCCGAACAGGATCAGGCCGACTTGATCGCCGCGGCGGCTGTCGATGAAGCGTCCGGCGACTTGCTGCACGACCTGCAGCCGGCTCTCGCGGTTCGCCATGTCCTCGGTCGCCATCGACCCCGAAACGTCGACAGCGAGCAAGATGCGTCTTCCCGTCGTCGGCGCCGGGAGCGGATCGCCGAGCCATTGCGGACGCATCGCCGCGAGAACCAGCAGCGCCCAGATTAAGCCGAACAGCGTCCGCCGCACGGCGCCGGACGCCGCGAGACCCGCGCTCTGTGGAGCGAT
>DAIDVO010000013.1 GCA_027456085.1 Steroidobacteraceae bacterium | reverse complement strand
GCGACGGCTTCCCGGGGTCGGTGGGGGCCGCGCGCGCCGTCGCCTCGCTCGCCGGGAACCGCCGGGTCACGCTGCTGCCGCGGACGACGGCGTTCGGCTATTTTCCGCATAATATGATCGGCCTCAACGAACGCCTGACCGACCATTTGGGTGAACCGGCACGCGGCGCGGCGCGCGAGCGCCTGTGGCAGGTGCGCGCGCGCTCCGTCGTGATCGCCGCAGGTGCGATCGAGCGGCCGCTCGTATTTGCGGGCAATGCTCGGCCCGGCATCATGTTGGCGGGCGCGGCCCAGACCTATTTGAACCGTTATGGCGTGCGCGCCGGCGAGCGCGCGGTGCTCGTGACCGCGGGCGATGCCGCTTACCAAGCCGCGCTCGATCTGCACGCGGCCGGCGTCTCGATCGCTGCGATCGCCGATTTGCGGCGCGAAGCCTCAGGATCGCTGCCCGCCGCGGCGCGCGCCGCGGGCATCGAAGTCATCACCGCTGCGAGCGTGCTCGGAACGGCTGGCGACCTGCGGGTCCGTGAAATCGCGCTCGGGCGAACGAACGGTTCCGGCGGCGCGCGGCTCGAGAAGCGCATCCGCTGCGACCTCGTGCTGATGTCCGGCGGCTTTACGCCGAGTGTCCACTTGTTTTCCCAGTCGCGCGGCAAATTGCGCTGGGACGAGGTCCTGAAGGCCTTTATTCCCGAGACTTCCGCCGAATGCGAACGCTCCGCGGGGGCGTGCCGCGGGCTCTACGGTCTCGCGCAGGCGATCGAGGACGGCTTTGCCGCCGGCGCGCAAGCTGCGCCACAGCGCGGCGCTGCGCCGCGCCGGGTCGCGGTACAGGCGGCCCTGTCGAGCCACGAGGCCTTCCTCGGCGCCCTCCCCCCGGGTCAAGGCTCGAGTGAAAAGGCGTTTGTCGATTGGCAGCACGACGTGACGACGCGGGATCTCGAGCTCGCGACGCGCGAGGGATTCCGCTCGATCGAACACGTCAAGCGCTTCACGACGACCGGCATGGCGACCGACCAGGGCAAGACCTCCAACCTGAATGCGCTCGCGATCGTGGCGGCGGCGCTGAAGGTGCCGGTTCCGCAAGTGGGTCTGACGACGTTTCGCATGCCGTACACGCCGACGAGCTTCGGCAGCATGGCGGGCGCTTCCCGCGGGGATCTGTTCGATCCGGTGCGCCGCACGCCGATGCACGAGTGGGCGGCCGCGCAAGGCGCCGTGTTCGAGAATGTGAGTCTGTGGAAGCGCGCACGCTACTTTCCGCGCGGCGGCGAGAGCATGGATGAAGCGGTCGCGCGCGAATGCCGGACGGTGCGCTCGGCCTGCGGAATATTCGACGCATCGACGCTCGGCAAGATCGAAGTGGTCGGCGCGGATGCGGCGCAATTTCTCAACCGCCTGTATATCAACAATTGGTCGAACCTTGGCGTCGGCCGTTCGCGCTACGGAATACTGTGCCGCGACGACGGCTTCATCTATGACGACGGCGTGGTCGCGCGCGTAGGGTCCGACCGGTTCCATGTGACCACGACGACCGGCGGCGCCGCGGGCGTGCTCGCGATGATGGAAGATTACCGCCAGACCGAATGGCCCGAACTCAAGGTGTGGCTGACGTCCACGACCGAACAGTGGGCGGTCATCGCCGTTCAAGGCCCGCATGCGCGCCGCGTACTCGAAGGCCTCGTCGAGGGCATCGATATCGGCGCCGCACCGCTGCCGCATCTCGGCGTCGCCGCGTGCCGCATATGCGGCGTCCCGTCGATGCTGATGCGCGTGAGCTTCACCGGCGAGTTGGGCTACGAGGTCAATGTTCCGGCGGATTACGGCCTCGCGGTTTGGCAGGCGATCTGCGCGGCGGGGGCCGCGCACGGGATCACGCCATACGGCACCGAGACGATGCACGTGCTGCGCGCCGAAAAGGGCTACATCATCGTCGGCCAAGACACCGACGGCACCGTGACACCGGATGATGCGGGCCTTTCCTGGGCCATCGGCAAGGCGAAGGCGGATTTCGGCGGCAAGCGCTCGCTGCAGCGCGCCTCGATGAACGCCGCGGCGCGCAAACAGTTGGTCGGACTCAAGAGCCGCGACGGCAGGACCGTGCTCGACGAGGGCGCTCAAGTCGCCGAGCTCGCCGGTCAAACCCCGCCGATGAAGCTCGTCGGACATGTCACCTCGTCTTATTTCAGCGCGGTTCTCGGCGCACCGCTTGCGCTCGCGCTCGTTGCGGGCGGCCGCGCACGCGTGGGGCAAACGCTCTATATCCCGATGCCGAATGGCGACGTCGCGGTCGAAGTGACGGCGCCGGTGTTTTACGATCGCAGCGGAGAACGCATCCATGCCTGAGCCGGCAGCGCGCAGCGCGCCTTCCCTGCCCATCGCCGAGTGGATGGCTCCGCTGCCGCCGGCGAGCCGCTTGATTTTTCACGGCGGCGACGACGCCCGCAAAGCCGCCGCCGCGGTATTCAAGGCGCCGTTTCCCGAGGAAGCTTGCCGCGCATCCGTCTCCGGCGCGCGCGCTTGTCTTTGGCTGGGGCCGGACGAATTCCTCCTGCTCGCGCCCGCCGAGGAGTCCGCCGCGGCGATCGCGGCCTCGGTCGATGCGGCGCTTGCGGCGATTCCCCATAGTTGCGTCGATGTCAGCCATCGCCAGGTCGGGGTCGAGATTTTCGGTCCGCAGGCGGCACCTATTTTGAACGGCGCTTGCCCGCTTGATTTGGACGAAGCGCAATTCCCCGTGGGCGCCTGTACGCGCACGGTGTTCGCGAAGGCCGAGATCGTGCTCTGGCGGACCCGGCCCGACGCATTTCGGATCGAAGTGTGGCGCTCCTTCAGCGGCTATGTGACGGAATTATTGACGGAAATCGCGCGCACTCCGCGCATTTCGGCCTGAGCGCTCGCGCGCCGGCTGAAGTATCCCTGACGGGGCGTCGTGTGGATGCAACATTAAACAATGCTTCAATAATTGGCGACTATCTGCATTTCCGACTCCCATTCAGCAAGGTCCGGTAATTTATTGGATCATGGGACAATATTCGCTTCTGCAGCTGCGCTTGATTCCGGCTTGGTCTTGATACAAGATATGTTGCGCGGTGGGGGATTTCTGTTATTGAGCGCGCATTCAATCCAGGGGCATGACGAGTTATTTCCGCGAAGTTCACGCGCGCGTCGTGCACCGGCAGTCCGGGTGGCGGCCCAACATATTTTCTAAGGGGATCAAACGATGAACTCGAAGCTCTCATTTGCGATAGCCGCGATCTTGGGAGGTGCGTCCTTCGGGGCGGCCGCAGCCGCGACCGGATCCACCGATACCAGTTCAGACATGCTCCAGGTGATCACCGTCACTGCGCAGCGCCGCACGCAGAGCATGCAGGACGTGCCGATCTCGATGCAGGCATTCACCTCGCAGACGCTGAAGCAGCTCAACATCGCGACGTTCGACGACTATGTGAAGTACCTGCCGAACGTATCGACCCAGAACAACGGTCCGGGCCAGAACGAGGTCTTCATGCGCGGCTTGAGCGCCGGCGCGCAGGCGAGCCAGGGCAGCGGTTCGACGGGATTGTTTCCGAACGTTGCGATTTACCTGGATAACCAATCCGGCCAGCTGCCCAATCGCAACCTCGACGTGTATGCCGCAGACCTGAATCGCATCGAGGTTCTGGAAGGTCCGCAGGGCACGCTGTTCGGCGCCGGCGCCGAGGCCGGCGTCATCCGCTACATCACCAACGAGCCGAAACTCGACAAGACCGAGGGGAGTGCCGATGCCGGCTACGGCGTGACCGCGCACGGCGACCCGAATACCAACCTGACGGCGGTGCTGAACCTGCCGCTGATCGCCGACACCATGGCGGTGCGCGCGGTGATCTACAACGACAGCCGCGGCGGCTACATCGACAACGTGCCGGCGACGTTCACGCGCCAGAATACCGACATCGGCATTCACTATGCGAACTACGCGGGCGGCGTCCCGCCGAACGCGCCGGTCATCAACAACAACAGCATCGCCAAACGAGCCATCAACCCCGTCACCTACCAGGGAGCTCGCGTCGAGGCGCTGTACAAGATCAACGATGACTGGAACGTGCTGCTCACGCAGTCGTACCAGAACATGAATTCCGAGGGCGTGTTCTACCAGCAGCCGAACGCCTCTGACGGCGCGGCGCTCGCACCGCTCGAAGTCACGCTGTTCAACAATGCCTACGACAAGGACAAGTTCGAGAATACGGCGTGGACGGTGAACGGCAAGTTCGGCGCGTTGAAGGCCGTGTACACCGGCGGCTATCTCGTGCGCCACGTCGAGCAGGTCGGCGACTACACCAACTACTCGCGCGGCGTGTATGCCGATTACTATCAGTGCTACGGCCCGGGATCGGGCGGCGAGACGAACCTCACGCCGACCTGCTTCTCGCCGAGCGCGACCTGGCATTCGCTCGAGCGCAATTAGCACATGCAGCACGAATTCCGCTTGAGCACGCCGGATGACTGGCGTTTGCGCGCGATCGTCGGCGCGTATTACGAGGCCAACAAGCTCTTCGACCAGACCGCGTGGCGGTACAAGAGCATTCCCGCGTGCACTGCGAACGGCGCGCCCGGCACGCCGGGCAATAGCGGCTGCCTGTCGAACGTCGGGACATTCCCCGGAACCAGCGTCGAAAGTCCCGGCGTGCAGAGCGACAACACGTCCTTCTACCAGGATACCCGCCGAGAGACCAAGCAGACCGCGATCTTTGCGTCGGTGGACTTCGACCTGATTCCGAAAGTCCTGACGGTCACCGTGGGTTCACGCCATTTCAAGTTCTAGAACTCCTCGCAGGGCAGCGTCATGAGCAGCTTCGGCTGCTTCGACGCCGGCACGCCGGTCGGCGGCTGCCAGAGCGGGTCTTCCTACAATCTCGACACGCAGAATCTGCGCGACACGGAGTCGGGCTACAAGAGCCGCGGCAATCTCACCTGGCACGTCACGCCGGACGTCATGCTGTATTACACGTTCTCGCAAGGATTCCGCCCGGGCGGGTTCAACCAGAACGGCGGTACGCTGCATATCACCGGCCCGGACGGGAACGCGCAGTACATCCTGCCGAAATCGTATCGATCGGACAATTTGACGAACAACGAAATCGGCTGGAAGACGGAATTCCTCCACCATCGCCTCCAATGGAACGGCGCCGTGTACCGTGAGAACTGGAACAACGTGCAGATCGCGTTCTTCGACCCCGGTATCGGCCTCGGCAACTTGTTCTTCAACACCAACGGCCAGAACTTCCTGGTCAAGGGCCTCGAGACCTCGCTCGTGGCGCGGGTCGCTCCCGGGTTGACGCTGCAGGGCGCGGCATCCTGGAACCAGAGCCGGCAGACCAATTCGCCGGCGCTGATCGACAACAATCCGGCGAGCGTGAACATCGGCAAGCCGATCACGCAGTACTGCCCCGGCGGCACCGCTTGCCAGCCGGTCACGAACCCGTTCGGCGCGATCGGTTCGCCGAGCGCGAATGCACCGCCGATTCAGTTCTCCTTGCGCGCACGCTACGACTGGACCGTCGCGAGCTACGATGCCTTCGCGCAAGTGGGTGCCGTCCACAGCGGTCATTCATTCACGCAGGCGGGGTCGAATCCGACGCTCGCGCAGGCCGGATCCGTCAGTACATCCCGGTTGCGCTTCGAAAATCCGGCCTATACGACCTACGATGCGTCGATCGGTGTCGCGAAGGATGTCTGGAACGTGCGCCTGTACGGCGAAAATCTCAGCAATTCGCACGTCAGCGTGTTCACGAACACCGATCAGTTCATCGTCGCGCAGACAGTTCTGCGGCCGAGGGTCATCGGCGTCGAGTTCGGCTACAAATTCTGACGGTGGTTCGTCAGTTGGCGCTGTTCAGCCGGTAGGCGCTCGGCGTCGCCCCGAATCGCTCGCGAAACCGGCGGGCGAAGTGGCTGGGCTCGCTGAACCCGCAATTCCAGGCGATTTCGGCAATTCCGAGCGCATCGAATCGCTTGTCGCGCAGCAGCCGCTGCGCCCGCTGGAGTCGGCAATCATACAACTCCTGGCTGAAAGTCTTGCCCGCGTAGGCGAACAGCAGATGCACGTAACGGCGCGACAGACCAAGCGCGGCGGCGACCGTCGCCGGATCGAGGCCGGATTCGTGGCAGCGCTCGCGTATGGTCTCGGTAACGCGCCGCAACAATGCCCTTTTGTGGGTGGTCGAGGGCGGATTATAGTTCGAGGCCGCGAGCGCCAACAACGAGACGATTTGCTCGGCCACCACCGTCGGGGGGAGCCCCGATGCATCCACCGTCGCGGGCGTGACGTTACTCAACGCCGAAGCCAACGTTGCCCCCCAGCCGCTGCGCCCGTCGATCAAGCGCGCCGCCGCGTCCTCGGGCGCCGGCAGCCAGCCGCCGAGCCAATCTCTCCCGATCTCGAGCACCAAGGCTTCGACGCCCTGCGGAAAATCGAATTCGAAGCCGGCCAGGCAGTCGATCAACAAGGAGTCCCCCGCCTCGACCTTGAGACTGCGGCCGTATTGTTCGATCAGTTGCACGCCCTTGCGGACTTGGATCAAGTGGAAGATGTGGTCTTTCGCGTTGCAAGCCGCCGTGCGCTCGCGCCAGACGCGCTGCTCGCTGACTGAAATGAAATTCGCCTTGATCGGACCGAAGGCGTGCTTCTCGATCTGTCCGAAAAATGCGCCCTCTTGGGAACTCTGAATGTGTACCTGCAAAAGATTCTCGCAGATCACGTCCCGCCAATAAGATAGCGCCTTGCCGGGCTGCAGGTGTTCCGTCGACCAACTCTGTTCGAACATTGCCATTCTCCCCCGGCCGCTTGGTCCCGCAACCCTCGGCGGGCCGTCAACCGCCGCTTGCGGCCCCGACGCCATACTCGATCTTCGCGTTCCGGGTTGCTTGAAACTGTTCGAGCGTCTGCCCGCGCATGGCGGCATAGACATGCAGATTCGACACGCCCACGACTGCCGCCAGCTTCTCGAGTACGAAGAATATTACGCCAAAGTGTATGAGTCCGCGCCAGTCCAGCCGGCGTACCAGATCAGCTTCCTCCGCAGTTAATGCGTGCGCAGCCATCAGCGCATCCGCGTCCCGCCGGAACGCCTCGCGCCGTTCCGGAATGATCAAGTCATGCAGAAACCCGTTGAGCCGGTAGGCTTTTGCGCTGCGCTCCAGCGTATACGGATAGCTGCCTGCGAGACGCTCCGCCCCCTCGAGCTGGTCGCGCAACGGCGCGGCGGGGGGATATTCGCCGTCATTCTCGTAGATCGCCGTGGCAATTGCCGTCATCGAAGGCAGGTAGTACGTCCGGTGGAGCCTGCGGATCCGTTCGGTCATGGCGCCGCGCATGATCAGCCACATGATGACCTCCGCGCCTTCAAACCCGCCGCGTTCGGCGTACTCGGCATGAGTCAGATTCGTCAATGCCGCCGGGTCGGTTTCCAGCAGATCGAGAAACTGATTGTCCCATGCCGGGTTGTTGAATCCGCAGCGCTCGCCGTGAACCTGATGAGATAACCCGCCGGTCGCGACGATCACCACGTTGAGGTCCGAAGGGTAAGCGCGGATGGCGCGGCCCAACGCGGCCCCCAGCCGATGGCAGCGCCGGGCAGTCGGTAGCGGAAATTGCAGAACGCCGACCTGCAGCGGCAATACCTTCCAAGGCCAGGTACCGTCGGGGTCGGCCAGCATCGACAGCGGCGACAGGCAGCCGTGATCAACGGGCTTGCCGCGAAATAACGAAATGTCGAATTCCTCGGCAAAGAGGCTGGTTGCGACGGAACGCGCGAGCTCCGGGGCACCGGGCAACGGCGGCACGTCGCGTGCACCGCCGCCCTCGTCGGCCGGCGGGTACAGATCATCGACCCCCAGCGCGAACGGCGAGTAGTGGTCGAAGAAGAACGACGTGATGTGGTCGTTGTATATGGTGAGCAAAACATCGGCGCGCTTCTCGGCGAGCCATGCACGTATCGGCGCGTACGCGTCGAAAATCGGCTTCCAGACGGGATCGCTCTCGAGGCGCCGATCCTTCGCAAACCCAATCGTCGGGGTGTGCGATGTTGCGATCGCGCCGATGATCCTAGCCATGATCGCATTCCTTGTGGGTGGGAGTGAAAGTGCGCAGGCTGGCCGATGGGGCTTTGCCTCGTGCCAGCACCGCGGGCGCCGTCTCGCGCAGCATCGCCGCCAGCACGATGATCGCAACGACGATGCCGACCAGAATCCACAAGGTCATGCCGAGGCCTTTAAGGTCGGCTACTTTGCCGGCGACGCTCGGCGCCAATACGCCGCCCAGAATCTCGCTGACGCCCATCGTCAGCGACAGTGCGGTGGCGGTTCTCGCCGGGCCCACGATCTCCGATGGAATTGTCGCCATCGCGAGCGGAAATACGCCGCTGAGCGCCGCGCCCACCGCGATGCAGGCCATCAGCGGCACGAGCCGGGTGCCGCTGGTGAACAGCAGACCCAACGGCAGCACCAGACCCAGCGACGAAGCGACGAGTATCACCGGCTTACGGCCGAAGCGGTCGGAAGAGCCCGGCACCAGGAATGCAACGGCCATTGAGGCCACGCCGAACGAGGACATGATCCAGCTCATGTGGCGTTGGTCGAAACCGCGGACCCGGACGAGGTACAGCGGCGTGAACGTAAAGAGCACCATGAGGTAGGCCACCAACAGCGCCGAGATTGCAACGCAAAGCAGCATGGAGCGATCGGCAAGCGCGCCGCCGAATCGCGCCCGCCCGGGCGCAGCGCCCCGCGCGGGCATCGCGGGTTCGCGCACCAGCGCGGCAATCAGCAGCGCCATGACGATGCCCGGGAGGGCGGCAAGAAAAAACGCGTTGCGCCAGCCGAAGCGGATCGCCATCCACACGATGATCACCGGACCCAGTGTGTTCGCAAGAAGATTGGCACCGAAGTTCTGCGTGACGCCCTGCGCCAGTCCGCGGTGCTCATGAGGCACTTCCACCGCTATCAGCGTCTGTGTAATCGGCATGATGCCGCCCTCCGCGATGCCCATCAGCAGACGGGCCGCCAGCAGCCAGGCGAATCCCGATGCAAAGCCCGACAACACCGACGCCATCGAGAACGCCACGGTTGCCGATATTAGCATCAGCTTGCGGCGCCCGAACCGGTCCACGAGGCTTCCCATGCCGAGGCCGGCAATCGCCCAGCTGAAGGAGAATGCCGACACGATGTTGCCGATCTGGAAATTGCTGAGATGCAGATCCGGTTGTATGAACGACGTCAGATAACTGAAGACATTGCGATCGAAGAACACGATGCCGAAGTTCGCGCTCAGCAAAGCCACCAGCAGCCACTGGTAGCGGCTCATCGAGGTTGACATGTCGTTTCCTGTCGCCGGCGTATCAGTGGCGGATCGTACATAGGGCGCCGCCGTCCACCGACCAGGCCGCGCCATTGACGAAGCTGGCCGCGGGCGACAGCAAAAACGCGACCGCCTCGCCGACTTCGCGCGGCTGACCGATGCGCTCCTGCGGTGCGATCTTGCCTAAGGTCCGCTTGCCGAGCTCGACGTCGCCGTTGAACAGCGTCTTGAGCATGGCTTCCAGCAGCGGTGTTTCAATGACACCCGGCATCACCGCATTCACGCGCACGCCGCGGGCGCCGACGTCGGCGGCGGCGGTGCGCGTCAGCCCGATCACTCCGTGCTTGCTGGCGTTGTAGGCGCAGGCGCCGGCGAGCCCGCGTTCACTGGCGATCGAACCGGTGTTGACCACCGCGCCGGCGCCTTGGGCCAGCATCACGGGAATCACATGCCGCAACCCTAGAAAGATACTGCGCAGGTTCACGGCCATCAGGCGATCGAATTCGGCCTCGTCATAACTCTCGATCGACGCCACCTTGCCTTCCGTGCCGGCATTGTTGAACAGCCCGTCTATGCGGCCGAATGCCTTGCAGGCCGCGGCGACATAGCCCTGCACGGCATCCGAGCGACTGACGTCCGCATGACAGATTTCGACCTGCGTACCGAAAGCCGCGACTTGTGCTCGGCGCCGCTCGAGCCCGTCCCGGTTGATGTCGACCAGCAGGATATCGGCGCCTTTCGCCGCCAGCACGCCGGCCGTCGCATGACCGATGCTGCCCGCACCGCCGGTCACGATGATTTTCATACCCGCAAGGTCTTTCATGGTCGCCTCCCCAGTAACAGATCCGCCGCCCGTTCGGCCACGGCATTGACGGGAATATTGCTGTTGCCCGCAATCACCGTGGGGATGATCGATGCGTCCACCACGCGCAGAGCATCGATGCCTCTTACCCGCAGTGCGGTATCCACCACATCGCCGATGCGGCAGGTGCCGCAGGGATGGTGCACGGTGACCAGCGATTGGCGGATATGCGCCTCGATCTGCGCGCGCTCGCGCACTTCCGGTCCCGGCGACGTCTCCCGGCCGGCCAGCGGCACGAACGACGGGGCCGCCAGGATCGAACGCGCGACCTCGAATCCCCGCACCAGCACGTCGATGTCGCCCGGGGCCGAGAGGAAGTTGAAATCGATCGCCGGCTTGTCGCGCGGGTCTTTGCTGGTCAGGGTGACGCTGCCGCGGCTGGCCGGCCGCAGGTTCACGAAGATGATGCCGTAGCCGTGCCCGCGCGGCAGCCAATGACCGTTCGCATTGCGATGCGCGGGCATGAAAATGATCTGCAGATCGGGGCGGTCAACCTCCGGCCTTGAACGCATGAAGCCGTTGGCTTCGAATACGTTGCTCGCCAGCGGCCCGGATCGAAACAGCAAATATTGCGCGGCGACGAGTACGCTGCGCGGCGCACTGCGCCACGACAGCCCGTACGATTCGGTATTGGCCGTTCGTGCGCCAATCGATGCGGCCGGGTGATCGTGCAGATTCTTGCCGACCGCGGGCAGGTCAAGCAGCGGTGCGATTCCCAAGGCTTGCAGAGCGGCGGCATCGCCGACGCCTGACAGCTGCAACAACTGCGGTGAGCCGTAGGCGCCGCAGGCAACGATGACCTCGCGGCGCGCCGTTACGACGCGCCGCACGCCGCCGCGTTCGATCTCGACGCCCGTTGCACGCCGGCCCTCGAACATCACGCGGGTGACCAGCGCGTCGGTCGTGATCTCGAGATTGGACCGATGCCGCGCAGGATTGAGATACGCCGTCACCCCGGACTCGCGCCGCCCGCCGCGGATCGCCGCCTGGCGCGGTCCGAATCCTTCCGGATCGCCGCCATTGAAATCCGCGCAGCGCGGCAGGCCGAGGGTGTCGGCGGCTGCGAGGAAGCGGCCGACCAGCGGGTTGGGATTGGGGATGTCGATGACGTTGACCGGACCGCCTCGATACCGCTGCGGCGTGTGCGCGGCCTCGTAGTTCTCCAGTCGCGCGAAATAGTGCAGAAGATCGGAGTAGCTCCACCCCGGTTGCCGCCACTCATCATATTCGCGCGGGTGGCCGCGGAAATACACCATGCCATTGATCGAGGAACAACCGCCGAGCACGCGACCGCGCGGCACCGGCAGCACGCGCTCATCGACATGGCGCTGCGGCACCGTGCTGTAGCCCCAAGATTGGCGCGGATTGCCGATGGCCTTCGCCACCATCGCCGGCACGCGGATGGCCGGATCGTCATCCGGCGGGCCCGCCTCGATCAATGCGACGCTGACGCCTGCGTCGGCCGACAGCCGATTCGCCAGCACGCAGCCGGCGGTACCGGCGCCTGCGATCACATAATCGAAGGCATCGTTCATCGCTGACGGCACGGCGGGCACGGCATCACGCGCCGCTGAACAGAGTGGCGACGTAATGGCTGTCCATGTACTCGCGGATGGCAAAGATCCGGCCGTCCCGCACGTCGATGCTCCAGGCGTAGCGATTGTTGTAGGCTCGACCGTCGCGCAGCGTGCCCGTGCCGCGCGATTCGCACATCACGGTATCGCCGGCTGACACCATGCGATCGACCGTGGTCTTCGGATCGCCCGCTACGAACAAGCCGCGCACGGGTGCCAGAAACTCGTCGACGATCTTGTCGCGCGGCCCATGAACGCCGGCCCCGGGCACGCCCTCGACCATCGGCCGCCAGGTGGCATCGGGATGCAGCGTCGCCCGGATGGCCTCGAGATCGCCGCTGCTCAAGACGCGGAAGAAATCGAGCACGAGCTTTTCCTGCGGTGTGTGCGCCGTTATCATGGCGGCTTAACTCTGCTTCGCCTGATCGAGCTCGGCAAACGCCTCGCGCGCGATGCGCACGCTGTCGATACCGGCCGGCACGCCGCAATACACCGCGACCTGCAGCAGCACTTCACGGATCTCCGCGCGCGTCACCCCGTTATTGAGCGCAGCCTTGACATGCAGTTTCAGCTCATGCGGCCGATTCAGCGCGCTGATCATCGCGATGTTGATCAGACTGCGGTCGCGCAGCGCGAGCCCGGGCCGCGTCCACACATGACCCCAGCAATACTCGGTCGAGAGCTCCTGCATCGGCATGCTGAATTCATCGGCACTCGCCATTGAGCGCTCCACGTACTCGGCGCCCAGCACCTGCTTGCGCAGCTTCAGCCCCTCGTCGAATCGATCCTGTCCCATAGCGTTACCCCTCTTTGCGGCCGATCTGACAGCCCGCCCAGTTTTCCACGACCTTCACGAGATCCGTACAATCCGCTGCCGCACCATGCATCTGGTGGGTAATGGATAACATCTGCCGCACGGCCGCGCCGACCACCATGGGCACCCCCAGTGCCTCGGCTTCGTCGAGGCACAGCCGCACGTCCTTGAACGACAGTGCGTTGGCAAACCCGAAATCGAATTTGCGATTCAGCACATGCTTCGGAATCTTCTCCTGTGTCGCGCTGTTGCGTCCCGAGGAAGCATTCAGCACGTCGAGCATCGCGGCCGGATCGACGCCGGCTTTGACCCCCATCGCCAGCGCCTCGGCGGCAATGGCGAGCGCTGCCGCCGACATCAGATTATTGGCGAGCTTTACTGTCTGGCCCAGGCCCGGCTTCTCACCGAGTCCGTAGACCTTGCCCAGCACGTCGAGAAGCGGCCGCACCTGTCGCATGGCCGGCGCCGGGCCGGAGGCCATGATGGCGAGTTTGCCGGCGGCCGCCCCCTTTACGCCTCCCGACACCGGCGCGTCGATGGCGGCGATTCCACGCAACCCCAGCAGCGAGGCAATAGCCTGCGCCGCGGCAGGGCCGGAGGTGGACAGGTCGACGAATACCTTGAGCGCGGGCGAATCGGCGATCACGCGCGCGATCTCGCGCACATCGGCCGGACCGGGCACACTGGCCATCACCACAGTGCACAATGCGGCCGCGTCAGCCACGGACCTTGCGACCCTGGCGCCCAATGCTGCCGCCGGCGCCGTGGCCGATGCCACCGGATCGTAAACCGTGAGCTCGTGCCCGGCCGCGATCAGCCGCGCGACCATGCTCGAGCCCATGCGCCCCACGCCGATGAAGGCAATCTTTTCGCCCACGAGAGATTCCTATGTCAGCCCGGAAGCACGGAGTCTAACAGCCTGGCGGCTGGCCGCATCAGCTGTGCGGATCGAGATCCACGCGCACCGCGTTGGCGAGACCGGCGCGCGCCGCCGGATAGCGCGAGAGCACCAAAGGATCATGACCCGGAATGACATGTTGGAAAGAACTCGCCAGCGCCTCGATGGTCGCAAAGGCATCGAGGTAGGCCGCGACATCGTCGACAATCGGAAACGGCCTCCGCTCGAGCCAATTGGCGTAAAAATGCGCCGCATCCGACGCCAGTACCACCCAGCCGCGCTGCGTGTGTACACGCACCACCTGGAGGCCGCGCGTATGGCCGCCGACGCGGTGCAGAGTGATGCCCGGCGCCAGTCCGGCGGTTCCGTCGTGATACATCACGCGCCCGGCAAACACCTTTCCGACCATGGCCTGCACATCGGGCGCCGCATACGGCGCGCGCATGACGGCGTGACACATCGCGCTGCCGCTGCAGAAAGCCATCTCCTCGGTCTGCAGGTGATAGCGGGCCCGCGGAAACAGCTCGTGGTTGCCGGCGTGGTCGTAGTGCATATGACTGATGATGACGTCGGTCACCTGCGCCGGATCGACGCCCACGGCCGCAAGGCCCGCTCCGACCGGCTGCAGCAGCTGCCGGCCGCGCGCGGCGCCCGTGGCCGCGTCGAATCCGGTGTCGAGCACAAATGAGACTCCGGGACCCCGGATCGTCCAGACATAGTAATCCAGCGGCATCGGACCGTCGTGCTCATCACCGCCGAGAAAATTGTGGCTGGCCGAGCGCTCGAGATGGGCATACCGGACCGCGCAGATTTCATAATTCGGCAGCATGGCGCTATGCTCGCGGGATCCGCTGCAACAAGCAACTCCATCAATGAACACAATCACAACTACCGCGGATATCGTCGCCGTGGGGTCGGGCCACAACGGCCTGGTCGCGGG
>DAIDVO010000012.1 GCA_027456085.1 Steroidobacteraceae bacterium | reverse complement strand
GGCCAGGTCGATCAAGAGTCGCAGCCGCGATGCTGGACATCACGCTGATTCAGAATGGTGCCCGCCAAGTCAGCCCGTCGAAGCGGCCGTAATTGCGATCCGTGGTGATCCATTCGCATCCGAATTCTATCGCGAGCGCTGCGAACCAAGCATCCTGAGCGATATTCCCCTTGGATTTCTGACATATGGTTTCGAATATCTCCCAATGCCGGTCACCGGGCACGATGACAGTCGCGTTGGGTTGCTGTAACAGCGCGCTGCAGAATTGGAATACATCAGTCAACGAGCTCGGAATCTTGAATATGCGCGGATGCGTGCTTATCCGAACCACACTGGCGAGGACCTGCGGAGCGATGCCATAGGCGGACGGGCCGTTGATCACCGATTCGAGCCACGACTTGTATAGCGGGTGATTGTCGGCGTCGGAACGGAAGGCGTAGATCAGAACGTTGACGTCGCAGAGGATCAATCGCGGCCTTCTAAACGGTCGAGGAGACTGGCGCTGTCGTTTAGGTCCACTCCCGCCAGAAGGCCGCCTCCGGCCCGGCATTCGGGGAGCTTCATGGCCGAACGCTCTGCCCGCTTCAGCGGACGGCGCAGCGCAAGCCGTAGGCCTTGCTCGATGAGGGAGGTCAGCGTCACGCCGCGCCGCTCAGCCTCTAATCGTGCACGTTCTAGGAGGTTTTCTTCCAGTCGAACGGTAGTCCTCATATGTCAGAGCATACTCGCAGTATGTCTGTATGTCAAAAACTATTCGGTTTCATTGGAGTGGTGATCCCTCGACGATCAAAAGAAGTATTCATGGTTCCACTATTCGACGGGATCCATGAGAATCCGCCAGCCGATACAACGCTGCGAGCGTCATCGAGCGCATGTCTGCTGCCAACTCCACCGCACTCGTCGGTTCATGCTTTCAGCCCAGATGTGAAATGTGCAGGAGGCGTAATCGATCTTGCGCTTGCCTTCGACGCTGATGAATACCCCCCGGTCCGTCCAGCAGCAGCGACGTATTATCCATGCGCATCGAATTTCAATCCCTTCATGGTCGTAACCCAAGGCAACAAAAAGCCCCTGGTGAAAATTCGCCAGGGGCTTCGTCGCGATGACGGGGCCGTCTGACCCGAAGCATGGCGCTTCCAGCCATCGGCGCGTGGCGGCAAGACAGCCGCGTAGGATACTCAGCGCTTGCGTGTTGTCCAGAACATGGGCGCAAGCTGGTGCTGTAGCCTTGATGTCTACCGGCATCAGCCGTACCCGTTACCAGCGGACCGCGAGAGCCCGCGGCTTCCGTCATGGCCTCGTCGCAGATCCCGGTTGTACACTGCGCGTATTGGCCTGCCCGCCGTTGGAAGACCTGCTGATCGTGACCGCATTACGCGAAATGTTTGGTGATCTCGACCGCTTTGGCCGCGCTGCCGCCGCCGAACCGCCGCTCGAGAATAGCTACTGGGTGCTGCCGGGGCGCTTGCTCGCCGGCGACTATCCGTTCGGTGAGGATCCGGTACAGGCGCATGACCGGCTCGCGCGCCTGCGCGCGGCCGGGATCGACGCGTTCGTCGACTTGACCGAGATGCGCGAAATGCCGAGCTACCGGCGGCTGTTGCCGCGTGCCTGCGAGTACAAGCGCTTCGCGATCGCCGACGGGCGCGTGCCCCTTGAGTCCACGCTGATGCGGGCGATTCAGGCGCATATCGGCGAGGCGCTCGGGCGCGAGCGGCATCTCTACGTTCACTGCCGCGCGGGGATCGGGCGCACCGGTCTCGTGATCGGCTGCTTTCTCGCCGACGAGGGCCTCGGCGGCAAGGCTGCGCTGAAGACGTTGAATCGGCTGTGGCGCCGGAGCGCGCGCTCGAAGTCCTGGCCGCGGGTGCCGCAGACCGAGGAACAGGCGAAGTTCGTGCTCGCGTGGGCTGCGCGGCGCGCATGAGCGTGCCGTGGCGCCGCGCCGCCCGCACAGGCTTATATCATCTTGCTGACGGTGGGCGAGGGCGCGCTCTGGGTACCTAAGGAACTGTAGGCGACGACCGCGAAATAATAGGTTCCCGGACTCAAGTTGTTGATCACGTCGGTCGTGGTGGCCGCACCATAGACGTCGACGGTCTGGGTCATCGCGCTCGCGCTCGTACCGTAGTAAATATGGTAACCGGCGAGATCATTGAGAATGGTACCGTCCGTGTTCAGCGTCGGCGCCGTCCAGGAAAGCGTCACCGAACCCGGCGGGGGCGTGCCCGTCGCGCCGGCCGAGGATGTTGGCTGCGTCGCGACGCTGGGACAGCCCGCGAGCAGTACGCAGGCCGCGGCGATTGCGCAGACCGGTATCAGACGAATGCGGCCGAAGGACATCATGGAATGGTTTGCAGCTCCAAGTAAATTTGCGTCGAGGAGCGCAGTAAATATCGGCGCGCAAGCGCGGACAACATGTCGGTATTCGCGGACATCAGGGATTGTACGAAATGTGATCAGCATCGCTGGTTTTGCGCGCAATGGAGATTCGCAAATGAGAACTGGTCGATGGATTCGCGCAGCGGCGCGGCGCCCTGCGACACCGCTGCGATCGGCCAATTTGCGTAAAAAAAACCCACCAAACGGGGCGTCGCGATGACCGGCGCGGTGCGCCTGGCGCCGCGGCTCGCCGCGCTGTTCGCGGCGCCGGTCGTGGTCGCCCGCTGCGGCGGGCCCGGCGAGCCCGCGCTGCTGTCGCCGGGTGAGCGCGCCGACGTCGCGCGCGCAGCGCCCGCGCGCCTCGGCGAATTCGCGGCGGGTCGGCTGTGCGCGCGGCGCGCGCTCGCCGAGTTCGGCGTCGCCGATGCGGAATTGCGGGTCGGCGGCGACCGCCAGCCGCTGTGGCCGGCCGGCTTCACCGGCAGCATCACGCACACGCAGGGTTGTTGTGCGGCGGCGGTCGCGCAAGTGGGCCTCACCTTGGGTGTTGGCCTCGACACAGAGGTCGTCGGCCGCATCGGCGCCCGGCTTTTGCCGCGGATTGCGACCGCCGCCGAGCTCGCCTGGCGCGAGAGCCTCGGCGCCGCCGAGCGGCCGGGCGGAGCGAGCCTGTTGTTCTCCGCGAAGGAGGCGTTCTATAAGGCGCAGTTCGCCGTCACCGGCGAGCGACTGGGGTTTCATGACGTCGCGATCTCGGTGCCGAGCCGGCGCGCTGCGGCCGGCGAATTCGCGGTACGCCCGCTGCGCGCCCTTGCGATCGAGCAGCGCGCGGGCGCGCCGTTCGCGGGCCGCTTCTCGTTCGCTGGCGCGCTCGTCTTCGCCGGTATCGCCTGTGCCGCGCCCTGATGCTCGAACCCGGGCTGCAAGGCGGGGTCGGCAAAATGTTATCCTTGGCCGATGACCTCGGTTCCATTACTCGACCTCAAGGCGCAGTTCGCTGAAATCCGCGGCGAGGTCATGCCTCTGATCGAGGAAGTTTGCGCCGGCCAACATTTCATTCTCGGTGAGCACGTGCGCCGCTTGGAGTCGGAGCTCGCGGCCTACACGGGCTGCGGTTTCGGCATCGGCGTATCCTCGGGCACGGATGCGCTGCAGCTCGCACTGATGGCGCTGCATATCGGCGCGGGCGACGAAGTGATCACCTCGTCGTTCACGTTCTTCGCGACCGCCGGTACGATCGCGCGTGTCGGGGCGAGGCCGATTTTCTGCGATATCGCCCCCGATACCTATAATTTGTCGCCGGCCGCGGTGCGCGAGTTCATCGAGCGCCGCTGCGTCGTCGAGAGCGGCCGGCTGCGCAATCGCGTGACCGGCGGCCGTGTCGTCGCGCTGATGCCCGTTCACTTGTACGGTCAGTGCGCGGACATGGGCCCGTTGATGGAGATCGCGCATAGTTACGATCTGCGGGTCATCGAGGATGCCGCGCAGGCGATCGGCAGCGAATATTTGAACGGCGCGCGTGCCGGATCCATCGGCGATGTCGGCTGTTTTTCGTTCTTCCCGAGCAAGAATCTCGGCGCGTTCGGCGACGCCGGTCTTTGTACCGCGAACGACGAGGATCTCGCCGAGCACTTGCGCGTGATGCGCGTGCACGGCGGCAAGCCGAAGTATTACCACGCCTTCATCGGCGGGAATTTCCGTATCGACGAACTGCAGGCCGCGGTGCTGCGCGTGAAGCTGAAGTACCTCGACGGCTGGACGGACGGAAGGCGCCGCAACGCCGCTCATTACGATGCCGCGTTCGCGGCCGCCGGGTTCGCGGGCCGCGTTGCGGCACCGCGCGCGGTCCCGGGGTATCGGCACATCTACAATCAGTACGTCGTGCGGGCGACCGACCGCGACGGTCTGCGCAAGTTCCTCGCCGAGCGATCGATTGGCACGGAGATCTATTATCCCGTGCCGCTGCACCTTCAGGAATGCTTCGCCTATCTCGGTCATCGCCCGGGGGATTTCCCCGAGTCCGAGCGGGCGGCCGCCGAGAGCCTCGCGCTGCCGGTCTATCCGGAACTCGAACGCGCGCAACTCGATCACGTGATCGAGTCGATTGCGGCCTTCTATGCGTGAGTAAATTTGCCCGAATGGACGGCTAAGCG
>DAIDVO010000011.1 GCA_027456085.1 Steroidobacteraceae bacterium | reverse complement strand
CGAGCGCGGCGCAAGCACCGACCGCGCCGCGCTGTTCCTGAGCCGAAGCGGCCGTAGGCTCGCCGCACGCGCGATCGAGCGGCGCGTCGAACTCTGGGCGCGCCGCCAGGGGCTCGGCGTGCACGTGCACCCGCACATGTTCCGCCATTCCTTCGCGACGCATCTGCTGGAATCGAGCGCCGATTTGCGCGGCGTACAGGAGTTGCTTGGTCACGCCGACATCGGTACGACCCAGATTTATACCCATCTCGACTTCCAGCATTTGGCCAAGGTCTACGATGCGGCCCATCCGCGCGCGCACCGCCGCCGCCCCGCGCTTGAAAAGGCGCCGGGCGCCCCCAAGTCCACGGGTTCCGAGGAATGATCACGCGACGATGAATCACGATCCAAATCGCTTGATGGGCACGACGATCCTCGCCGTGCGCAGGAACGGCCGCGTCGCGGTCGGCAGCGACGGCCAGGTGACGCTCGGGCAAACCGTCGTCAAGGGCAATGCGCGCAAAGTGCGCAGGCTATATGGCGGCAAGGTGCTGGCGGGCTTCGCCGGCGGCACGGCGGATGCGTTCACGCTGTTCGAGCGCTTCGAAGGCAAGCTCGAGAAATTCGGCAATCTCACGCGCGCCGCCATCGAACTCGCGAAGGACTGGCGCACCGACCGCAGCCTGCGGCGCCTCGAGGCGCTGCTATGCGTCGCCGACGCGGAACGCTCCTATGTGATCTCGGGCACCGGCGATGTGATCGAACCGGAGCACGATCTGATGGCGATAGGCTCCGGCGGCCCGTATGCCCAGGCTGCGGGGCTTGCGCTACTGAACGCGACCGAGCTGTCCGCGCGCGAGGTCGTCGAGCGCGCGCTCGGCATCGCCGCCTACATCTGCATCTATACCAACCGCCAGCTGACGATCGAGGAATTGTAGACGCCCATGTCGCAGATGACCCCGCGCGAAATCGTCGAGGAGTTGGACAAGCACATCGTCTGCCAAAAGGCGGCGAAGCTCGCGGTCGCGATCGCGCTCAGAAATCGTTGGCGCCGCAGCCAGGTCGCCGCCGCGCTGCGGCCGGAGATCACGCCGAAGAACATCCTGATGATCGGTCCGACCGGCGTCGGCAAGACCGAAATCGCCCGCCGCCTCGCGCGCCTGGCGAAGGCGCCGTTCATCAAGGTCGAAGCCACGAAGTTCACCGAAGTGGGCTATGTGGGCCGGGAAGTTGACTCGATCATGCGGGATCTCGTTGAGATCTCCGTCAAAATGACGCGCGAAGAGGAAATCACGAAAGTGCGTCACCGCGCTGCCGATGCCGCCGAGGAGCGCGTTCTGGATGAGCTCTTGCCGCGCGCGCAAGCGGACACGGACCCAAAGCCCGCCGAGCGCGACGCGGATACCCGCCAACGATTACGCAAGATGCTGCGCGAAGGCGGGCTCGACGAGCGCGACATCGAGATCGACGTGCGCGCAATGCCGGTCGGCGTCGAGATCATGGCGCCGCCGGGCATAGAGGAGATGACCCAGCAGCTCCAAGGCATGTTCCAGAACTTGGGCGGCGGGCGCACGCGCCAGCGCAAGCTCAAGATCAAAGAGGCGCTCAAGCTTCTCGTCGACGAAGAAGCCGCCAAAATGATCAACGAAGACGAACTGAAAGTGCGCGCGGTCGAGAACGCCGAACAGAACGGCATCGTTTTCATCGACGAGATCGACAAGATCGCGCGCCGCCAGGAAACGGCCGGCGCCGACGTCTCGCGCGAAGGAGTGCAGCGGGACTTGCTGCCGCTCGTCGAGGGCTGCACCGTGAACACCAAGTACGGCACGGTCAAGACCGATCATGTGCTGTTCATCGCCTCCGGCGCGTTCCACATGTCGAAGCCCTCCGACCTGATTCCGGAGCTGCAGGGGCGCCTGCCGATTCGCGTCGAGCTCGAGCCGTTGGTCGTCGACGATTTTGTGCGCATCCTGACCGAGCCCGACGCATCCCTGTGCCGCCAATACACGGCACTGCTCGCGACCGAAGGCGTGACGCTGGAGTTCGACCCCTCCGGCGTACGCCGGCTCGCCGAGGTCGCGTTCGAAGTCAATGAGCGCACCGAAAACATCGGCGCACGGCGCCTGCATACCGTCATGGAGCGGCTCCTCGAATCCGTCTCGTTCGATGCGGCGGACCGCGGCGGGACGCGGGTTTTCATCGACCGCGACTACGTCGAGAGCCATCTCGGCGAGCTTGCGCGCGATCAGGACCTGTCGCGCTACATCCTTTAAGGAGCCCGCCGATGCCGCAGACCCAGCCCGCGCCTAAGCCCCTCGAAATCAAGATTCGCACCGAATCGCGCATTCTCGACGTGAGCTTCGACGACGGCGCGCGCTTCGAGCTGCCGTTCGAATACCTGCGCGTGTTCTCGCCGTCGGCGGAGGTCAAGGGCCACGGCGGCGGCGAAGGCCTGTTGGTGACCGGCAAGGAGGCCGTCGGCATCGGCGGCGCCGAGCCGATCGGCCAGTACGCGGTGCGCTTGATCTTCGACGACGGCCACGATACCGGGCTGTATACCTGGGCTCTGCTCTACGCCCTCGGGCGCGACTGCGGGCGAAACTGGGCGCGCTACCTCGAGCGCTGCTCCGCGGCAGGGATTCGACGCGCGGACTAACCTAAGCCCGGAAACGGCTACAATGGCGCCGACGAGGAGCATTGAGCGCCATGAGCAAATCCAACCGCAGCGCCGATTTCGGCTTCGAACAGGTCGACTGGTCCGAAAAGGCGCGCCGCGTACGCGGCGTGTTCGATAGCGTTGCCGGCAAATACGACGTCATGAACGATTTGATGTCGTTCGGCGCGCATCGACTCTGGAAGAAATTCGCGTTGTCGCTCACGGGTTTGCGGCCGGGCCAGAGCGCGCTCGATGTCGCCGGCGGCACCGGCGATCTGGCGGCGGGGCTCGCGCGCCGGGTCGGCAAACAAGGCCGCGTCGTTCTGTCGGACGTCAATTCCGCGATGCTGGAGCGCGGCCGGGACCGGCTGCTCGATCGCGGGCTCGTGGGGAATGTCCATTGCGTCGTCGCCGATGCCGAGCGCCTGCCGTTCGCGGACGATACCTTCGATTGTGTGACGATCGCGTTCGGGCTGCGCAATGTGACCGACAAGCCGGCGGCGCTCGCCGCAATGCGCCGGGTCCTCAAGCCCGGCGGCCAATTGCTGGTGCTCGAATTTTCGAAGCCCACGGCTCCCGGCCTCGCGCCCCTGTACGACCTGTACTCGTTCAACGTCCTGCCGCTGATGGGGCGAATCGTCGCGCATGATGCCGCGAGTTACCGCTATCTCGCCGAATCGATCCGCATGCATCCGGACCAGGAGACCCTGCTAGAGATGATGCGCACGGCCGGCCTCTCGCTCGCCCGATATCATAATTTGTCGGGCGGCATCGTCGCTTTGCACCGCGGCTACAAAATCTGACATGACGGCGACACCCGCGTGGCTCGGCGCCGTCGAAGCCGTCCTCAACCGTAACATCGCAGCGCAGACGCGCCCCGGCGTGCTCGCGCGAAGGCTCGAGGGCAAATCGCTGCGTATCGACATCGAAGGCTTGATCCGGCTGCGCGCGGCCTGCGTCGGCGGGCGCCTCGCGCTCGCGTCCGGCGACGACGCCGAGGCGGACGCGGTGATCGCCGGATCTCCCGCAACGCTCGTTCGACTGCTAGGCGCGGATGCCGATCGTCCGCTCGGCAAGGCATCGCTGCAAGTGCGTGGCGATGCCGAAGTGGCCGCCGCGTATCGCGAATTGCTGCACCTCGCACGCCCGGATCCGGAAGAGGAAATGGCCCGGGTCATCGGCGACTTGCCCGCGCGGCGGCTCGGCAATTTCGGCCGCCGAGCGTTCTCGTTCCTACGCCGCGCCGGCCGCACGTTCGGCGAAAACATCGCCGAGTACCTGCAGGAAGAAAGCCGCGACCTTCCGAGCAAGCCCGAGGTCGAGGAGTTCCTCGGCGGCGTCGACGAGCTGCGCGAGGCGGCGGACCGCGTCGATGCGCGCATCGCGCGGCTCGAGCGGGGCCGCGTTGGCCCCGGCGCGGCATGATGCGTTTGCGCGTGGTCCGCCGGCTGCTCGTGATCCAGCGCGCGCTCGTGCGCCACGGACTCGACGATTTCGTGCGCGCGACCCATCTGTACCGCCCGTTCCGATTCCTGTTCTACCTGTCCCCGTGGACCTGGTTCCAGCGCAGCGCCGGCACGACGCGGGCAATGCGCTTGCGGCTCGCGCTCGAGGAGCTAGGGCCCATATTCGTGAAATTCGGCCAGGCGCTGTCGACGCGCCGCGATTTGCTGCCTGTCGACATCGCCGACGAGCTCGCGCTGCTGCAGGACCGCGTACCGCCGTTCGACGGCAAGATCGCGGTCGCGACGATCGAGTCGGCGTTCGGCCGGCCGCTCGCACAAATTTTCGCCGCATTCGACCGATCCCCGCTCGCCGCGGCCTCGGTCGCGCAAGTGCACGCGGCGACGCTGCAAGGAGGCGAGGACGTCGTCGTCAAGATACTGCGCCCCGGCATGCGCGAGATCATCGAGCGCGATCTCGAGGTTCTGGAGGCGCTCGCGGCGCTCGCCGACGAATACTGGACGGACGCGCAGCGCCTACGGCCGAAAGAGCTCGTCGCCGAGTATCGCAAGACGATCCTCGATGAGCTCGACCTCATGCGCGAGGCCGGCAACGCGTCCCAGCTGAAGCGCAATTTTCAAGGCTCGCCGCTTTTGTACGTGCCTGAAGTCTATTGGGACTATTGCCGTACGAACGTGATGGTGATGGAGCGCATCCACGGGATCATCGTCAATCGCATCGACGAGCTGAAGGCGCACGGTGCGAATATTCCAAAGCTCGCCGAGAACGGCGTCGAGATCTTCTTCACCCAGGTCTTTCGCCACAATTTCTTCCACGCGGACATGCACCCGGGGAACATCTTCGTGCAGGTCGACGACCCGGAGAATCCACGCTACGCCGCCGTCGATTTCGGCATCGTCGGCACGCTCGAGGCGCGCGACCAGCACTATCTCGCCGGAAATTTCATGGCGTTCTTCGACCGCGATTACGCGCGCGTCGCGGCGCTGCATATCGAGTCCGGCTGGGTGCCGAGAGGCACGCGCGTCGCCGAATTGGAATCCGCGGTACGCACGGTCTGCGAGCCGATCTTCAACAAGCCGTTGAAGGAAATTTCCTTCGCGCAGGTGCTGTTGCGCCTGTTCGAGACCGCGCGCCGGTTCGACATGCAGATCCAGCCGCAGCTGATCCTGCTGCAAAAGACGCTGCTCAACATCGAAGGGCTCGGGCGCCAGCTCTACCCGGATCTCGATCTGTGGAAGACCGCACAGCCGTTCTTGCGCGCCTGGATGCGCGAGCGGGCGAGCCCGCGCACGCTGTTCGCAGGCTTGCGCGCGCAGCTGCCGGATGCGCTCGAGACCTTGAAGCAATTGCCGAAGATCGTGAATGCCGGCGTGCGCGCCGCCGCCGACGGCGAATTCAGCTTCGCGGTGCAAAGCGCCGAGATCGCGCAACTCAAAGCGGCGATGGAGCGCGCGCATGCGCGCCGCGACGCGACGACTGCGGCGGGCGTCTTATGGCTCTCGGGGCTCCTCTGGCTTGCGCTCGGTGCGCGCCACCCCTGGCTCGGATGGCTGCAGCTCGGGCTGGGATTCGGGTGGTTCGCGCGCCTGCGCTGGACGCGGCCGCGCGCTTAGCGCAGCGACTTAAGATACGCGCCGGGGTCGTCGCCCCGCTCCAGCGCCTCGACCAGCGCGGATCCGACGATGACCCCATCGACGTGTCCGGCGAACAAGGCGACCTGTTCGCGCGAGCGGATGCCGAAGCCCGCGCACACGGGAACCGGCGATACGCGCTTGACGCGGTCCATGTAGGCGAGCACATCCGCGGGCACCGCCGCCGACTTGCCGGTCGTCCCGGTCATCGTCACCGCATAGACGAATCCTTGCGCGGCGGCGCAAAGCTTTGCGAGCCGCTCGGCGGGCGTCACCGGCGTGACCATCTGCACGAGCGCGAGCCCCTCGCGATCGAGGGCCTGCGCGAGATCGCCGCTTTCTTCGAACGGGAGATCCGGAACGATGAATCCCGCGACGCCGGCGGCCGCCGCAGCGCGCGGCAGGCGCTCGAGGCCGTAGGCGAGCAGCGGATTCAAGTAGCTCATCAAGATGACCGGCGCCGGGCCGCGCGGCGAGGCGTCGCGCAGCGTTTCGAGTATCCACGGCAAGGTGACGCCGTCGGCGAGCGCCGCAAAGCTCGCACGTTGTATCGTCGCGCCGTCGGCCATCGGGTCGGTGAACGGCACGCCGATCTCGACGACGTCGCAGGCCTTGGAGACGGCAGCAAGATTTACGCCGAATTTGGCGCGGCTCGGAAAGCCGGCGGTCATGAATCCCACCAACGCCGGCCGGCCGCGCTCTGTCGCCGCCCGGATCGCCGCCGAAATCGTATCTCGCGGCGCCATGTTCAAGCCGTAGCCTTCAGCACGGTGCGCTGCAGTATGGGCATGTCCTTGTCGCCGCGGCCGGAGCAGCCGACCAGAATGCGCGCGCCGGGGTTCAGCGCCGCGTAGCGCCGCGCGCCGGCGAACGCGTGCGCCGACTCGATCGCCGGGAGTATGCCTTCGCATTTCGCGCACTCGGAGAGCGCGTCGAGCGCTTCGTCGTCGGTCGCCGCTTCATAGCGGACGCGGCCGCTCGCCATCAAAAAGGCGTGCTCTGGGCCTACGCCCGAGTAATCGAGGCCGGCCGAGACCGAATGCGTTTCTCGAACCTGGCCGAACGCGTCCTGCAGGATCAAGGTATAGCTCCCCTGGAGCACCCCGGGCGTCCCCGCCGTCAACGACGCGGCGTTGTCCCCGAGCCCCGGGCCGCGGCCGCCGGCTTCAATGCCGAGCAATCGCACGCCGGCGTCGTCGAGGAACGGATGAAACAAGCCGATCGCGTTGGAGCCGCCGCCGACGCAGGCCACGGCGACGTCGGGCAGCGCGCCCGCGAGTTCCAGCATCTGCGCGCGCGCTTCGCGGCCGATCACCGCCTGCAATTCGCGCACGAGGTAAGGATAGGGATGGGGACCTACGGCTGAGCCGAGTGCGTAATACGTGCTTTCGGGATCCGAAACCCAGTCGCGCAGCGCCTCGTCGATCGCCGCGCGTAAGGTCGCGTCGCCGCCGGTGACCGGGACGACGGTCGCGCCCAAAAGCTTCATGCGCCCGACGTTCGGCGCCTGCCGCTCGACGTCGACCGCGCCCATGTAGACGACGCAGGGCATTGCGAGCCGCGCGGCGGCGGCCGCGCTCGCGACGCCGTGCTGTCCGGCGCCGGTCTCGGCGATGATGCGCTTCGCGCCGAGACGCTTCGCGAGCAATATCTGCCCGACGGCGTTGTTGATCTTGTGCGCGCCCGTATGCGCGAGATCCTCGCGCTTGAGCCACACTTCGGCGCCCCAGCGCTTGCTCAGGGTGCGCGCGTAGGTGAGCGCGGTCGGGCGGCCCACCCAGGTCTTCAATTCGAGCGCGTATTCGGCTTGGAAATCCGCACTCGGCAGATAACGTTCGACGCCCGCCTGCAGGCGATCGAGCGCCGCGACCAGCGTCTCCGGAACATAGCGGCCGCCGAATTTTCCATACCGGCCCTTGGCATCCGGATAGCGAGCAAAAGCCGCGGCCGTGCCGCCAGCTCGAGTATTCATGAATCGATCTCCAGCCGAGCCGCCGCTTCGCGCGCCGCCCGGACGAATTGCATGATCTTTTGCGGATCCTTGACGCCCGGCACCTCTTCGACGCCGCTGCTGACGTCGACGCCGAACGGCCGCACCACTTGAATCGCCTCGGCGACATTTTGCGGCGACAGCCCGCCTGCGAGGATCACTTCGGTCTGGCGCGCGAGTTCGGCGGCCCGCCCCCAGTCCGCCACCTCGCCTATGCCGCTCGTCGGGCCCTCGAACACGATGCGGCCCGGCAGCGGGTGCGGCGTCTTGCGGCCGAAGCGCACGACCGGCAGCAGCTTGACGTGAGCTGGAATCTTCAGCTCACGCAAGTCCTCGACGTCCGTCTGGAAATAATCGGGCTTCAGTACGCGGCAAATCTCGTCGACCTTCATTTGCAGCGGGTGCTGGGCGACCGCGATCCGCAGGATTTGCGGCGGCGCGAGCGCCGCGAGCTGCGCCGCCTGTCCGGGCGTGACCTGGCGCGGGCTCGGTGCGAACACGAAGCCGATCGCATCGACGTTGGCCTCGGCCGCCGCCGCGACGGAGTCCGCAGTCGTCAAACCGCAAATTTTGATCCACATGGCGCGAAGTTTAGCCGGTTTGAAACGGGGCCGTCCGCGCGGCGCCGAGAATATCCGCGATCAGCCGGACAGGATTCTCGTGCGCCATCAGCGCCGAGCCGACCAAAGCCAGGCGATAGCCCTGTTTTGCGAGCGCCGCGGCCGCTGCCGGCGTAGCCACGCCGCTCTCGGCGACCGCGGGCCAGCCTTTGGGCATTTTTGCCGCGAGCTCCGCGAAACGCTGCGGTATGACCGCCAGGGTTTGCAAGTCGCGGCTATTGAGGCCGATCAAAGGCATGCCCGCGTTCGCGGCGAATTGCGCCGCCAGCTCGCCCGCGAGCGCGAGGTCCTCGGCATCGAAGGCCTCGAGCAGCACGAACAAGCGCAGCCTCGCGGCGGCGTCGAGCAATTCCGAAATTTGCGGCCGCGACAGCATCCGCAAAATGATGAGGACGCCGCCCGCGCCCGCGGCGCGCGCCTCCAGCACCTGATATGGATCGACGAGAAAATCCTTGCGCATCGCGGGTACGCCGAGCGGCCCGAGGGCCGCGGCCGAGCGGCGCAAATGATCGAGCGAGCCGTCGAAGCGCGACGGCTCCGTCAATACCGAAACCGCCGCGGCGCCGGCGCGTGCGTACGCCGCCGCGCGGCCGAGCCAGTCGTCGCTCGCGCGGCCCAATTGGCCGGCCGCCGGCGAACGCAGTTTGATTTCGGCGATCAAATCGAATCCGGCCGGCGACAAGCGCAGCGGCGGCGGCTGCGGCGCCGCCGCCGCGCGCCGTTCGAGCACCGCGGCGGATTCGCCCAGCAGCGCGGCGGCGACGCGTTCGCGGCTGCGCCGCGCCATCTCGTCGAGAAATCCGCTCATGCGCGCTCAGCTCCCGCCGCCGAAAGCTCCGCGGCGATGCGCCGGAAATGCTCGAGCCATGCCGCCGCACGGCCGCTCGCGATCGCTTCCCGCGCGGTCTCGATGCCAGCGCCGATCGATGAGGCGCGGCCGGCGATATGCAACGCCAGGCCGCTTTGCAGAACGAGCGCCGCGTAATGCGCGCCGCGGTCGCGTCCCTCGAACACCGCCGTCAGCGCCGCGGCGTTGTCGGCGGCATCGCCGCCCGCAAGGTCGGCGCCCGCACAAGGCGTCAGCCCCAGATCTTGCGGGTCGACGCTCTGCCGCGAAACCTTGCCGCCTGCGACCTCGTATGCCAGAAACGGGCCTATCGGGGTTGCCTCGTCCCAGCCGGCGGCGCCGTGCACGACCCACGCGCGCTCGATATCCATGCCGGCCAAGGTGTCGGCCATGATCGCGGCGGCCTGTGGATCGTATGCACCGATCAGGCCGAAGCGCGGCGCGGCGGGATTGGTCAGCGGCCCCAGGAGATTGAAAACCGTGCGCACGCCCAAGGCCGCGCGCACCGGCGCGATCGCCTTCATCGCCGGATGAAAGTACGGTGCGAACAGGAACGTAAACCCGGTCGCCTCGAAACAGCGTACCGCCGGGGTTTCCGCGAGCGGCATCGCGAGACCGAGTTTCTCGATCAAGTCGGCGCTGCCGCAGCGACTGGAAACCGAGCGGTTGCCGTGCTTGACGACCGGCACGCCGCAGGCCGCCGCCAGCAGCGCGGCCCCGGTCGACAAATTCAAGCTGCCGGATGCGTCGCCTCCGGTGCCGACGATGTCGATCGCGTCGAGCGGAACCGGCAGCGCCGGCTTGCGCGCGAGCGCGCGCATCGCGCCTGCGAAGCCGCGCACCTCGGCGGCCGTCACCCCTTTTGCGCGCAGCGCCGCGAGGATCGCGCCCGCCAACGCCGGTGCGGTGTCGCCGGATGCGAGCGCCCGCAGGAGTTGCGCAGCTTGGGCCTCCTGCAAATCACGGCGCTCCAGCAATTGTTCGAGAGTGTGGCGTACGGTCGGCATGAGGGCTTCAGAACTTCAGGAAATTCGCCATGATCGCCGGCCCCTCGGGGGTGAGCACGCTTTCCGGGTGGAACTGCACGCCGGCGATCGGAAATTCCCTGTGGCGTACGCCCATGATCTCCCCTTGCGCGGTGCGCGCCGTGACTTCGAGCGCGGCGGGCATGCTTTGCGGCTCGGCGATCAGGGAATGATAGCGGCCGGCGGCGAACTCCCGCGGCAGACCGGCGAACACCCCCTTGCCGTCGTGCGTGACCGGCGAGACCTTGCCGTGCATCAAGCGGCCCGCGCGGACGACTTTGCCGCCGAACGCCTCGACCAACGCCTGATGGCCGAGGCAGACGCCGAATATCGGCTTGCGGCCGGCGAACGCCTTGATCATCGCGAGGGAAACTCCGGCGTCCTGCGGCGCCCCCGGCCCCGGCGAGATCACCAAATGACTGTGATCCATCGCGAGCGCCGCATCGACGCTGATCGCGTCGTTGCGATAAACGTCGACTTGCGCGCCGAGGATCAGAAATGCCTGGACCAGGTTGTAGGTGAACGAATCGTAGTTGTCGATCAACAGAAGCTTCGGTGTACGCATGCTCATAACCCTTCGGCGGCGAGCGCGAGCGCGCGCCGCAGGACGGCGCTCTTCGCCATGACCTCGTCGTATTCCGCTTGCGGCGAACTGTCGGCGACGATTCCGCCGCCCGCCTGATAACTGTAGCGGTCGCCGCGGAACACCAGCGTGCGGATCGTGATCGCCTGGTCCATGTCTCCGCGCCGGCCGAAGTATCCCACGGTGCCGCCGTACAGCTGCCGGCCGACCGGTTCGAGCTCATCGATGATCTGCATAGCGCGCACTTTCGGCGCGCCGACCAAAGTGCCCGCGGGGAACGTCGCGGCGAACAGGTCGAACGCATCGCGGCCCGGGGACAATTTGCCTTTGACGCCGCTGACGATGTGCATGATGTGGCTATAGCGCTCGATGACCCGAAAAGGATCGACGGCGACGGAGCCCGCGGTCGCGACGCGCCCGAGATCGTTGCGCGCGAGGTCGACGAGCATCACGTGCTCGGCGTTTTCCTTCGGGTCGGCGAGCAGCTCCGCCTCGAGCGCCGCATCCAGTGTTTCGTCGGCGCCGCGCGGCCTCGAGCCCGCGATCGGGCGCAGTTGCACACGGTCGCCGTGCAATTTCACGAGCGCCTCCGGGCTCGAGCCGACGACCGTGATGTCGCCGAGCTCGCAGAAGTACATGTACGGAGACGGATTCAAGAGGCGCAGCGCGCGGTAGACCTCGAACGGCGAGAGCGTATGGCCGCCCTCGAAGCGTGAGGAGAGCACCAGCTGATAGACGTCCCCCGAGGCGATGTACTCCTGCGCGCGGCGCACGCCGGCCGCATGCGCCGCCGGTGAAAGCGAGGGCGTCGCGGGCGAGAATCGTCCGGCTGCACGCAGCACCGGCACCGCGCCGCGCAGAGCCCGGATCACCTCGCGCCGCAGATCCTGCCGCTCCGCCTCGCTGCCGTCGTGCAGCAGAGCGACGCCCCGGGTCAGATGGTCGAAAACCAGCAGCGAACGCGGCGCGACATAGTGGGCGTGCGGCGCGTCGGTGCGATCCAAGCTGCGGCCCGGCAGATGTTCGAAATAGCGCACGGCGTCGTACGCGGTGTAGCCGACCAAGCCCCCAAGCAGCGGGACGCCGGGCAGATCCGGCAGCGGCTTGGGAGCTTGCGCGAGCGCGGCACGCAACGCGTTCAGGAACTCGTCGCGCGACGCGGGTCTGGGCGTGCGCACAGCCCCTACGTAGAGTCCGGAGGAATCCAGCCGCACTTCGAGACAATCACCGAATCCGATGAACGAGTAGCGTCCGAGACGCTCCCCGCCCTCGACGCTTTCCAGCAGGAAACGCGGGCGAAACGGCGCGAGCTTCAGATAAGCCGAAACCGGCGTATCGAGATCCGCGGCAATGTCAAAAGGCGGCTTCATGTTCATACGCGCTGCAATGTGGACGGACAATAAAAAACCCATCGCCGGCTGGTTGTCGGAGATGGGTTCTGGAATTCGGTAAACTATTTTTGGACGAAATCGGCCAGCGCCCCACTCCTTACGTTGGGTCGCGCCACCATCCTCGGGCGTTCAGCGTTGAATTCGGTTTCGACATCCTCGCGAGTATCGCCGCCTTGCGGCGTCAGCGTCAAGCCCGCTATTTTTTCGCCGCGGCCTCGAGATTGCGCTTGATTTTACGGGTCGCCTCGACGAAACGCGGCGTCATGCCGACGTCCTCATAGGCCGGATCGCCCTGCTCGTCGCGCGATATGACCTTCGAGCCGGGCTCGTACGGCATGGATGCCGCGATCTCATCGAGCGCCGCGTGCAACAGGTCGGTAACGATCCGCTCGATCGAGCAGCCGGGAAACAGCTCCGCCAGCGCGTGCAGCCGGGATGCGTCGTCGAGGGGTAGGCGGACCGCGTATTCCCTGGCGGTCAGCGTCGGGGCCGATTCTTTCTTCCAACGATCGAGCAGGGGCTTGAATTTCACCGGTACTCCGCCATACGTGGGTTTTGGCTGCGGCTATTATAGCGGCGCCGGCGCGGCGGCCGTATCCTGATCGACCCTCAACGGAAGACACATTATTTCCAAATCGTCCGCTCACGCGCGCAACGCGGCCGTCGCCGCGCCCGGCGACGGCGCCCTGCAACGCGGCTTCTTCGGCGTTTTCGCCTACAGCCGGCGCGCGCTCGCGCTCGTCTGGACGACCGACAAGCGCCTCTCGATCGCGCTCGCGGCGCTCACGGTCGTCGCGGGCGTCATGCCCGCCGCGGTGGCCTTCGTAGGCTCGCTGATCGTCGATGCGGTGGGCGGCGCGGCGCAGCTGCACCGGCGCACCGGCGCCTTCGACCTCGCCCACGTTTGGACCCTGGGCGCGCTGGAAGCGCTCGCGGTGGCGACCTCCGCGGCCGCGGCGCGCGGCATCTCCCTCGCACAGTCCTTGCTGCGCGCGCAGCTCGGACAGCGGGTCAACGTCATGATCCTCGACAAGGCGCTGACGCTGGATTTGCCGCAATTCGAGGATTCGGAGTTCTACGACAAGCTCACGCGCGCGCGGCGCGAGGCGTCGAGCCGGCCCTTGAGCCTCGTGATGCGCACGTTCAGCCTCATGCAGAACGCGATCTCGTTGGTGTAGTTCGGCGGATTGCTGATCAAATTCTCGCCCTGGGCGGTCGTGCTATTGGGCGCCGCGGGCCTGCCGGCGTTCTTTGCGGAAACCAAATTCTCCGGCGAGGCGTTCCGGCTGTTTCGCTGGCGCGCGCCGGAATCACGAATGCAGCTGTATCTCGAGTCGGTGCTCACGCGCGAAGACCACGCCAAGGAGATCAAGCTGTTCGGGCTCGGAGCGCGCTTGCGCGCACGCTACGAAGCCATCTTCACCCGCTTGTACCGCGAGGACCGGGATCTGTCGGTGCGCCGGGACTCCTGGGGTCTCGTGCTCGGGCTCGTCGGCACCGCGACGCTGTACGGCGGCTATGCCTGGATCGCTGCCGAAACGGTCGCCGGGAAGATCACCCTCGGCCAGATGACGATGTACCTGATGCTGTTCCGGCAAGGCCAGAGCGCGGTCAGTGCGGCGCTCACCGCGATCGGCGGCATGTACGAGGATAATTTGTATTTGTCGACTCTGTTCGAGTATCTCGAACACCCCGTGGGCGCGGCCGGCGGAGACCGCACCGAGGGCACGCTGCCCGGCGACGGCATCCGCTTCGAGCACGTGGATTTCGTCTACCCGGGAGCCTCGTCGCCCGCGCTCGCCGCAATCGATCTACACGTGCGACCCGGCGAGAGCCTCGCCCTCGTCGGCGAGAACGGCTCGGGCAAGACCACGCTGATCAAGCTGCTGACGCGATTATACCGGCCGACCGGCGGGCGCATCCTGCTCGACGGGCTCGATTTGAACGAATGGGACGAAACCGCGCTGCGTCGGCGGATCGGCGTGATATTTCAGGATTTCGCGCGCTATCAAATGCTGGTCGGCGAAAACATCGGTGCCGGCGATGAGCGCGCTTTCGATGACGAGGAGCGTTGGCGCAGCGCGGCCGCCCAGGGTCTCGCCGCCGATTTCGTGGAACAGCTGCCCTCAGGCTACCGCACACAGCTTGGCAAATGGTTCCGGGACGGCCGCGAACTGTCGGGCGGCCAATGGCAGAAAATCGCCTTGGCGCGCGCGTTCATGCGCAAGGATGCCGACATACTCGTGCTCGACGAGCCGACCGCCGCGATCGACGCGAGCGCCGAGGCGCAGGTGTTCGAACATTTCCGCGAATTGACGCGCAACCGCATCGCGATCGTGATTTCGCACCGGTTCTCGACGGTGCGCATGGCCGACCAGATACTCGTGCTCGAGGAGGGCCGCATCGTCGAGGGCGGCAGCCACGATGCGCTGATGGCGAAGGACGGCCGTTATGCCAGGCTGTTCACGCTGCAGGCCCGCGGGTATCGTTGAACAAGCTTACGGAGTGTATGTGCCATGCCGTCTTTCGACGTCGTCTCGGAAATCGACTTCCACGAACTGACCAACGCGGTCGATCAAGCGTCGCGTGAGCTCGGTCAGCGCTTCGATTTCAAGGGGATCGAGGCGGGCTTCGAGCTCGTGGAGGCGACGGTGACGATGACCGCTCCGTCGGATTTTCAGCTGAAGCAGATGCTCGATATCCTGAAGCTGCGCGTAGCGAAGCGCGGCATCGACGTCGCCTGCCTGGACGCCGAGGACCCCGAAGTCAACCTGGCGCGGGCGGTGCAGCGCGTCGTGTTGAAACACGGCATCGACGCCGAGACCGGGAAGAAAGTCTCGCGTCTGATCAAGGATTCGCGCATCAAGGTGCAGGCTCAGATCCAGGGCGACAAAGTGCGGGTCATCGGCAAGAAGCGCGACGATTTGCAGGAGGCGATCGCGCTGCTGCGCAAGTCGGACGTCGGCATTCCGCTGCAGTTCAACAACTTCCGCGACTGACGGCGGACCGCGGCCGTTCAGGCCGCGCGGACGCGCCAAGCCCAAATCACGAGCGCGCAGCCGATCATGCCGCCGAGATGCGCGAAGTGCGCGACGCCGGCTTCGGTGCCGGTGACGCCCAAGACCAATTCCAGCCCCGCGTACAGCGTCGCGAACAGCCACGCCGGCATCGGAATCGGCGGGATCAGCGGAATCACCTTGCGTCTCGGGAAGAGGTACGCATAGAGGAGCAACAGGCCGAATACGCCGCCCGAGGCGCCGATCGTAGGCTCCGCGGGAGCGCCGAACAGGACCGGCACGAACAGCTGGCTGAGCGCGGCCGTCACGACGGACGCGAAATACACGGTGAGCAGGCGGCGCGGACCCATGAAGCGCTCTATCTCCGCGCCGAACATCCACAGGCCGAGCATGTTGAACAGCAAATGGGTGATGTGGTCGGTGCTGTGCAGGAATGCGTAGGTGACGATTTGCCAGACATGAAAATAGTGCACGCCGTCGATCGGCTGGAGCGGCCACAGCGCGAATGCGGCGTCGATCGCGCCTTTCGATAGGCCCTGAAGCAGGTATACGACGACGTTCGCGGTGATCAGCGCTTTGACGGCGGAGATTTTCATGTCTCGTCGGCCTTGGATTTCGTACGGGGCCGCGTATTCTAGCGCGCCATGAATGCGGTATTCCTGGATTACGATACGGTTTCCTACGGCGACCTCGACTCATCGAAGCTCACCGCAGCGATGCCCGGACTGCGCCTGTACCAAGCGACCGCCGCAGCCGAAATTTCCGCGCGCATTTTGGACGCCGAGGTCGTGCTGCTCAACAAGCTGCGGCTCGACCGAGAACGCCTCGAGTCCGCGCCGCGGCTGCGCTTGGTCGCGCTTGCCGCAACCGGCACCGACAACGTGGATCTCGCCGCGGCGCGCGCGCGCGGCATCGCGGTCTGCAACGTGCGCGGCTACTGCACGCCGTCGGTCGTGCAACACGTCTGGGCGATGATCCTGGGGCTGACGCAGCATGTCGCCGAATACCGCCGACTCGCGGTCGACGGCTCGTGGGCGGGCAGCGCGCAATTCACCGTGCACGCACAGCCGATTCGGGAACTCGCCGGCCGCACGTTCGGCATCGTCGGTTGGGGCGAACTCGGGCGCGCGGTCGCCGGCATCGCGGAAGGTTTCGGCATGCGCGTGAAGGTCGCCAATCGGCCCGGCAGCCCGCGCCAAGCGGACCGGCTCGACCTGCGCGAACTACTGCCGATCGCGTACATCCTGTCGCTGAATTGCCCGCTTAACGACGCGACCGCGAGCCTCATCGGCGCAGCGGAACTTGCGCTGATGAAGCCCGATGCGCTTCTCATCAACACCGCGCGCGGCGGCTTGGTCGACGGCGCCGCGCTCGCCGCGGCATTGAAATCCGGCAGGCTCGGCGGCGCCGGCATCGACGTGCTGCCGCTGGAACCGCCGATCGACGGCGATCCGCTGTTGGACCCGGCGATCCCGAATTTGACGCTCACGCCGCATGTCGCCTGGGCGGCGCGCGAATCCCGGCAGCGGTGCATCGATATGATCGCCGCCAATGTCCGGGATTTTTTCGCCGGCGGGCGCCTCGGCCGAGTCGTCTAGCCGCGCGAGTCCTTTTTCGCCTTCTTTGCGGCGCGCTTCTCCTCGAGCGTCTTGCCCGGCTTCTTCTTCGTCTCTTTCTTTCGGTCCATACCCTTCGCCATGTTTCGCTCCTGGTCGCGGTGAAAAAGCTTAAGTTGCGGGCTTCGAGCGGCGCGCGGGCTTGCGGTCCGTGTGCCTTCCTTCGGGCGGGCGCCGCGGCTTCGGCGGCTTTTCGGCGACGCGCGCGAGCCGCAGTTCCCGGCCGGCGACGCGCACCGTCTGCAGCCGCTTGAATATTTCCTTCGGCATCCCGGCCGGCAGGTCGACGAAACTATGATCCTCGCGGATGTCGATGCGGCCGATGTGCACACCCTCGATGTCCGCCTCGTTCGCGATTGCGCCGACGATATTGCCCGGCTTGATGCCGTGGACCGACCCGACTTCCAAGCGGTACGTCTCTCGCTCGGTGTCCCTGCGCAGCGGTTCACGGCGCGCCGGCGCCGGAGGCGGGGCGTGCTCCGAGGGCGCAGGCTCACGCCGCGGCGGCTCGAACTGCGGCGGCTCGAACTGCGGCGCGCGCGCCTCCGGCTTCGCCGCGAGCAGCAACGGCGACGACCCTTGCGCGAGGGATGCAAGCGCGGCGGCGAGGTCGATCAACGGCGTGCCGGTTTCGGCCTCCATTTGTTCGATCAGCGGACGATAGATATCGCCTTCGGACTTCGCGACCGCCTCGGCGACGCGCTGCTTGAACTTCGCCGTCCGCTGCGCGTTGACGGCGTCCACGCTCGGCAAATTCATCTGTTCGACCGGCTGGCGCGTCGCGCGCTCGATCGCGCGCAGCATATTGCGCTCGCGCGGCGCGACGAACAGGATCGCCTCGCCGCTGCGCCCCGCGCGCCCGGTGCGGCCGATGCGATGCACATAGGATTCGGTGTCGTACGGCACATCGTAATTGACGACGTGGGAAATGCGCTCGACGTCCAGGCCGCGCGCCGCGACGTCGGTCGCGACGAGGATGTCGATCTGGCCGGCCTTGAAGCGCGCGACCGTGCGTTCGCGCTGCGACTGCTGAATGTCCCCGTTCAGCGGTTCGGCCGCGAAGCCGCGCGCCTGGAGCTTTTCTGACAATTCGACCGTGCTTTGCTTCGTCCGCGTGAACACCAGCATGCCGTCGAAGGTCTCCGCTTCGAGGATGCGCGTGAGCGCGTCGAGCTTGTGCACGCCGCTGACGAGCCAGTAGCGCTGGCGAGTGTTCGTCGCCGTGCTGGTCTTGCTCTTTATCGTGACTTCGACGGGCGAACGCAGGTACTTTTGCGCGATGCGCCGGATCGGCGCGGCCATCGTCGCCGAGAACAGCGCGACCTGCTTCTCGACGGGCGTCTGTTCCAAGATGCTTTCGACCGCATCGACGAAGCCCATTTGCAGCATTTCGTCGGCTTCGTCGAGCACCAGCATCGTGAGGCTGGACAGCTTCAGCGTACCGCGGGTCATGTGGTCGATCACGCGGCCCGGCGTGCCGACGACGACGTGCACTCCGCGGCGCAGCGCGTTCAACTGCGGCTGGTAGCTCTGTCCGCCGTAGATCGGCAATACATGAAAGCCGGGCATATGCGCTGCGTAGCGCTGATAGGCCTCCGCCACCTGCAGCGCGAGCTCGCGCGTCGGCACCAGCGTCAGGACCTGGGGTTCGCGCACGGCAAGATCGATCTTCGACAACGCGGGCAGGGCGAACGCCGCGGTCTTGCCGGTTCCGGTCTGCGCCTGGCCGAGCATGTCGACGCCGCGCAGGAGCACGGGAATCGTCGCGGCCTGGATCGGCGACGGCGATTCGTAGCCGACGTCGATCAGCGCCTTGAGGACCGGCTCGGAGAGTCCCAGGTCGCAAAAGCCGATGGTGGGCTGGCTATCGGCCGGCGGTTTCGTACTCATGGGAAAAGCCCTTCCTGAAATCGAGTCAAGTCTAGCTGTTTGACCGAGTATTGCTACCATGCGCGCCATGGGACGCATATTCGAAGTCAGAAAGCACGCGATGTTCGCCCGCTGGAACCGCATGGCGAAGCAGTTCACGCGGATTGCCAAAGATATTGCGATCGCGGTGCGCGCCGGCGGTCCGGACCCAGGCGCGAATCCGGTGCTGCGGCGCGCTCTGCAGAACGCGCGCGCGGTCAACATGCCGAAGGACAAGACCGATGCGGCGATCCGGCGCGCGTCGGGCAAGGAAGCCGCGAATTACCTGGAAATCCTCTACGAGGGGTACGGCCCGCACGGCGTCGCGCTGTTGGTGGAGACCGCCACCGACAACCCGACACGGACCGTCGGCAGCCTGCGCAACATTTTCATGAAGGGCGGCGGCAATCTCGGCAACACCGGCAGCGTCAGCTTCCAATTCAGGAAAATGGGCGTGTTTCGCTTGGATCCCGCCATGGTGAAGTCCCAGGACGACTTGGAACTCGACCTCATCGATTACGGCCTCGAGGAAATGGGCGAGAGCACGGGCGAGAAAGGCGAGCCGCAGCTCGTGATCCGCTGCGCCTTCAACGATTTCGGCAAGCTACAAGAGGCGCTCGAGACGCGCGCCATCGCGCCGTTGTCGGCGGAACACGAATACATCTGCGCCGTTCCGGTCGAATTGCCGGAAACCCAGGCCGCGGAGGTCTTGGCGCTGATCGACAAGCTTGAGCAAGACGAGGACGTGCAGAAGGTTTTCCACACGCTCGCGTGACCGGACAGCCGCGTGACGCGGCAGCCGCCGGCTCGTGCTGCCGGCCCGGATCGCCTGCCCATACGCATCCGAGATTAACGAATCTTAATGAGCATGATCGAATGAAAGCGGCCCTCATCCCGGTCCGCGCGGCCGTTGCCGCCCGCATATCAAATCTCGCGGGGCGCAGCTCGCGGCGCCCCGCTTAGCGGCCGGCGCCGGACCGCGGGGTGGAACCTTCCTGCGCCGAATCATGATTGACGACGGCGTAAGCCCACTGCACGACCGGCTGCAATCGAGCGGACACCATCTCGAGCGCCTTCTCGCGGTCAACCCAGGCGGCTTCCTGATGCTCGGGCCGCCCGAGTTCCGGATTGACCGGCAAATGGACGACCCGCTCCTTGCTGCGCGCGATGTAATAGCGCGCGATCTTCCCCTTGTTGTAGGGTCCGGTTTCCCGGTAAACCAAGCCCCAATCGAACGAGATATCGTCCAACGCGGTCTCTTCGCGCACTTCGCGCAGCGCCGCGTCGATTGGCTCCTCGCCTTCTTCGACGAGGCCCTTCGGAAAATCCCAATTGCGGTATGCGCGCAGCAGCAGGAATTTCAACCGGCGCTCGACGAGACTGACGACGACCACGCCGGCGGACATGCGCGCGCGGGGTGAATCTGCGATCATGGAGGCCCTCTGATATTTGCCGCCGACCGCCATTGTACCCGCCGCGTTGCGCGCGGGTCACGGTCCGGCGCTTGTACGAAGCGCGGCGACGATGCGATTTTTGATAGACTGGGCCTATCGAAATCCCGCGATGAACCTCAAAGATCTCAAATATTTGGTCGCTCTCGCCGACACCGGTCATTTCGGCAAGGCCGCGGAGCGCACGTTCGTCAGCCAGCCGACGCTGTCGGCGCAGCTTAAGAAGCTCGAGGGATATCTCGGCGTGCAGCTCATCGAGCGCCGGCCGAAGCACGCGCAGCTCACCGAGGTCGGCGCGCAAATCGTCGCGCGCGCGCGCCGCGTGCTCAGCGAAAGCGACGAGATCGTCGCGCTCGCGCGCAGTCACGCGGACCCTTTGGCCGGCAAGCTCAAAATCGGCCTCATTCCGACGATCGGCCCCTATCTTCTGCCGCGGGTCATGAGAAGGCTGCGCAAGACGCTGCCGGACCTCGGCTTGATGCTTTACGAATACCAAACCGAGCCGCTGCTGAAGCGCCTGCGCGACGGCGAGATCGATCTTGCGATCATTGCGCTGCCCGCGCCGCAAGACGCCTTCGAATCGCGCCTGCTCTACCAAGAGGCGTTTACCGTGGCGCTGCCGACGCACCATCCGCTCGCCGAGAAGACGACGATCAAGGTCCAGGACCTCGAAGGACACACCTTGCTGCTGCTCGAGGACGGGCACTGTCTGCGCGACCAGGCGCTCGAGGTCTAGCCGCGTCGATGTGCGCGAGGCGGAGGATTTTCGCGCGACCAGCCTGGAAACCTTGCGTCAAATGGTCGTCGCCGGCCTCGGGATCACGTT
>DAIDVO010000010.1 GCA_027456085.1 Steroidobacteraceae bacterium | reverse complement strand
CGCCGTACACACGAACATCACTTCCGAGAGGTCGAAATCGACCTCCAGATAATGATCGTTGAACGTGCTGTTCTGTTCCGGATCCAGCACCTCGAGCAGCGCCGAGGACGGGTCGCCGCGGAAATCCGTCGACATCTTGTCAACCTCGTCGAGCAGGTACAGCGGATTGCGCACGCCGCACTTGGCGAGGTTCTGGATGATCTTGCCCGGCATCGAGCCGATGTAGGTGCGTCGGTGGCCGCGGATCTCGGCCTCGTCGCGCACGCCGCCCAAGGACCTGCGCACGCACTTGCGGTTGGTCGCGCGCGCGCCGCTCTGACCGCGCGAGGTCTTGCCGACGCCCGGGGGGCCCACGAGGCACAGGATCGGGCCGCGCAGATTGCGCACGCGCTGCTGCACGGCGAGGTATTCGACGATGCGCTCCTTGACCTTCTCGAGCCCGTAGTGATCGGCCTCGAGCACTTTTTCGGCGGCCGCGATGTCGAGATGCACCTTGCTGCGCTTCTTCCACGGCGCCTTTACCAGCCAGTCGACGTAGTTGCGCACCACCGTGGCTTCCGCCGACATCGGCGACATGAGCTTCAACTTCGCAAGCTCCGAGTTCGCCTTGTCGCGCGCCTCTTTCGGCATGCCCGCGGCCTTGATGCGCTTCTCGAGCTCGCCGATCTCATTCGGCGCTTCGTCGAGGTCGCCGAGCTCCTTTTGAATGGCTTTCATCTGCTCGTTCAGGTAGTACTCGCGCTGGCTCTTCTCCATCTGCTGCTTGACGCGGCCGCGGATGCGCTTTTCGATCTGCAGCACGTCCATCTCGCCCTCGATGACCGCGAGCATGTGCTCGAGGCGCTTGCGCACGTCGGGGATCTCCAGGACCTTTTGCTTCTCCGAAAGCTTCAGCGACATGTGCGCCGCGACCGTGTCGGCGAGGCGCCCCGCCTGGTCGATGCCGGCGAGCGAGGTCAGGATCTCGGGCGGCACCTTCTTGTTGAGCTTGACGTACTGCTCGAACTGGGTGATGACCGAGCGGGTCAGCACGTCCATTTCGCGCTCTTCATAGCGCTCCACGTCCGGCATCGGCGTGACTTTCGCCGAAAAGTACTCGCCTTCGTCGAGATGCTCGATCGTCGCCCGGTCGACGCCCTCGACCAGGACCTTGACCGTGCCGTCGGGGAGCTTCAGGAGCTGTAGGATCGTCGCGACGGTGCCGACCGCATAGAGGTCGACGCCCTTGGGATCGTCGACGTCGGCCTGTTTCTGCGCGACCAGCAGGATGCGCTTGTCGGCCTTCATCGCGACGTCCAGCGCGACGATCGATTTCTCGCGGCCGACGAACAGCGGAATGACCATGTGCGGGTAGACGACGACGTCGCGCAGCGGCAGCACGGGCATGCCGGCGGGCGGCGGCGCAAGCGTCACGGCCGTCGCAGGTTCTGGGGTGGTTGGGTCACTCACGGTAAGGCTTGCCTCTGCGCGCCGGGCGCAAAAAGAATGGAAGGTCCGAAGCGATATGCGGCCGAAGCCCGCAGGTTTCAAGATGCGTCCCGCTCTGTTGAAAGAGCGGGACGCCGCGCTCAAAGATGGTCCGACCCCGTCGGCCGCCGCGCTTCTTCCACCGGCGCCAGGCGCGCATCCTCGGTGCGGTGCACGACGTAGGGCTTGCTGCTGCCCTCGATGACCAGTTCGTCGACGATGACCTTCTGTACGTTGCGCAAGGACGGCAGCTCGTACATCGTGTCGAGCAGCACGTTCTCGAGGATCGTGCGCAAACCGCGCGCGCCCGTCTTGCGCTGCATCGCTTTGCGCGCGACCGAGCGCAAGGCGTCTTCGCGGAAGTCGAGTTCGACGCCTTCCATGTCGAAGAGCTTGCGGTACTGCTTCGTGAGCGCGTTCTTCGGCTGGAGGAGGATCGAGATCAGCGCCTCCTCATCGAGCTCCTCGAGCGTCGCGACGACCGGCAGGCGGCCGACGAACTCCGGAATGAGCCCGTACTTGATCAAGTCCTCGGGCTCGGTGTCGTGGAACACGTCGTTGCCGTGGGGCCGCGCATTTTGTTCGCGCACCTCGGCGATGAAGCCGATGCCGCTCTTGTGCGTGCGGTTCATGATGATCTTCTCGAGACCCGCGAACGCGCCGCCGCAAATGAACAGGATGTTGGTCGTGTCCACCTGCAGGAATTCCTGTTGCGGGTGCTTGCGCCCGCCCTGCGGCGGAACCGATGCGATCGTGCCCTCGATCAGCTTCAGGAGCGCCTGTTGCACGCCCTCGCCGGAGACGTCGCGCGTGATCGAGGGGTTGTCCGATTTACGCGAGATCTTGTCGATCTCGTCGATGTAGACGATCCCGGTCTGCGCCTTTTCGACGTCGTAGTCGCACTTCTGCAGCAGCTTCTGAATGATGTTCTCGACGTCTTCGCCGACGTAGCCCGCCTCGGTCAGCGTGGTCGCGTCGGCGATCGTGAACGGCACGTTCAGGAGGCGCGCGAGCGTCTCGGCGAGCAGCGTCTTGCCGGAGCCGGTCGGCCCGATCAGCAGGATGTTGCTCTTGGCGAGTTCGACCTCGTCGCGCGAGCGCACGCCCTCGGCGCTGCGCGTCTGCAGGCGTTTGTAATGGTTGTACACGGCGACCGAGAGCACGCGCTTCGCGCGCTCCTGGCCGATCACGTATTCGTCGAGGACTTTCTTGATTTCCTGCGGCTTCGGCAGCTTGTCGCGCGTCCGTTCGGCGCGCTCCTCGAGCTCCTCGCGGATTATGTCATTGCAAAGCTCGACGCATTCGTCGCAGACGAATACCGAGGGTCCGGCGATGAGTTTGCGTACCTCGTGCTGGCTCTTCCCGCAAAAGGAGCAATACAACAATTTGCCGTCGTCATGTTTGCTGCGCGAATCTTCGCTCATTTTGTCCTCAAGTTGGCCGCGCCCCGCTCCCGCGGCAAGACTCGCGCCGGACGGGTGGAGTCGGGTGGCGGCTGTGGCTTAGACTATATAGCACCCGGCAACCCCCGCGCAAAGCGCCGGGTGGTCCGGGCGTGACCGGGGTCCGCCGTTCCCGGGCCCGGGCGGGCCCTTCAAGCGTGCGCCGCGCTCAAGCCGTGGTCGGCACTTGGCCGCGCTTTTCGAGCATCGAGTCGATCAAACCGTAGGCGCGGGCCATCTCGGCGCTCATGAAATTATCCCGGTCGCTGTAGATTTTGATGCGCTCGACAGTCTGGCCGGAGTGTTTCGCGAGAATGCCGTTCAGGCGCTCGCGCGTCTCCAGGACCTCGCGCGCATGAATGTCGATGTCCGAGGCCTGGCCCTGAAAGCCCGCGGACGGCTGGTGGATCATGATCTTCGAGTTCGGCAGCGAGTAGCGCTTGCCGGCCGCGCCGCCGGCGAGGAGTACGGCGCCCATCGACGCCGCGAGGCCCACGCAGATCGTGCTGACGTCGGGCTTGATGAACTGCATCGTGTCGTAGATCGCGAGGCCCGCGCTCACCGAGCCGCCCGGCGAATTGATGTACAGGGCGACGTCCTTGTCCGGGTTCTCCGATTCCAGGAACAGGAGCTGGGCGACGACCAGATTGGCCATGTAATCCTCGACGGGCCCCACGATGAATATGACGCGCTCCTTCAGCAGACGCGAATAAATGTCATACGCGCGCTCGCCGCGCGCCGTCTGTTCGACCACCATCGGAACCAAATTCAGTGCGCGTGTCGTCATAATTCGCCTTCCGCCGCCGTTTTGGCGGCCCATTTCAAAGTGTAGCTTCAGTGAGGCTCGTACGCGGGTTTTTCAAGTCCCGAAATTCATCAAGTCCTTGAACGTCGAGGCGCGTTCGCGCACCTGCGCGTGCGCGAGCACCCAATCGACGGCCTGATCCTCGAGGCTCAAATTCTCTATTTGGCGCATCGCATCGGCATTCTGGCGGTACATCTGCTTGATCGCCGCGGTGTCGCCGTAGGTGCCCGTCATTTCATCCAAGCGCTGATCCACGCGCTTCGGGTCGGCTTGCAGCTTTTCGCGCTTGATGATTTCGCTCAAGATCAGACCCAAGGCGACGCGGCGGCGCGCAGGCTCCATGAACGCCTGCGGCGCCGGCGCCTGCGCGGCATCCTTGATGCCGGCGCGGCGCATGGCCTCGACTTGCATGTCGCGCACCTGGGATTCGATCAGCGCGTTCGGCACCTCGATCGGATTGGCTCGATGAAGGGCCTCGAGCACCGCGCTCTTGTCGCGGCTGCGCAAGCTAAGTTCCAGTTCGCGGCGCATGTTGCCGCGGACTTCCTCGCGCAGCTTCGCGACGCCACCCTCGGCGACGCCGAACGCCTTGCAGAACTCATCGTCGAGCTCCGGCAGCAACGGCTCCTCGACGCTCTTGACCAGGACCTTGAATTGCGCGTGTTTGCCGGCCAATTCCTTCGCGTGATAATCGGACGGAAAGTCGATCTCGATCGGCTTCTCGGCGCCGGGCGCCGCGCCCGCGAGGCCGAGTTCGAAGTCCGGCAGCATCTTGCCCTCGCCGAGCGTGAAGCCGACGCCCTCGCCCTTGCCGCCCGCGAACGGCGCGCCGTCGACGCTGCCGTCGAAATCGATGACGATGCGATCGCCGCGCGCCGCGGCGCGCTCGACCGCCTGGAATTTGGTTTGCTGCTTGCGCAGACGCTCGATCATCGCATCGACGTCCTCTTCGGTAACGGCGGCGACGTGGCGCTCGATTTCCAGCGATTCGACCGCCTTGAGCTCGATCTCCGGATAGACCTCGAAGGTCGCGACATAGGCAAGATCCTTGCCTTCATCGAGACTCTTCGGTTCGATGCGCGGGCTGCCCGCCGGCGCGAGCTTCTCTTGCGCGACCGCCTCGACGAAGCTCGACTGCAGGATCTCGCCGATCACTTCCTGGCGCACCTGCGGGCCGAACTGGCGCTGGATCACCGCGAACGGGGCCTTTCCCGGCCGAAAGCCCTTCAAACGCGCGGTGCGGCTCAAATTCTTCAGCCGCGCGGCAATCTCTTGGGTGACGCGCTCGGCCGGCACCTGCACTTGCATGCGGCGCGTGAGCTTGCCGGTGCTCTCGACGGAAACCTGCATTGAAAACCCCTTCGGATGATCGGATCGTAAATGGCCGCGCGAACGGTGGTGCGAAAGGCGAGACTCGAACTCGCAAGGGTTTCCCCACTGGATTCTAAGTCCAGCGCGTCTACCAATTCCGCCACTCTCGCCTAATGGAACAGCCGCCTATTATAGCCAATATCAGCGAATAGCGAAGGGGCGAAGGTCAGCGCGGTGCGCCTTGGCGCACCAGCAGGCGCGCCACCTCCCGCAGTGCGGGAAGTCCGTTTTCCAGTATGAAATACAAGGGACTATCGCCGGAGAACGGCGGTCCCTTGTGCGGCGTGTGCAGCCAGGCCCAGGCGCGCTCCGAGGTCCCCGGGGTCGCGCACAGCGACTGTTGAATGCTCGCCATCAGCGCGGCGCGCTCCTGCTGCAAGCCGGAGAGGCGCGGAGCTTGCCCCAGGCGATAGCGTTCGAGCACTTTCGGCGACGGAATTTTCAGCAGCCGGCATTGCTGCAGCGGCGACAGTTCCCAGGCCTCGGCGATGCGGAAGAAGCGGCTGAGCACGCCCGCGCTCGTCGGGCGCGCGGCGGGACGGCTCGGCGGCTGGAGGACCAATCGCGGTCCGATTTTCGGCTTATTGTTCAAGGCGCTGTCTCGTGTTCACGGTTCAGCATACTCCCTTGGCGGCGCGATCTCGCTATCATGACGACATGCCGCTCTGTTTCGCCGAACGCCTGCATGACGCCCAACTCGCAAGCGGCAGCCTCGTTTGCGTGGGGCTCGATCCGGATCCTGGCAAGATGCCCCGGGATTTGCGCGATCATCCGCAGCCGTTCGCGGCGTTCGCGCGCCGCATCGTCGCTGCGACCGCCGGCATCGCCGCCGCGTACAAGCCGCAAATCGCGTTCTACAGCGCGCTTGGCGCCGAGCGGCAACTCGAAGCGGGCATCGCCTACATCCGCGAGCGCGCACCGCGCGCGCTCGTGATCCTCGATGCGAAGCGCGGTGACATCGGCAATACCGCCGAGGCCTATGCGCGCGAGGCGTTCGACCGCTACGGCGCGGACGCGGTTACCGTGAATCCCTACATGGGCGAGGACTCGGTGCTGCCGTTCCTTGCGCGCCCCGATCGCGGCGCGATCGTGCTGTGCCGCACATCGAACCGCGGCGCCGCCGATTTTCAGGATTTGGACGCAGGCGGGCTGCCGCTGTACCGCAGGGTCGCGCTGCGCGCCGCGTCCCAATGGAACGAACGGCGCAATCTGATGCTCGTCGTCGGCGCGACCTTTGCGCGCGAAATGGCGGAGTTGCGCGGCGCGCATCCCGAGTTGCCGTTTCTCGTGCCGGGCATCGGCGCGCAAGGCGGCGACCTCGCCGCGACGCTCGAGGCGGGCCTCGACGGCAAGCGCGCGGGCCTTCTGATCAACTCCTCGCGCGCGATCATTTATGCGGGCGGCGGCACGGCGGCGGCGCTCGGCGCCGCGGCCCGCGAGCTCAAGGCCTGCATTGAGCGGAAGCGATTCGGCTAGTGCTGGAGCGCCTCGCCGAAGCCGCCGCGCGCGCCCCGGAGGGGGTCGCCGTATCGCCGTGGGCGCTGCTGCAGAACGCCGGTGACGGCATCGCGGCGAGTACCTGCGACGGGCGCATCGTGTTTGCGAGCGACTCGCTCGCGCACCTCGCCGGACACGCCGCGATGCACACGGGATCCTCGATTTTCGCGTGGTTCGATGCGCCCGCGCGCACCGCGCTCGACGCCGCGCTGCGCGCGGCCGTCGCGAGCGGCGCTCCCCAACGAACGACGATCGGCGGCGCGCATGCAAGATGCGAGGCCGACGTCGTGCTGCGGCCGCTGGCGGCCGGCGCAGACCGCTTGGTGGTCTGGTGCTTTACGGCCGCGCATGGGCGCGCCGGCCGCGAACTCGGGCGCGTGGACCTGCGCGGCGCGCAGGTCGCGCAGGCCCAGGATTTCGGCTTCTGTGAGCTCGACGTGCTCACCGACACGGTCCATTGGTGGAGCGACTGGTGCGAAGCGCTGAATATCGATCCGTGCCTGGGCGACGGCCACAGGCTGCGTTGGGCGGCGCAAATCCACCCGGACGACACCCATTGGGCCGACACCTTCGAGGAAGTCGTCGCCGGCCGCACCGACCACTATCAATTCGAGTACCGCGGGCGCACGCGCACCGGCGCATGGCGCTGGGTCATCACCCGCGGCCTCGCGGCGCGGCGCGACGCGCACGGCCGCGCGCTGCGCATCGACGGCATGATCATCGACATCGATGCGCGCAAGCGCATGGAAATCGCGTTGCACACCCAGGCGCTGATCCTCGAGACGATGCGCGAGGGGGTGGTCCTGCTCGACGAGTCGGGACGCATCGAGTTCACCAACCCCGCGTTCAATCGCATGTTCGGCACCGACGCCGAGGGCCTGCGCGGCACGCACGTCTGGAGCCTGTTGAACTTGCGCATTCGCGTCAAGACGCAGCGGCACGCGCTCGAGCGGCTGATCCGGCGCGTGGCCGTGAGCGGCGGCAGGCGCACCATTTTGCTGCGCAGGCTGGGCCGCGCGCCGCTTGCGACCGAGGTGCTCTCGGGCATGATCGAATTGAACGGCGAACGCCGGATCCTATGCGTCGTCCAGGACGTGTCGGAGCGCAAGCGCCTGGAACGCGAAATCAGCGATATCGCCTACCTGGAGCGGCGCCGCCTCGGCAGCGATCTGCACGACGGTCTCGGCCAGGAACTCACGGGCATTGCGCTGATGCTGCGCAGTCTCGCGCAGACGTCGCGGCCCGCCCCGCTCGACGCCGCGCCGCGGCTCGATGAAATCATCGGTCTCATGAATCACGCGATTCAAAGTACGCGCCAATTGGCGTCGGGCCTCGCGCCGGTGACGCTGACGCGCGGCGGCCTGGTCGCGGCGCTGCACTCGCTCGCCGACTGGTCGCGCGCGAATTACGGCATCGATGCGCGGCTGAAGGTTGGGCTGCGCTGCGCGCTCGCGATCGACGAGTCCAGCGCGACGCACCTGTATCTGATCGCCCAGGAGGCGATCGCCAACGCGTGCAAGCACGGCCGCGCCGCAACGGTGACGGTGACGCTGCGCGTCAACGATCTGTTCTTCAGCCTGTCGATCACCGACGACGGCGCGGGCTTCGAGCCCGGCAGATCGGCGTCGGGCAGCGGCATCAAGATCATGCGATACCGCGCCGGCGCGATCGGCGGCTCGCTGCAAATCAAGCGCCGCCGCAGCGGCGGTACGCGCGTGCATTGCGTCTGCGCGCACGCACCCGCATCCGCCGCCGTGCGCGGCGGCGCGCACGGCGCCCGTCAGGGCGAGGAGCCGGCCGGCGCGGACTGGTAGAACCAGCGGCCGCTGTCCAGGCGCGCGGCGAACGCGAACATCGCGGCGATGACCGCGGCGCCGATCGCGACCTGCGCGCTCGCCGAGAAGGGGTGCAACCGGATCGCGGTCGAGGCGGCGATCGCGAGCGGAATGTGCAGCGCGAACACCGCGAGCGAGTGGCGTCCGAGCAGCGCGGTCCGCGCGCGCCATCCGCGCGCCGGCCGCGGGCTCCAGCTCCACAGCAGCAGCGCCCACGCGGACGCATTCAGCACCCGCAAGGGCCCCAGGCGCCATTTGTCGACCCAAAATTGAAAATTCGGCACCATCGCCGGCCGCAGCAGGATGC
>DAIDVO010000009.1 GCA_027456085.1 Steroidobacteraceae bacterium | reverse complement strand
CGAAGTGCGCCGACAGGCGGCGCACGTAGGCAAAGTAGATCGTTTGCACATCCTTGACGTTGAGGTTGACGCCCGGGGGCACGTACGCACCGCTGATATCATCGGCGTTCGTGTGATAGAACACCGCGTAGATCCCGATCCGCAGGTTGTTCGCGGGAACGCCTTGGGCGTGGGCCGGGAGCGCGGCGCAAAGCGTGCCGAGGGTCAGCGCCAGCGCGGCGGGAAGCAAGCGTACGTTGATGTTTTTCATGGCTGATTCCCCTAGAACTGGCTGAAGAACGAGCGCGCGGCGACGCTACAGAACGGCGCTACGGCCGCGTGGTAACCCTCGACCAGCAACTGTTCGGCGGCGGCGAGCGTATTGCCGCCACCCGCCGGCGACATCAGGTAGGCGAGTTCTTGCGCTTGGGTGGTCTGGAACGCGGTCTGTACCGCGGCAAACGGGCCGGCGGCTGCTGCATTGACGTCGAGCACCGTCACCAGGCCCGCGGGCAGAGAGCTCCAGAACGCGGCCATCGTGCCGGTATTGACGCTGAAGAACACGGTCGGGTCCTGGTCTCCGCCGCACAACAAGGTCGGCGTCGTCGGCGCCCAGCCGCCGTTGCGCAGATCATTGACGTAGAACGCATTACGCAGCGTCTGGGTCGGCGCCGCAGCCGCGAGCGGCACGCCCGCGGACGGCGTCGGCACGGCGCCGTCGGGATCGGCGGCCGCGTCGAGCACGTAGCTCACGCGGTAGTTGTTGGTGATCAGATAAGACGGGCCGAAGCCGGCGGCGAACAGCGGATTCGAAGGTACCGCGAGCGCCGCCGTCAACTGCGCCGACAACGCCGCATTGCCGGGGATCGTCACGGTCGGCGTCGCGTTGTCGAACAGCGCGGTCTCGGGCAGCAATCCGCTCGAGAAAATCGTCGCGAGCGGCATCGTCGAGGGCAGCAGCGTGTCGATGCCGCTCGCATAAGTGGCCGAGTAGACATCGGTCGTCGCGCTGTAGATGTTGCCGTACGCATGCTGATAGGCGGTCGTCAACAGCGGCGCGAACACGGTCGCGCCGAGGTCGACGTTGCCGTAGAAGATCGCGTCGCCGAACGCCTCCAACGCGTACGGCCCCGACATCGGCGCACTCGCCGTCGGCGGCGTGCCCGCGGCGATCAGCGCGCGCTGCGTCGCCATCGCGACGTAGCCGCCTTCGGAATATCAGGTAACGAACAATTTACCGTTGTCGCCGGTCGCGGTCGCGAGCGTGTTCGGCAACGCTTTGCGCGCGGCGGCGAGGATGTCGATCATTTCATCCGACTGCTGTACGGCATCCACGTACGGGTGGTAGCCGAGCGTCGAAATATCGTAGCCGGCGTAGTTCGGCGCGACGACGATGTAGCCCTGTGCGGCGAACATCGCGGCGATCAGGTCGCCCTCGGCGTTCGACGGATCGGTGATGTCGGCGATGTTCGCCGCCTTGTTTGTCTGCGTGCCGTGGGCATACAAGACGATCGGCCGTGCACCGCTGCAGGCCGGCGCCGAGCCGGTCGGCACCATCAGCGCGCCGGAGGACTCGGTCGGCTCATTCGCGCCGCCGACGGTCCAGAACTTGACGTAATAGAAGTCGACGCCGCAGGCGGGTGCGCCGGTCAACTGGAGAAGTTGCGCGCCGCTCGCGCTCGCCGACAGATCGGCGGTGAGCGCCGCCGCGTTCAGCGAGGCGATGCGCAGCGGTGGATTCTCGACGAGCGTGCCGCGTGCGGTCGACGTGGCATGGGCGGAGGTCTGCGTACTGGTCCCGCCGCAAGCCGCGAGCCCGATCGCGACGGCCGCGACGACAAAGGCGGAAAATGCTTTGAACATGACGAACTCCCTGAGCCGACGCAGAGATGGCGTTCGTCCGGGCCCTATGCTTGGCCCTTCGATTTTCGTCGGACGCTGCCGTCAAACTGCAATGCCGCATATTCTACGCCTCGGCGTGCAGAGAGGCCTAGAACGGGCATTCGGCGGGCGAGCCTTCGGGTGGGGCCGAGATCAGGAACCCGTGTGCTGCATTTTTGCTGGCGTAGCCGGCTTTTTTGCGCCGGTTTTTGGCATTTTCGCCGCTTTTTCGACCTTGGCGATGAGTGCGCCGGGGGCGTAAGCATCGAGCAACGGCTTCACCTCGGCATCGGTCAGCGAGAAATACCAGGGGTGATCCGAGCTCTTGAGTACGTCGAAATCGCCGCTCTGCGGTTTCGCTATCGTCCAAGTCACCGATTTCCCGGCGGTATTCTCGATCGTCAGCGTGAGCACGGGCTCGTTCGTGCGCCACGCGGGGTTCGGCTGGTCGCCGAGCGCCGCCTCGACGCGAAGTTCGGCGATCGCGCGCGTCAGCGCGGACACGACCGCGTCGTCAACTTGCCGGGCCTTCGCCAGGCCCTTCAGTTCCCAGGGCCCCGGCGCCTTGTTCGCGGCGAATTGGCGCGTCAACACTTCGGTCCGCTGGCCCGCGCCGCCGAGGCTGATCCCGGCGAGCACGTCGGGCGGAACCTGCAGCAGTTCGTCGTCGAACCAGCCGTTTGCGTCCGTCGGCAGTTCATAGACCGGCAGATCGACCGCGTAGACCGCATGCGCGCCGCCGGTGCGTGCGTCGGTCTTGTGCGGCCCCGAGGTTTCGCCGAGGTAGATCGTCGCCAGCGCCTTGCCGGCCCGACTCACGGTGACGCGCCGCTCGAAGTCATCGCGGCTCACCTTGAAGCGCTTCAGCGCGCCCGCGGTATCCGCGATCGGCAAGCCGCGGCGCAGCGCCGCGAGCCTCTTGAGCAGTTCGTCCGCCTTGTTTGCGGCGACCGGCATGCCGTATGCGCTCTCGACGACCCACGCGCCGTTCTCCTTGACCATGTCGACGCGCGCCGAGTCCGCCGGCTTCCCCGCCGGCGGCTTGCCTTCGACGACGATGCGGTCGGCGTTGGCGATCGGCGCCGTCACGAACGCCGAGTTCGGCGGACGGCTCGCGAGCCTGTCCTTGCGCATCGCCAGCGCCCTGGCGATCACCAGTTGTATGCACAAAGCCACCGCCAATATCGATGTCCCGCGTTGCATAAATCAGACCTCGGCCAGGAGCTTGAGATGATGCGCGAGCATGCGCCGGCGTCGGCGCCGCGAGAGCAGCCAAATCAACGCGAGTCCGCCGAGTGCGAGGCCGTAGTTCAGGTACTCCCAGAACTCCTCGGAACGGAGGCTCATCGGCGCGAGCGTGCGCGCGAAGCGGTCGCGGCTGCGGATGCTGAGAAGGCCCGGATCCTCGAGCGACCAGTCGACGATGTTTTGCACGAACTGCTGGCCTTTGATGTAGCGCGTGCCGAGCGTCTGGCTGATCAAATTGCCGATCTGGTCGTTGAACATCGTTGTAGAGCCGATCAGGATCAAGCGCGCCGAATCCGGCGAATGGTCGATGACGCCGCTGAACGCTCCCGCGGCGGGCGCTGCGGCGGCCGCGACGAGCGGCGACGGCTTGCCCTTGAACGCCGAATCGAATCTTCCCTGGACCATGAGCGCGAGCGTATGCGGCGCCGTATTCGCGTTCGCGGGGAAGCCGAGCTTCGGATACTCGGCGTAGTTCGGCATCAAGCTCGCGGAGTCCGCGAGCCAGCTTGCGCTCGAGGAGTGCAGAAGGTCGGTGACTGCGCGCCCGCGGTTGGCCTTCGCATCGACGTCGATCGCCCCTGCCCACGGCGCGTACACCTGGCCGAGGCTGCGCGTGATCGGCGACTTCGGGTTCAAGCCGGCGCCGCGCACGTCGACGATGTACGGATATTTGACCAGATGGATCTCGTTGAGGATGAGCCCGCCGACGTCGCGCTCCTCCGGAATCGGCAGTGAGCCGCTTTCGGTGTCGAGCGTCAGGCTCTTGCTGAGCGTCAGGCCGTATCCTTTGAGCCAGCCCCCGAGCCCGCTGCTGTTCGGCGTGCCGACGATGCCCTGACTGATTTTGACGTCCTCCGGCGACGTCGCGACCATGACGGTGCCGCCCTGCATCAGGAATTGGTCGACCGCGAACAGCTGCTTCTCATCAAGCGCCTGCGGATCCAGGAGCATCAAAAGGTCCGCATTCCCCGGCACCCGGCCGCTCTTCAAATTCGTGTCCTGCCACCGCACGGACGTGCTCAGCATCGAGTGCAGCATCGAGTAATCCTGGCCGTTGTTCGGCGAGACCACGGCTACGGTCTTCAGGAAGCCCGGGGAAAAGCGCTTGACCGCGGAATCGACGGCGTTCTTGAAGCCTTCTTGATCCAGCGCGTCGGGGATCGGCACGGGTTCGGTCTGCTGGCCGTCGCTCATCGTCATGTAGAACCAGAACGGCCTGTCGTCGAGCAGGCTCTCGACCATCGGCCGGAAGCCGTAATCCCGCGTGAGCTTGGCGGCGAGCGCCGGATCGCCGTCCGGATCCTGCATCGAGACCGCGAACTTGCCGCCCGAGTCCTTGCTGACCTGCTCGAGCGCTGATTGCAGCGCGGCGCGCGCCTTTTGCAGCGACTCGGGGAGCTTGGCATCGGCGGAGATGTAGCCGTCGAACGTCACCGGCCGCTGCAGCGTGCCGAACAAGCCGCCGCCGCCCTGATAGCTCAGGAGCACCTTGCGGATCGCGCTCGTAATCGCGTATTCGGGGTTCTTCAGCACCACGTCGATATCCGACTCCGAGCGCTGTTTGACGTCGATCAGGTCGCGGAAGTCCAGGACTTGGTATTGCCCGCCGTACGAGACGAGGATCGCGAAATAGGAGTTGACGACCGAGGTGCGGTACTTGCTCGCGACCTGAAACGGCGTCGGACGAATGCCGTAGCGATTGCCGGCTTCGGCCGCCATTTTCGGATGTTCGCGCGGGTCGACGAACTCGACGTGCACCTTGTCGCCGCCGGCGACCGCGTATTCCTCCAGCAAGTCGTGCAATTGCGGCACGAGCGGCGCGAGCAGGGGATGCGTCTCGGCGCTGAAATAGCCGCGGATCAACAGCGGCTCCTGCAGTTCGCCGAGGTAGCTCTTGGTCGCCGGCGACAGCGTGTACAGGTGGTCGCGCGTCAAGTCGACGCGCGCC
>DAIDVO010000008.1 GCA_027456085.1 Steroidobacteraceae bacterium | reverse complement strand
GCCAGAACCAGAAGGATCGTCCCGCCAAAGAACTCGACGAGAAACGGAAGGAAGCCATCGCCAAAGACGGCCTGAAGAGGGTCAGCCAGCCAGCGGCCGAATCCGGCGGTGGTCAGAAACAGCGTTGCCAGCAACATCAGTCTCTTATGGGCTGCCGCATCGCGCCTGAGCCAGATGGCCGCTCCGACCTGAAGGGGGAAGACGATCATCTCGATGAATTCGACGCTTAGAAAAGGCGGATCGCTCAGCGGCGTGCCGAAATGCACCTGCTCAGAGGTGATCGCCGCCCATGGTCCCAACACGACCATGGCCAAGGCGAGAGCGCCGCCAAACGCACCAACCCTTCGGTGAACCTCATACTGCCGTGCGCGGATGAGGCCTACCTGCACGCTTAACAACACCAGCCAGCCAACAAAGGCTACGGCATGTATGTGAATGATCAGCGGATAAGCCGGTTGGCGGTTAACAATGTGATGAATGATGGCCGGTACGAACCCCAGCAGTATCACAACCCAGATCACGGCAATTAAAAGCGGAAAGAAGCTCCGGTCCCAAGCGTGGCGCTGCGTAAAGCCAGCCGGCGTTTTCAATAGCATTGCCTCATGTTTCCCCTCACGCGAATGAGGCATTATTCGGTTCAGCATCGAAATTGTCTACTTGAGACCGTGGCCGATTTCGGGATTAGAGTCGGGCCACCAACAATGCCTCCTCCAGACCCATAGTATTGATTGCCCGCGCATTTCGCTTCCGCGAAGGGGACGTCTCTAAACTTCCGCTTCGGTTAAGGGACGGATGCAGGGAGATCGAATGAGCGAAGCGAAATTTAGTGCTTGGAATCTATTGTCGTTGGTGCTCCAAGCCAGCGTATATGCTTGTGTTGGGCTCTGGCTATATCTGTCGGTGACGACATGCGCGTCACCAGGCGCGTTTGATGCTGACACAGGCAAAGTCATTCCAATTAGTTGTCACGGACCGGTCGGTTTTATTACGCGAACTCAAGATAATTTGATTAGGTGGCTCATCCCGGTGTTACTTGTTGCAGGACTCTGTGGATTAGCGGCCCGCAAGAAAGCAAAACGGTCCAAGGGCGATGAAAGGTGAATGTTATGGGGGCATTTTTGATTGGCTCATAGCTGCCGGTCGCGACTGGCAGCAGCGGTCAATGACGGACCGACGAGCCCATCGGGAACGACCTCGGACCGAGGCGCGGATCGCAAGAGCTGAATCGCGTCCTAGGACAACACAAGGATACGCAAGACAACAAAAGATGGAGCGGGCGATGGGAATCGAACCCACGGCTCAAGCTTGGGAAGCTTGGGTATTACCATTATACGACGCCCGCAACCCGTTCAGTCTATTCGCGCCGCGCCGCTGCGCGCAAATTCTCCGTCACCGGCGTCGCCGCCGAGCGATCGCCGTGCACGAGGAAACCGGCTCGTACTCGCATGTTGCACGGCACATAGGAAGTGTTGCACGAGCGCATCGCGAGCCAGGCTTTCGCGTGCCGCCGTATTGCTTGCGGCAACTATATTGTCTATTCTCGACCGCTGATTTCAAGCCGCTGGCCCGCGTTGCCCATGCGCAACAACTATGCGGGCGCGCTTGATGGATTGCGGGCAACTCGCCGCCTCGGTTGAAGAATGTTCATCTCGGAGGGATTTCATGATGACTGCTTGGACACGCGTGACATGCGCAACAATGGCCTCGGTGCTGTTCTTTGGGGCGGCCACTGCGATCGCCGCCGAGACGGCTTCGAGCGGCACACTGGAAGAGATCGTCGTGACCGCGCAGAAGCGCGCGCAAAATCCTCAGGACATCGGCATCTCGCTGTCGGCGATCACCGGCAAGGATCTGACGATGTACGGCGCTGCCGCCGCGACGGACGTCACCAGAGACATGCCGGCGGTCGTGATGACGCAGCCGAACGGACCGTCGAGCTTCAGCCTCGCGATCCGCGGCGTCACGCAAAACGATTTCGCCGATCACCAGGAGAGCCCCGCGGCGATTTACGTCGACGACGTCTATGTGAGCCAGATGGCCGGCCTCACGTTCTCGCTGTTCGACATGGACCGGGTCGAGGTGCTGCGCGGTCCGCAGGGTACGCTGTTCGGCCGCAACGCCACCGGCGGTCTCGCGAACTTCATCACCAACCGGCCGACCAGCCAGGACGGCGGCTACCTCGACACGACGTTCGGGTCGCACAACTTGCTGCGCGTCGAGGGTGCGATCAACGGCGCGCTGGCCGACAACGTGGACGGGCGCTTCTCGTTCGTCACGAATCATTACGACCCCTTGTTCACGAACGTCGCCGGCGGCGCCGCGAATGCGGAAAACGGCAACGACTACGGGCTGCGCGGCCAACTCTTGTTCAAGCTGCCGAACAGCGCGCAGCTGCTGCTGAATGCGCACGGCAGCCGCGAGAACGTCAGTGCCGGCTCTTGGGAGGAGTTCGCCGCCTACTCGATCGGCAACGGCGTCGACGTGCCGGTGCCGGCGAACCTCAACCCCTACGGCACCTGCAACGGCTGCAACGCGACCGGCCTGCCGAACAGCGGGCCGTTCACGATCCGCGACAACATCAGCGGCTTTGCGAAAATCAAGACCGGCGGCTTCACCGCGAAGTACACCCAGGACTTCGCCGGCACGACCTTCACGGTGATCGGCGACTACTCGTCGCTGCGCAAGGATTACCAAGAGGACTCCGACGCATCGCCGTACACGCTGTTCCAGTTCTTCAACGGCAGCAACGTCAACCAGCAATCGCTCGAAGCGCGCCTGAACGGCAAGGATGGCAAGTTCGACTGGACCGCAGGACTTTACGGCCTGCGGATCGACGGCAGCTACTACGAAGGCTGGAGCGGGCCGGCATTTTTCACGGCGCAGCAGTTTCAATCCGTATCGAACCCGAACAACGGCTATTACGGGACGCCCGCGGGCCAACTCGGACTCGGCCCGTGGCCTTATGGGACCTACACGACCGACTTTACGACCGGCGGTGTCCCGGGCCCGGATGGCGGCATACCGGTGACGAAATCGCCGTATAACCTGCTGACGAAGTCGTACGCCGCGTTCGGCCAGCTCGAATGGCGTGCGACGGACCTGATCGGCGTCACGGTCGGCGCGCGCGTGACGAGCGATAAGAAAGACTACGATTTCACCTGGTATCCGTACGAATACTTCGCGCAGAACGCGGGGAACCAGATCCAGTTGCTGACGCCGCCGACCGGGATCGCGCTGTACAGCTACTCGCACAATCGTTCCGACACGCTGTGGAGCGGCAAGGCGCAGGTCGACTTCCACCTGACGAAGAATCAGTTGGCCTACGTGAGTTTGAATCGCGGCGTCAAGGGCGGCGGCTTCAGCGCGCCCCTGTTCCCGTTCACGATCAACGACCTCAATACGTTGACGTTCAAGCCGGAGACGCTGACCTCGACCGAGATCGGCTATAAGTCCGAGTTCCTCAATCACCGGCTGCGCTTCAACGCAGCGGCGTACTACTACGACTACAAGGACTACCAGGCGCTGATCTACACGCTCGGTCTCGAACAGTTGATCGTCAACGCGAATGCGCGCCACAAAGGCGCGGAGGCGGAGATCGACTGGGCGCCGAACGAGTATTGGCAATTCAGCGCCGGCGCCGCCTACGTCGATGCAATCGTCGTCAACGTCGCCGGCCGCTGCTGCACGACGGACCAAAGCTCGCCGAACTACGGTTTGCCGATCAACGGCGACTACACGCCGCCGAACGCACCGCGCTGGAGCGGCAATGCGATGGCCCGCTACACGATTCCCGTCGGCACCGGGCATTTGTCGTTCCAGGCCGACGGCAACTATCTGTCGAGCTTCTGGTTCAACTTGTCCGACGTCCCCGATGTCTTGCAGTCGGGCTACGGCATCGCGAACGTTCGTTTGAACTATGCGGCGCACGGGGACCGGTTCGAGATCGGCGCCTCGGTCGAGAACGTCGCGAACAAGCACTATGGCGTCATGGGCTTCGACAACGTTTCGATCAACGGCCTCGCGCAGGTCTACCCGGGCATGCCGCGCTGGTTCAAGGTGCACTTGCGCTACAAGTTCTAAAGGCCGGATGGCCGAGCCGGAAGCGGCGGCGGGCGGGATGCGGATCCCGCCCGCTTTTTTTGCGTTTTTTTGGTCTCTAGAGCGTCGCGGTGAACGGCGCGACGTCGCGCGTCCAGCCGAACGGATCCGGCGCGCGCCGCTCTTGAATCGCGAGCAGCGCCTCGCGCAGGGTCTTCGCGACCACGTCGATCTTGGCGGGCGCGTATTCGCGTCCGTCGCGGTCCGCGAGCACGCTGATGGGACTCACGATCGCCGCGGTGCCGCAGGCGAAGACTTCGCTGCACTCGGCGCTCGCGATGTCCGCGAGAAGCTCGTCGATCGGCATGCGCCGTTCGCGCAATTCCATTCCCATTTGCCGTGCGAGCGCGATCAGCGAATCGCGCGTAATGCCCGGCAGGATCGCGCCGTCGAGCTCCGGCGTGTGCAGCTCGCCGCGAATCACGGCGAACAGGTTCATGCCGGACAATTCCTGGATGTAGCGCTGGTCGCGCGCGTCGAGCCAGAGCGCGACCGTGTAGCCGCGCGCTGCCGCCGCGCTCGAGGCGCGAAGCGAAGCGGCGTAGTTCGCGGACGCCTTGGCGGCGCCGACGCCGCCGACGGCGGCGCGCACATCGAGCCGCTCTATGGCGACGCGCATCGGTACGGTCGCGTAGCTCTCGACGGGATTGGCGATGACCATGAAACGGAATTCGTTCGAATTGCGCAAGAGGTATCCCGACTCCGTACCGAACAGAAACGGCCGCAGGTAGAGCGACCTGCCGGACACGTTCGGGATCAGCGGGCGGCAGGCGCCGGCGACCGCGTCGAGCGCATCGAAAAACAGCGTCTCCGGCACCTTCGGCATCGACAAACGTTCCGCCGAGCGCGCCAGGCGCTGCCAGTTGTCGCGCGGGCGGAACAGATTGGGCCAGGTGCGGCCGACGCAATACGCCTTCATGCCTTCGAACACGAGCTCGGCATAGTGCAGCGCGCGCGCGCCGGGCAGGATCTCGATCGGTCCGTACGGCAGGAGTTCGCCGTTGTCCCACGCACCGTCGCGCCATTGCGCCGAGAACATCACCGGCGCGACGACGGCGCCGAAGCCGAGACGCTCCGGAAGCTTGAATTCCTTGACCGCGGCCGCGACCTGCGGCGATATGACATAGCGGCTCATGAGTTCAGCGCCTGAGGTAGGAGTCGGTGCCGGAGAGCCAATCCTGGCGCGGCGGGCTGAATACATCCACGTCGAGCGTATCTTCGAGCGCGAGCGCGCGGTGCGGCAGGTTCGGCGGAATCACGATGACTTCGCCTGCGCCGACGATGAGTTCTTGATCATCGTTCGCGCCGAACCAGAAGCGCAACGCGCCATCGAGGATGTAGGTGAGCTGTTCGTTTTCATGCGCATGCCGCGGCACGTCGACGCCTTTTTTCAAGTAGACGTGCGCAATCATCATGCGCTCGCCCGTCACGAGCTTGCGCGTGAGGCCCTCCTTGAGCGGCTCGGCCTTCAGGTCATTCCATCGATTCAGTTTGACCTTTGCGATCTTGCTTTCGTTCATGGCTCCAAATCCTCATCCGTTCATCGAAACCGTTCGTCGACCGGCACGCCGAGTCCGGTGACCAGGCGGTTCGTCTCGTTCGCGAGACCGACGATCGCGAGCATCTCCGCGAATTGCGCGCTGGTCATGCCTTTCGCACGCGCGGAGGCGCTATGCGATGCGATGCAGTAGTTGCAGCCGTTCGTCACGCTGATCGCGACGTACAGGAGCTCCTTGGTCACGGGGTCGAGTGCGCCCGGGCCCATCACTTCTTTGATGTTCGACCAAATGCGCCGCAAGCTGGCCGGATCGTTCGCAAGAGCCTTCCAGAAGTTGTTGATCCAGTCGGTCTTGCGGGTAGCCATGATGTCGTCGTAGACGGCCCGCACCTCGGCGCTTGCGTCGGCGTATTCGATCAGCGGCGCCGTGGCGCTCATGCCCGGTCCGCTCATGGCACGATCGCGATGACGCGCGCCGGGAACCCCGAGCCGTCGCCGACCTTGGGGAACGCGACCCAGACCACGCCGCCCGCCTCCGGCACTTTGTCGAGATGCGCGAGGAGCTCGATCTGGTAGTGATTCAGGCCGAGGATGTACGATTCCAGGGAGTAGTCGTCCTTCGTCGTCGCGGAGCCGGGATCGGTATCCGTGGTCTCGTGACCGGAGGCCGTGATGCCGCGCTCCTCGTACAGGAGCTTGAGGACGGGCATGCTCCATCCGGGATAGTGATATACGCCCTTCGCGTCGCGGTTCATCATCTTCGCCTGGTCGGGCCAGCGCTTCGACCAGTCGGTGCGCATCGCGACGAACGCGCCGCGCGGAATGCGGCCGTGGCGCTTCTCCCACGCATAGACGTCCGAAAGCTCGAGCGTGTAGTCCGGATTCTTCGCGACTTTCCGGTGCACGTCGATGACGACGAGCGGCATCAGCATTTGATTCGGGGGTATGCGATCGACGGTGTTCAGGCCATCGTGGAAATGCGCCGGCGGATCGACGTGCGTTCCCCACTGCCCAATATGGCAATACTCGTTGATCCGGAACCCGTCCTTCTTGATCGTATAGAGCGTCTTCACGCTCTCGTTCGGCGCGCCCTTCCAGTGCGGAATACCCGGCCTGAACGTGTGCGTCAAATCGACGAATCGATGCGCCTGCATGACGGCGAGCGCCTCGTCGAGAGTCATCGGCCGATTGGCCGCGGCGACGCCGACTCCGGCCGATGACGCCGCGATCGCGACGGCAAAGAAAACACCGCGAACCAATGCGCGCATGAGCACCCTCCTGATCAAAAGAATCCAATTGCCGGATGCGTGCAGGATAGCATGCGGCCGCGAGCGCCGCAGCGCCCCGCCCGCTTGCGGATCAACCGTCGCGCGACACGGCCGCGAGCGCGTGCGCGTAGCGCGTCTGCGCCTCGGCGCCGCCGCATACCGTGTACTCGAGATCGCGCACGAGGCCGTTCGTCAATCCGTACACCCAGCCGTGGATCTCGAGCGGCTGTCCGCGCTCCCACGCATCGCGAACTATCGAGGTTTGGCAGACGTGGGTCACCTGTTCGAGCACGTTCAATTCGCACAGGCGGTCGACGCGCCGCGCGTGATCGGGGATCTTGCCGAGTGCGGCACCGTGCTGCTCGCGCACGTCCTGCACGTGGCGCAGCCAGTTGTCGCTCAAGCCGATGCGTTCGTTCGCGAGCGCCGAACGCACGCCGCTGCAGCCGTAGTGGCCGACGACCATGATGTGCCGCACTTTCAGCACGTCCACGGCGAATTGCATGACGGTGAGGCAATTCAGGTCCGAGTGCACGACGACGTTGGCGACGTTGCGATGGACGAACAGTTCGCCCGGCGGCAGGCCGACGATTTCGTTCGCCGGCACGCGGCTGTCCGAGCAGCCGATCCACAAATAGCGCGGCGTTTGTTGACGCGCCAATCGCGCGAAGAAGTCCGGGTCGCTCTTGCGCACCGTTTCGGCCCAGTTCCGATTGCTGTCGATCAAGTGCTGCAGGGATTTCACCGGCGGGATTGTAGCCGCATTTCGACATCCGCGGCGACGCCGCTCGGCGTGATCGGCAAGGTCCCCGATGCGCTTATTTTCATTTCATGGACGGAATAGATACGATCGCGGGCAACGCGACGGTTTGCGTGGGCGTATCCGCCGCGTTGCTCACTTGGCGGCGGCGCGCAGATGCAAGGCGCATTTGAGGGTTATTCAGGCTGTGATCGCCATAAGCGTTCTTCGGCTATTGCCTTGGGCATGGATTGCAATAGGTAAACCAGCATATGATTAACTGTGCCTGTGCGCGGCATTGATCTCATTTGCGGTATCCGCCATTCGGGCAGGTGGCGGACGAGAAGTGGACCGCCGAGCGCATCAGGTCGCGGCCGCCATGGGTAGCTCGCCCCGATTGACGTGGTCAACTGGAGAAATCGGAGATTCGTAATTGACGAAGATTGCCCTAATAACAGGAATCACGGGTCAAGACGGAGCCTATTTGGCCGAGTTTCTTTTGGCCAAGGGCTACGCCGTCCACGGCGTGAAACGCCGCGCCTCCTCGTTCAATACCGACCGCATCGATCACCTGTATCAGGACCCGCACGAGCAGCACGTGCGCATGCGTTTGCACTACGGCGACCTCACCGACTCGACCAACCTCATCCGCATCGTTCAGGAAGTAAAGCCCGACGAGATCTACAACCTCGCGGCGCAAAGCCATGTCGGGGTCTCCTTCGAGACCCCGGAGTACACGACGAATTCCGATGCGGTCGGGACGCTGCGGGTATTGGAGACGATCCGCATCCTCGGGCTCGAAAGAAAAACCCGCTTCTACCAGGCGTCGACCTCCGAGATGTTCGGCAAGGTCCAGGAAGTTCCGCAGCGGGAAACGACCCCGTTCTATCCGCGTTCCCCGTACGGTGCGGCGAAGGTTTACGCGTACTGGATCACGGTGAATTACCGCGAAGCCTACGGGATGTTCGCCTGCAACGGCATTCTCTTAAATCATGAATCGCCGCTGCGCGGCGAGACGTTCGTATCGCGCAAGATCACGCGGGCACTGACGCGAATTCAAGTGGGCTTGTAGGATGCACTGTACCTCGGGAATCTGGATTCTCGGCGCGACTGGGGACA
>DAIDVO010000007.1 GCA_027456085.1 Steroidobacteraceae bacterium | reverse complement strand
AGCGCAGGCAGGCGGTCGATATCACGCAATTGCCGGCCGGCGCGGAGACGCTGACTTCGGGACCGGAACTGCTGTAGCCGACTTTCGTGCCGACGTTGCGCAAGCCCGCGACCGCGACGACGCCCTGTACGAGTGCGCTGCAATTGGCCGGCGCGTCGACCGGCGCGCTCGAGCCCGGATTACCCCCGTTGCCCGCCGAGGCGACGACCAGCACGCCGAGGGCGGTCACCTGCTGCAAAACGGTCTGATATGAGGCCGGGCAGCTGCCGCTGCCGCCGAGGCTCAGGTTGACGATGTTCGCGGGGTAAGGATTGGTCGGCACACCGCTGACCGGCAGGCCCGCCGCCCATTGGATCGCCGTGATGATGTCCGAGTCGTAACCGCCGCATTTGCCGAGCGCACGCAACGGCAGAAGCCAGGGACCCCAGGTCATGCCGGCGATGCCGACACCATTGTTCGTCACCGCGCCCAGGATGCCGGAGACGCGCGTGCCGTGCCAGGAACTGTCGACGGGAAGGTAGGTGTTCGACGTCGGATCCAGCTGGCCGCAACTCGACGAAGGGAACAGATTGTTGCCTTGAGAGTCCTTGTATTGGAAATCCGTACTGCTGACCCAGTCGCCGGGGTCCGACGGGTCCGGGTCATAGCCGTCGCCGTCGTTCGCGATCAAATAGGTGCCGAGCGCCGCGCTATTGACCGGATCGTAGTCCTGACCGACGAAGTCGTAGCCCGGCAAGAGGCGCCCGCCGAGGCCGGCGCGCCCAAGATCCGGGTGATCGAAGAGCACGCCGGTATCGACGTCGGCGACGATTACGCCCGTGCTCCCGGGCGTGAGGTTCCACGCGGACACCGCGTCGGTTGCGGCCAAATCGTTGTCCGCCGCCGTCGCGGCCGCAGGCGGCGTGCGCATGTACCACTGGCCGCTGTCGTAGGACTGGGCCGGGTTACAGCCGAGCGAGACCGTACATAGGGTCGTCGACGTCGAAGGAAACAACGGATCGTTCGGCAGCGCGAGCGCATAGCGGCGATGATCGATGGAGGCGAACAGCACCGCGGGGTCGGCGCGCAGCTGCGCGAGCGCCGCGAGGACGTCCGCTCCGTAGAGCCTCCTTGGCAGGAACAGCACATGCATGCTCGGCGTCAATTGGCGCGACCCGGCGATCGCAATGTTGACGCGCTGAGCGAGCTGAACGACATCCTGCGCCGTCGTCCGCGCCTGCACGATCCTGAACGCTTGCGCCTGCATGCGCGAGTTGATCGACGTCGCCATCGCGTTGGCCGCGGTCGTGCGGAAACCCACGATGATGCGGTTCGCCTCCGGCCCGATGGATACGGGCTCGACCCGGACCGGGTTCCACTCGGCAGCAGCACTGACGGACGGCGCCGTAAACCACACCAAAGCCAGAACCGCGACACCCCAACGACGCATGTGAATCTCCCGCTTCCGAGGCGCCGTAGTGGCGCCGGCACACAGTGTAATCATATATCTTCCGCCCGTATTCCCCGGGCGGCGTCGGCGTCGGCAACCGGCGACAGCATACCGTGTGCACGGGCGGCGCGCCGGCCGCTACGCCGGCGCCCCGTGCGCACGTTGCGCGCCGATGGTTGGACGCGCCCGGGGGCCGATCAAGTAGAATGGCGCCACATTCCCCGGAACCGCCAGAGGCTTAACGCGATGCTGTACGACGAGCGCAAATTCTACGTGGACGGTCAATGGGTCGATCCTGCGGAACCGAAGGAATTTCAGGTCATCAACCCGGCGACCGAGGCCGTCGCGGGCGTGATCTCGATGGGAAGCGCCAAGGACGTCGATTTGGCGGTCGCCGCCGCGCGCCGCGCATTCGACGGTTTCGCGCGCACGAGCCCCGCCGAACGCCTCGCTTTGCTCGAGCGGATGCTCGCCGCCTACAAGGCGCATTACGACGAGATCGCCGCGGCGATCTCGCTTGAAATGGGCGCCCCGATCACGCTCGCGAAGGGTTCGCAGGCCAATATCGGCGTCGGCCACTTGAGCGCGATGATCGATGTGATGAAGACGTTCAGTTTTGAGGAGATGCGCGGCACGACCCGGCTGGTCCTCGAGCCGGTCGGCGTATGCGCGCTGATCACGCCATGGAACTGGCCGATCAACCAAGTGGCCGCGAAAGTCGTGCCAGCGATCGCCGCCGGATGCACGATGGTGTTGAAGCCGTCCGAGTACTCGCCGTTCAGCGCGATGTTGTGGGCGAAAGTCATGCATGAAGCGGGCGTGCCCAGGGGCGTGTTCAACCTGATCAACGGCGATGGCCCCCATGTCGGCGCCCCGCTGTCCTCGCATCCCGGAGTCGACATGGTGTCCTTCACCGGATCGACGCGCGCCGGGATTGAAGTTGCGCGCAATGCGGCGGCCACGGTCAAGCGCGTCCAGCAGGAACTCGGCGGCAAGTCGCCGAATATTTTGCTGGAAGACGCCGACTTCGAACGCGCGGTGCACAAGAGCGTGCTGCACGTGTTCCAGAACTCTGGGCAATCCTGCAACGCGCCGACGCGCATGCTGGTGCCGGAGTCGCGGCTCGCCGAAGTCGAGGCGATCGCGCAGCGCGTCGCCACCGGCGTCGTAGTCGGAGATCCGGCATCGCCCGCGACGAATGTCGGACCGGTCGTCTCGAAGCCGCAGTTCGAGCGCATCGAAGGCTATATCGCCAAGGTGATCGCCGAGGGCGCGAAGGTGGTCGTCGGTGGCCCGGGCCGCCCGGCCGGCATCGAGAAGGGCTATTTCGTCAGGCCGACGATATTTTCGAACGTCACCAATCACATGGCGATCGCACGCGAGGAGATATTCGGCCCCGTGCTCTGCATCCTGCCCTACAAGACCGAGGAAGAGGCGATCCAGATTGCGAACGATACTCCTTATGGGCTCTCGGCCTATGTGTGGTCGCGCGACAATTCGCATGCGCGCAAGGTCGGCGCCCGCATCCGCGCCGGCCAGGTTTGCTTGAACGGCGCATTCGGCGACATGAAGACTCCTTTCGGCGGATTCAAGATGTCGGGCAACGGCCGCGAATACGGGGAGCACGGCTTGCGCGATTTCCTCGAGGTTAAGGCGGTCATCGGAATCGACGCGGCTTGAAGTCGCGCCGACGCTGTGGCTGAGCACGCGGCGAGAGCGGATCACACGGCAGCGACCGGGACCGCTCTGCTGCGCCTCGAGCGAGTGAGCAAGCGCTACGGCGCGAATCGCCCGGCCGTGCTCCACCGGGTCGATCTCGAGGTTTTGCCCGGCGAGTATCTCGCAATCATGGGCGAGTCCGGCGTCGGCAAGTCGACGCTGCTCAACTTGCTCGCCGGACTCGATCGCCCCGATTCCGGCCGCGTGCTGCTCGACGGAATCGACTTGTCGACCATCGGGGATGATGAGACGACCTTGCTCCGGCGCCGCGCGATCGGGTTCGTGTTCCAGGCATTCCATGTGTTGCCCTATTTGACGGTGCGGCAGAACGTCGCACTGCCTCTCGAATTACTCGGAATTGCGCAAAGCGCGCGCCGCGCGCGCACCGATGCGGTGCTCGAGGCGCTCGGAGTCGGCGAGCTCGCGCAGCGCTTCCCGCGCGAGCTCTCGGGCGGCGAGATCCAACGTGTCGCGATCGCGCGCGCCCTCGCCCATCGGCCGCGCGTCCTGCTCGCCGACGAGCCAACCGGCAACCTCGACCCGCGCAGCGCCGTGCAAACGCTCGCACTGCTGCGCATGCAAGTCAAACAGGATGCCGGCGCCGGCGTGTTGATCACGCACTCGCGCGCCGCCGCGGAAACCGCCGACCGCATCTTGATTCTCGATGCGCACGGCCTCAAGGCCGAGGAGCGCGCTTAATATGGGTGCGCGGCGCGCACGCGGCGGCGCGCTCGGCGTGTGGCGCGTGCTGTTGGTGTCGCAGATCCGCGAGCAGCCGGCGCGCCCCATCATCTCGGTGCTCGCGATCGCGATCGGCGTTGCGCTCGCATCCGCAATCTTTCTCGTTAACGGCGCCGCGCTCGCGCAATTCACGCGCGCGGCGCGCCGCTTGGTCGGCGAATCCGACGTGGTCGTGCGCGGCTCCCGCGATGGATTCTCGGAGAGCCTATTTCCGCTGCTTGCGCGCAATCCGGACGTCGCCGTGGCAAGCCCGGTCCTCGAAATCGACGCCGCGCTGCCGGGCCGACCCCTGCCGCTGAAGGTGCTCGGCATGGATCCGTTGCGCGCGGACCAAATGCAGCCTGCGTTGATCGCGGGCGTGGGCGCCGGGATACTCGATCTGATGCGGCCCGACGGAATTTATCTGTCCGCGGCGGCCGCGGCGCAACTCGGCGCCGGGCGCGGCGACGCGCTTGCCGTGATCGTCGGCGACGCGCCGAAGCACCTGGTCGTGCTCGGCATAATTCCGGCGGATGTCTATTCACAGCCGCTCGGGATCATGGACATCGCCTCCGCGCAATGGTTCTTCGATCGCATCGGGCGCTTGAACCGCATCGATCTGCGCCTCGTCGACGGCCGCGATCCGGACGCGTTTCGCGCGCGGCTGCAGCGGACTCTGCCGGCCGGAATCTTTGCGATCGCTCCACGTGCCGAACGCGACCGCGCGGCGACCGCCACGCGCGCGTATCGCGTCAATCTGAACATGCTCGCGCTGGTCGCGCTGTGGACCGGCGCGTTCCTGGTGTTCTCGACGCAGTCGCTCTCGGTTCTGCGCCGGCGCAACTCGCTCGCGCTGCTGCGCGCGCTTGGCGTTACGCGCGCGCAACTCGAGCGCGCACTAACGGCCGAGGGCGCGCTTTGGGGGGCTGTCGGCGGCGCTCTCGGCTTGGGTGTGGGTGCATTGATCGCCGCGCTCATGCTGCGCCTGTTCACCTCCGATCTCGGCAACGACCAGCTGCGCATCGTCGGCGCATCCTTGGCGGCGCAACCACTCGCGCTTTGCGCGTTTTTCGCGATGGGGGTGCTGGTCTCGGCGTTTGGGGCCTGGTTGCCGGCGCGCGCCGCCGCCCGCATTGCGCCGGCGCGCGCGCTCAAGGGCGGCGGCGGCGCCGCCGCGGTGCAGAGCACCGCCGGCCCGTGGCTTGGAGTCATCCTGTGTCTCGCAGGAGTCGGAATCGCATGGCTGCCGCCGGTCGCGCACCTGCCGATCTTCGGCTATATATCCGTTGCGGCGCTGTTGTTCGGCGCCGTTCTCCTCGTGCCCCCGCTGACGGTGCGGCTGCTGCGGGCGGCGCCGCATTCGGGGCGCGTCGTTCTGGATACGGCGATCGCGCAGCTGCGCGACAACGTCGCGCTATCGACGTTGAGCCTCGCGTCGATCATCGTGAGCTTCAGCCTCATGGTCGCGATGGCTATCATGGTGTACTCGTTCCGGGTCTCGTTCGAGAACTGGCTTACGCGGCTCTTGCCCGCGGATATCGAGCTGCGCGTGCCGATCGGCAGCGGGACATCGTATTGGAGCCCGGAGGATCAGGCGAAGATCGCCGCGGTAGCCGGCGTCGAGCGCGTCGAATTCCGCCGCACGCGGCAAATCGATCTCGCCGGAGCCCGAATGCCGGTTACGTTGATCGCGCGCGATTTGACGAGAGCGCAAGCCGCGACCATTTTGCCGCTGGTACGCACAGTGCACGGCGCAGCCCCGCCGAATGCGCGGCCCGCGTGGATCTCCGAGGCGGTCGCGGACATCTACGGCTACCGTCCCGGCGGCACGCTCATGTTGCCGCTCGCGGGCTGGGCACATCGATTCTACGTCGCCGGCGTCTGGCGCGATTATGCGCGCAGCGGCGGCGCGATCGTGATCGAACGCGCCGATTATCTCGCCGCCACCGGCGACTCCACGGCGACGGAGGGCGCGATCTGGCTGGCGCCCGGCCAGGACGGCGCCGCGGTCGTTGCCGCCGTGCATAAGTGCTTTGCACGCCCGGACTCCTTGGAAATACGAACTTCGACCGCGGTGCGCCGACACTCCCTGCGGATTTTCGATCGCGCATTCACGGTCACTTACGCGATCGAGGCGATCTCCGTGCTCATCGGGCTCGCGGGCGTCGGCTTCGCCGCAAGTTCGACCGCGCTCGCCCGCCGCGCGGAATTCGGCATGCTCCGCCACATCGGCATGCTGCGCGGCCAGGTCATCCGCCTGCTCGCGCATGAGGGCGTCGTGCTGAGTACGCTCGGCGTACTCTACGGCATGACGCTCGGCGTCGTGCTCAGTCTGGTGCTGGTCTACGTGATCAATCGCGAATCATTCCACTGGAGCATCGACCTCGCGATTCCCTTCTGGCAGTTGAGCGTGCTCGGCGCGATATTGGTCGCGGCAGCCGCGGGCACTGCGGTTTGGAGCGGGCGCTCCGCGGTCAGCCAGGACGCGCTGCGCGCGCTGCGGGAGGATTGGTGAGAGGCCCGAGCGCCGCCGCGCCGGCCTTTGCCGCCGCGTTGGCTTTTTGCGCCGGGCATGCTTTGCCCGCTGCCGGCGCACGCTACGCGCCGGATACGGCGTACGCCGCGGTCATGCCGGGCGCTGTGCCGACATTTCCCGCCGATTACGGCAGCCACGACCGATTTCGCACCGAGTGGTGGTACGTCACGGGCTGGCTGAAAACCGCGAGCGGCAAGCCCTTGGGTTTTCAAATCACATTTTTTCGCACGCGCCCGTCCATCTGGCGCGAGAATCCGAGCGCGTTCAGCCCACGGCAGCTCATCATCGCGCACGCAGCGCTCGGCGATCCGACGCGCGGGCGGCTCTGGCGCGATCAGCGCATCGCGCGGGCGGGCTTTGGATTGGCGCAGGCCGATGCCGGCGATACGCGCGTGTGGATCGGCGATTGGAAGCTCGCGCGCGCAAATGACGGCGCTTACCACGCGCAAGTCGCCGGCGCGCATTTTTCGCTCCATCTCACGTTTTATCCGACCCAGCCGCCGATGTTGAACGGTGCGTCCGGATTCAGCCGCAAAGGTCCGGACCCCGAGGCTGCGAGCTATTACTACAGCATTCCGCATCTTCGCGTGGGCGGCGAGGTCGTGCGCTCCGGCCGTCGCGATGCGGTCAGCGGCGAGGCGTGGCTGGACCACGAGTGGTCGAGCGCCTACCTCGACCGCGGCGCGATCGGCTGGGATTGGATCGGAATCAATCTGGACGACGGCGGCGCCGTGATGGCGTTTCGGATTCGCGGCGCAAACGGCACTGTGCGCTGGGCCGGCGCGAGCCTGCGGGACTCGGGCGGCGCGCTCGAGACCTTTGCACCGTCCGAGGTCGCATTCACGCCGCTGCGGCAGTGGAAATCGCCGCGAACCGCGATTTCCTATCCCATCGAATGGCGCGTGCGCGTCGGCGCGCGCCGCCTCACGCTACGGCCGTTGATGGATGATCAGGAGAACGATGCGCGCCGGTCGAGCGGTGCGATCTATTGGGAAGGCGCGGTGCGCGCGAGCGAACACGGCAAGCCGGTCGGGCGTGGATATCTCGAGCTCACCGGATACGGCGCGCCCATGCGCCTGCGTTGACGGCAGATCTCGCGCTCGATCGCGAGCATTCGATGCCGCGAAACTGATAGCCTATGCGCGACAATGACTGGAGCCGAAGAGCATGCGAATCGTTGCCGGTATTGAAGAATTGAACGCTCTGGTAGGGCAGGAGGTAGCGGTCGGCGATTGGTTCCTGGTCGATCAGGAGCGCGTCAATCGATTCGCCGACGCGACCAGCGATCAACAATGGATCCACGTCGATCAAGAACGCGCGCGGCGCGAGTCGCCGTTCGGCAGCACGATCGCGCACGGCTTCCTGACCTTGTCGCTGTTGCCCCATCTCGTGCAGCAGTGCCTGCGCATCGAGGGTGTTCGTCTGGTCGTCAATTACGGGCTCGACCGGGTGCGCTTTCCGGGACCGGTCCTGGTCGGGACCAGAATCCGCGCACGCGTGAAGCTCGCAAGCTGCACGGGCTTCGTCGGCGGCATTCAGGCCGAATGGCATACGACCATCGAGCGCGAATCGCAGGCCAAGCCCGGTTGCGCCGCCGTATCGCTGACGCGCTACTACACCTAGAACCTGGTTTCGATCGAGAGACATCCCGTTGCCGCGCGACCCACGCTTCGATATTTTGTTCGAGCCGGTCAAGATCGGCCCGCTCACCGCAAAGAACCGCTTCTTCCAGGTTCCTCACTGCAACGGCATGGGCCACGCGAAGCCGCGCAGCCATGCGGCGATGCGTGGCGTGAAAGCCGAGGGCGGCTGGGCGGTCGTCAGCACCGAGGAAGTCGAGATCCATCCATCGAGCGACTTGTCCCCTTACGTCGAGGGCCGGTTGTGGGACGATCGCGACGTGCCGGCGCTCGCGCTGATCGCCGCTGCCGTGCACGCGCACGGCGCACTGGCGGCGATCGAGCTTGCGCACGCGGGGATCAACAGCGCGAATCATTATTCGCGCGAAGCCGCGATCGGACCCAGCCATTGCGTCAGTCCCTACAGCTACGCGCCCGCGCAGGCACGCGCGATGACCAAAGCGGACATCCGCGCATACCGGCGCTGGCACCGGGCCGCGGCGCTGCGCGCGCGCCGCGCCGGCTTCGACGTGATCTACGTATACGCCGCGCACGACTTGTCGCTCGCGATGCATTTCCTTCTCGCGCGCCACAATCGACGCACCGACGAGTACGGCGGAAGTCTTACGAATAGAGCGCGCCTGTTGCGCGAGCTGCTCGAGGATACGAAGGAGGCCGTCTGCGACCGCTGCGCGGTCGCGCTGCGGCTGGCCGTCGACGAACGCCGCGGCGCGGACGGGCTGGCGAGCTCCGGCGAAGGGCGCGAACTCGTCGAAATGTTCGCCGAGCTGCCGGATCTTTGGGACGTGAACTTGAGCGGCTGGGCGAACGACTCGGTCACGTCACGCTTCGCGCCGGAGGGCTTCCAGGAAGAGTTCGTGCGGTTCGTGAAAACCGTCACCAGCAAGCCCGTCGTCGGCGTCGGCCGATTTACGTCGCCCGACATGATGGTCTCGCAGGTTCGGCGTGGAGTCCTCGACATGATCGGAGCGGCGCGACCGTCGATCGCGGACCCTTTCTTGCCGCGGAAGATCGAAACCGGCGACATCGACGACATCCGCGAATGCATCGGCTGCAACGTTTGCGTCTCCGGCGACTACACGGCGACCCCGATCCGCTGCACGCAGAACCCGACGATGGGGGAGGAATGGCGCAAAGGCTGGCACCCCGAATACGTTCCGCGGGCGGCCGGCGACGACCGCTTTCTGATCGTCGGCGCGGGCCCCGCCGGGCTCGAATGCGCGCGGCTGCTCGGCCGGCGCGGCTGTCGAGTCGACCTCGCGGAGGCGTGCGCGGACTTGGGCGGCCGCGTGGCGCACGAATCGCGGCTTCCGGGCCTCGGCGCCTGGGCGCGGGTTCGCGACTACCGCGTGCAACAATTACGCAAGATGCCGGAGGTCCAAATCTACCGCGACAGCATGGTCTCGGCGGAACAGATTTTCGAATTCGGCGCGAATCGCGTGGTTCTCGCGACCGGCGCAAGCTGGCGGCGCGACGGTGTCGGCCGCGCCAACCGGTTTCCGATAGCGGGCTTCGAGCGGGCGGACGTGTTCACGCCCGATGATTTGTTCGGCGGGCAAATACCATCCTCTCCGGTCGTCATCTTCGACGACGACCATTACTCCCTCGGCGGGCTGCTCGCCGAGCGGCTGCGTGCGCAAGGCCGCGCGGTAAGTTTGGCGACGCCCGCTTCCCTGCCCTCGGCCTGGACGGTCAACACACTCGAACAGCCGGCGATTCATCGACGCTTGCTCGAAATCGGCGTCGACATCCTCACGCAGCACAACGCGCTCTCATACGACGGCCGCGAATTGCAACTCGCCTGCGTGGTCACGGGCCGGTGCTCGCGCGTGCCCGCGGCCTCGGTCGTCACGGTCACCTCGCGCCTGCCTAACGATGGACTCGCGCTTGCGCTCGCCGCCGCGCCGGACAGGCTCGCCGCAGCCGGCATCGTGTCGATCGCGTCGATCGGCGATTGCTACGTTCCCGGTACGATCGCGGCCGCGGTCTACGCCGGCCACCGCCATGCGCGCGAATTCGACGGCGCCGACGGCGATGACGTGGGATTTCGGCGCGAGCTGCCGGATCTCGGCTGAGCGCGCGGTACGCGCGCTACCACAGCGGCAAGGTGTACGTGAATACGATGTAGCCGGAGGCGCCGTGCGAGCCGTGGTTGGCGATATACACCGCGGGATTCACTTGCAGCGCGCGTGTCACATTCCAAGTGAAGCCGGCCGTGACGAAATTTTCCTTGCCGCCTTGATAATCGAACTGAAGGCGCCACGTGGAATTGAAATCATACGCCCATCCGAGCAGCGCTTCGTCGCGGTTGCCGACGCGCACCGCTCCGGCCATGACTTTCTCATGCTCCGTGTAATAGCCGCCTTCGAGCAGCGGCTGCGGCGCCACGCCGCTGGTCGACCAATTGATGAAGCCCGTCGTCAGCAAATACGGGCCGTGATCGACCAGCGCGATTTCGCTGCCCAGGACCTGTTCATCCGGCGAAAAGCCTTGGAATACGGCAGCCTCGATCCACTTCGTGAGCCCCAATTCAGCCTGCAGTTCGTAGGGATTGCCGATGGGGCGCGCCTGCGCTTGCAGGCTCAACGACAGCTGACCGACGGGCTGCAGATCGGGCGTGACGATCTGACTCAAGCCCTTCGTCGTGGCACCGGCCGGCGCCGGCGCGAGCAACACGGCGATCAGGCCCGCATAGCACGCAAGGCCGGGGATCATATGATGGATGGGAGGGCGCATCCGCGCGAGTGTACACAGGCGCAATCGGCGGCGTCAGCTACTCTTCGTCGTCGCCGGGTCGGGATAATGGAACGGCGGCTGAGGCTCGACGTATGTCATGGACGACCACGACCTTCGCCGTCGCGCTACTTGTTCCAGCCTACGGCTGCTCCCTTCCCGGATCCTTTGGGTCCGTATTGTGTGCCATAATCATCTGGTGGACATACAGTACCACTATCCGGTACTTTGTCGGAAACGGACGGCGAGGAGCGCGCATCGCATGATCACTATTCGCGGGATCACGTTTGAAGAAAACCTCAAGAACCGCATGGGACTGGAGTTCTATGACTTGAGTCACCCGTGGGGCCTCGGGCAGCCGTGCTGGCCCTATTTCGAGGACGTCAAGG
>DAIDVO010000006.1 GCA_027456085.1 Steroidobacteraceae bacterium | reverse complement strand
GCATCCGCCGGCATGGCGCGCGTGCGCGTCAGCAGCCAGCCCGCGGTGATGGTGATCTCGACGGGCGATGAATTGATCGAGCCCGGCGATCCCATCGCCGACTATCAGGTGCGCCGTTCGAACGCGTACGCGGTGGCCGCGACCTTGCGGCAGCGCGGCTTCGCGCGCATCGGCGATGATCACGTGCGCGACGATGAAGCCATGCTGCGCGAGCGCTTGGCGCTGCATTTGACGACGCACGACTTGCTCGTGTTGAGCGGCGGGGTCTCTATGGGCCGCTTCGATCTCGTGCCGCAAGTACTCGAGCAGCTCGGCGTGAAGGCGATTTTCCACCATATTGCGCAGCGGCCCGGGAAGCCGATGTGGTTCGGCATTGCGCCCCAAGGCCAGGCGGTGTTCGGGCTGCCGGGCAACCCCGTGTCGACGCTCGTTTGCCTGATCCGCTATGTGATTCCGGCGATTGCCGCCGCGATGGGCACGAAGCGCGAACCCACCGAGCGCTTGGCGTTGGCCGCCCCGGTGACGTTTCAAGCCCCGCTGACCTACTTCCTACCGGTGTCGATCGAACACGACGATTGGGGCCGCCCATGGGCCAACCCACGCCCGCCGAACGGCTCCGGCGATTTCTTGAGTCTCGCGGGCACCGACGGTTTCGTCGAACTGCCGCCCGGCCCGAACACCTATCCGAAAGGCTTCGTCACCAGCGTATACCGCTGGTAACCTGTGCAGTCATGGCGAGTGACATTCACGACATTCGCGGAATCAACAATCCGCTCGACCGTCTAGGCCGGCCGCTGCACGACCTGCGTATTTCGGTCATGGACCGGTGCAATTTTCGCTGTCCATATTGCATGCCGAAGGACGCGTTCCACGAGCATTACCGCTTCCTGCGGTCCCAGGAGCGCCTGGCGTTCGACGAAATCACGCGCCTCTCGCGCCTGTTCGCAAATCTCGGCGTGCGCAAGTTGCGCTTGACCGGCGGTGAGCCGCTGCTGCGAGCGAATCTTGCGGATTTGGTCGGCGATCTGTCGGATATCGGCGAAATCCAGGATATCGCGCTGACGACGAATGGGGTGCTGCTCGGGCAGCATGCGGTCGATCTGTTCGCGAACGGACTGAAGCGCGTGACCGTGAGCCTCGATACGCTCGACAATGAGACCTTCAAGCGCATGAGCGGCGGCTTCGCTGCCTTGGACCAGGTGCTCGACGGCATCGACGCAGCGATCGCGGCGGGGCTCACACCGGTCAAAGTCAACACGGTCATCGAACGCGGAGTCAACGATCACACGGCGCTCGACCTCGTCGACTATTTCCGCGGCCGGCCCGTGATCGTGCGCTTCATCGAATTCATGGACGTCGGCAATCGCAACGGCTGGGACCCGAAGATGGTTGTACCCTCGCGCGAGCTCGCGGCGCGCGTTCACGCTCGCTGGCCGATGCACGCGATCTCGGAAAATTATCGCGGCGAGGTGGCGCAGCGATGGCGCTTCGACGACGGCGCCGGCGAAGTCGGCTTCATCTCTTCCATATCGCAGCCGTTCTGCGGAGCCTGCAGCAGGGCGCGCCTATCCTCGGAAGGCCAATTCTACAATTGCCTGTTCGCCGCCGAGGGACTCGACCTGCGCACGCCGCTGCGCGCCGGCGCAACCGATGCCGAACTGCTGCAGTTGATACGCGGCACGTGGATGGGCCGAAGGGACCGTTACAGCGAACTGCGCGACGAATTGCGCCGCAGCGACACGGAACACAAGAAAATCGAAATGCATTACATCGGCGGATGAGCGCAAAGTCGATGTCCACAGGCAGCAATTTCTCCCATCTCGACGATGATCGCCGCCCGAAAATGGTGGACGTCGGCGACAAGACCGCCGGCAAGCGCACCGCGATCGCGGAGGCGCGCGTCATGTTTCCGGCGCCGGTCGCCGAGGCGCTGCGCGGCAGCGATTTGCGCTCTGCGAAAGGCCCGGTATTCGATACCGCGATCGTCGCCGGCGTCATGGGTGCGAAGCGCACCCATGAGCTGATCCCGTTCTGTCATCCGCTGGGGATAGAGAGCTGCAACATCCAGATCGAATTGATCGGCGACACGGCCGTGATTCGCTGCGCCGTCAGTGTGCACGGCAAGACCGGGGTCGAGATGGAAGCGCTGTCGGGTGCGAGCATCGCCGCGCTGACGATTTATGACATGTGCAAGGCGCTCTCGCACGCAATCGTGATCGGCGAAATCCGCTTGATCTCGAAGCAAGGCGGCAAGAGCGATCACCGCATCGAGACGCCGCAGTGACCAAGGCGTCGTTCCCGGTATTCGGACTCATTCTGGCCGGCGGCACGAGTTCGCGGATGCGCCGCGACAAAGCCACGCTCGAATACCTCGGCAAAAGTCAGCTGGACCGGGCCTTCGAGTTGATGAGCCGGCATGTGCCGAAGACTTTCGTGTCGGTGCGTGCGGACCAGGCCGCGGACTCCAGGCGCGCGCAGCGGCCGCTGCTCCTCGATTCGGTCGGCGGCGGCGGGCCGATCGTCGGCATTCGCTCGGCGCTCGCCGCATACCCAGAGGCCGCGTGGCTCGTGATCGCATGCGACTTGCCGTTTCTGTCGGATGCCGTACTTGCGCACTTGATGAGCGCACGCGACGCCGCACAAATGGCGACGGCGTACCGCAGCGCACGCGACGGCCTGCCCGAACCGCTGTGTGCGATTTGGGAACCCGCAGCGGCCGCGGCGCTCCAAGTATTTCAGGCGGGCGGACGCAGTTGCCCGCGCCAATTCTTGATCGAGACCCGTGCAAAGCTCCTCGAACCGCTCGATCCGCGCGCGCTCGATAACATCAATACGCCGGAGGAATATGTGGAGGCGCTGAAATCCTTGGAATCGCCTTCGGCGCCGAGGCGCTTACAAATCAAGATCCAGTATTACGCGTTGCTGCGCGAACAAGCGGGTCGTTCCGAGGAAAGCCTCGACACCGCGGCACCGACGCCCGCGCTGCTCTACGCCGAGATCAAAGCCCGCCACGGCTTTTCGTTGGGGCGCGAGCAGCTCAAAGTCGCCGTCAACGGCGAATTCAGCGATTGGGAGCGTACGCTCGCCGCGGGGGATTCAGTCGTGTTCATCCCGCCGGTGGCCGGCGGATGACGCGGCTTCGGTTTGTCGCTGCCCCGATCGATACGGACACGGCGCGCCGCGAGCTGCAGGATGCCGGCGCGGGCGGCTACGTGAGCTTCGAAGGATGGGTCCGCGATCACAATGAGGGGCTGGCGGTTACCCGCCTCGAATATGAGGCGTTCGTCGACCTCGCGGTAAAGGAAGGCGAGCGCATCCTCGATGAGGCCATGCGCCGCTTTCCGATCAAACATGCGCTGTGCATGCATCGAATCGGCGCACTCGCGATCGGCGAATTGGCGGTCTGGGTCGGCGTCAGCGCCGCACACCGCGGCGAAGCGTTCGAGGCCTGTCGCTACATCATCGACGAGGTCAAGCACCGCGTACCCATTTGGAAGAAGGAGCATTACGCCAACGGCGATTCCGGATGGGTCAATTGCGACCGCTGCGCCGCGGCGCCCCGCCATTCCGACCACGATGATCACGAACACGCCTGCGCCAAGGGACACGCGCAAACTTCGCACAAATGAGTCAGCGCATGCCGTCAGATTACTCGCGCCAAATTTTGCTGCGGGAAGTCGGCGCCGAAGGCCAGGCGAAGCTTAAGGATAGCCGTGTACTCGTGGTCGGGGCGGGCGGCCTCGGCAGCCCGGTCCTGCAGTATCTCGCCGGCGCGGGCGTAGGTACGCTCGGCATCGTCGATGCGGACCTGCTCGATCCCAGCAACCTGCACAGGCAGCCGCTTTACTCGCTCGAGGATGTAGGCCGGCGCAAGACCGACCTCGCAGCCGCGGCGCTCCGCAGGCTCAATCCGAGCGTGCTCATCGAAACACACCCGCTGCGCTTCGATGCCGACAACGCGCTCGACCTGGTGCGCCGCTACGACGTCGTCATCGACTGCAGCGACAATTTCCGCGCGAAGTTCCTGATCAACGACGCCGCGGTGCTCGCACAGAAACCGGCCGTATTCGCGAGCGTCTATCAATACGAAGGGCAGCTCCAGGTCTACAAACCGGACACCAGCCACGCGTGTCTGCGCTGCCTCTGGCCGCAGGCGACCGCCGACGGCATCGTCGGCAATTGCGCCGAAGCCGGCGTTCTCGGCCCGGTGCCCGGCGCGTTCGGAACGCTGCAAGCGCTGCTCGCGCTGAAAATTCTGCTGAATATCGACGGCCAGCTGGAAGGCGAACTATTGCTGATGGACTTCATGAATTTCTCCGCGATCAAGTTGAAGGCGCCGCGCCGCGCGCAGTGCCGGGCGCCGGATTGCGACCTCGTCCGGCCGCCGGCGCGCGAGGAAGCGGGCGTCGAACTGCGCTTCGGCAGCCTCGCCGATGCGCGCGCCCGAGGCATGGAGATCATCGACATCCGCAGCGACGAGGAAGTCGCGGTGGCGATTGCCGCCGGCAGGCACATTCCGATGCCGGCGCTGCTCGCGAACCCCGGACTGCTCTCGCCGGCGGCGCTCTATCTATTGGTGTGCACTTCCGGGCAGCGAAGCCTGGCCGCCGCGCGTGATTTGCGCGCGGCCGGCATTCGGGCGCACTCGTTGGCGCGGGGACTCAGGGGCCTCGACGGAATCGACTGAATGCGTTTTCGCAGCAAATTGCCGGACGTCGGCACGACGATTTTCACCGTGATGTCGCGCCGCGCGATCGATGAGGGCGCGCTCAATATCGGCCAAGGATTTCCCGATTATCCGATCGACCCGCGTCTCGCGGATTTCGTGCACGACGCGATAGCCGCGGGACGCAACCAATACGCACCAATGGAAGGCGTCGTCGAGCTGCGTACGCAAATCGCACGCAAGCTCGAGGCGAGCTATGGGGGTACTTTCGATCCGGAGCTCGAGATCACGATCACCTGCGGCGGCACCGAGGCATTGTTCGACGCAATTCAAGTGTCGATCAGCGCGGGCGACGAGGCGATCATCTTCGACCCCGCCTACGACGCCTACGAGCCCGCCGTACGCCTGGCCGGCGGCCGCTGCATCCGCATTCCATTGCTGCCTCCCGATTTCTCCTACGATTGGCAACGGATCAAGGAGGCGCTCAGCGAGCGCACGCGGCTGATCATCATCAACAGCCCGCACAATCCGAGCTGTACGGCGATCACCGAGTGGGATCTTGCGCAACTCGCCGCACTCGTAAACGACCGACCGATTACGATTCTCTCGGACGAGGTGTACGAACACGTCATCTTCGACGGCCGCCGCCACGCATCCGTACTCGCTCATCCCGAACTGCCCGAGCGCAGCTTCGTCGTATTCTCGTTCGGCAAGACCCTGCACGCGACCGGCTGGCGCACCGGTTATTGCGTCGCGCCGGCCGCGATGACGGTGGAACTGCGCAAGGTGCACCAATTCAACACCTTCAGCATCGTCTCGCCGCTTCAATATGCGATCACCCGGTATCTCGCGGAATGCGCCGACCGGATTCGGGACCTGCCGCGCTTTTTCCAGACGAAGCGCGATTTTCTCAGCCGGCAGCTGCAAGGATCCGGATTCCGGCCGCTTGCCGCCGCCGGCACCTATTTTCAATTGGTCGATTACGGCTCATTGAGCCGAGAGCGCGATCTCGAATTCGCGGATCGCCTGATCCGCGAGGCGAAAATTGCGACGATTCCGCTATCGGTGTTTTACGCCGAGCCGCCGTCGATGACCTTGCTGCGTTTGTGCGTCGCAAAACGCGACGAAACCCTGGCGGCCGCCGCCCTGCAACTGCGTGCGTTCTCGGAGCGGCAGACGCGCGCTTGAGCCCTAACGCCTGGCGACCAGAACCCCGACGACGACACCTGCAAGCGCGGCGATGCCAATTGCTTGCCACGGCCGATCGCGAACATAGCTGTCTCCCGCAGTCAAGGCATCCTTCGTACGGCGCTGGACGTGGTCCATTCGCATCCCCAGCGTCTTTTTGGCTGTCGTCATTCCCCGTTCGACTTTGGCGCGCAAACGAGCGATCTCAGGATCGGCCACGTGCGCGACTCGGCTCAACAGGTCTTGAACGTCCTCCATCAGCGTGCCGACTTCTTGGCCGCCGGCGTCAGTGCCCGTTGCGGTCGTCATACCGGCTTTCGCCTTGAACTCGCTGGTACTGCCGCGGCCGATGCTACCGTTGTCGTTGTATGTCGATTCCATTGCCATGTACTCCACTGAATTAAAAAAATCGAGGCGATGCGCTCGCCGCTGTATCGCACACGAGGCCCATCGGCCTCTATTTGCGGTGTGATGCGGGAATGCTAACCGTCATGCGCCCTCCGCGTCGGTGCGACGGCGCACATGGATGTGAGCGGCCGGCCGGTTCCATGCGGTACCGAAATATGAACCTGACGCCGCTCATGATCCAATGGCCGGGTTCGAGGATTCCTGGAGATGACCATGAGATCGGTAACCGGTTCGTTGGTGGTGGTCGCGACGCTCGGATTGCTTTGCGGCGCCGACGGCGGTGCATTACCACCATGGGATCGTGGTATTCACGATCGCCAAGGGCGGCCTGATGTTCGAGGCGGCGGTCTCTGGTCAGAAATTCTCGTTCAAGCGGTGCAACGCCGCGTAGCGCCATGGTAATGTACGACACCGCACAGATGGTGCCTGAGTCTGGTACCATTTGAGCTGTTCAAATAGTGTTCAGCTCGCCCGAGCCCCCGGGAGGAACAATGCAGGACAAGCACTTTCCCGCCCAGAATCACCTGCTTGGCGCGCTCTCGGCCGAAGAGTACGAACGGCTCGTCCCGCACCTGCAGCTTGTACCGCTCACGCTGGGAAAGGTTCTATACGAATCCGGCGATGTGCTGCGCCACGTTTACTTCCCGACCGACTCGATCGTTTCGCTGCTGTACGTGCTCGAAGACGGCGCGTCGGCGGAAATATCCGTGGTCGGCAATGAGGGACTGATCGGCATCGCGTTGTTCATGGGCGGTGAGACAACCCCGAGCCGGGCGATCGTGCAGAGCGCCGGCTACGCGTACCGCCTGATCGGACAAACGCTGAAGGACGAGTTTCATCGGAATGCTTCGCTGCAATTGCTCCTGCTGCGCTACACGCAAGCGTTGATCACACAAATGGCGCAGACGGCCGTCTGCAACCGGCACCATTCGGTTGATCAACAATTGTGTCGCTGGCTACTCCTGTCCCTCGATCGTCTGACCGGGAATGAACTGACGATGACGCAGGAATTGATCGCGAACATGTTGGGCGTGCGCCGCGAAGGAGGCACCGAGGCGGCCGGGAGGCTGCAAAAGATCGGGGTCATCGCCTATAGCCGTGGTCGAATCACGGTGCTGAATCGCCCGGAACTCGAGCAGCTCTGTTGCGAATGTTACGCCGTGGTCAAGAAGGAGACCGACCGATTGTTGCCGTATGTGCAGGCACGACACGCAAGCTGAACGTCTCTACGCACAGAATGTCGTCGGTGGCCCGCCGCAGCAATCCCGTCAAGGGCAGACCCCTCGTAAAAATCCGGGCGCTGCGCCGCTACCCGAGCGGTGCAGCGCGCAGCGGCGATTCTCGTGTCGGCGCGCGCAGCGGCTCCTTCACGAATCCGTCGACACCGGGCCACAATTGGCGCATCTGTCGTTTGATGACCCCGTAGCATTCGCAAACGGCACCGTTCAGGCCTAACCGGTCGAGTACCGCAATATGCCCTCGGCGGTAGCTGATGAGGCCCGCGCGTTGCAAGGCGCCGGCGACGGCGGTCACGCTTTCACGGCGTACCCCCAGGACTCCGGCGATCGATTCCTGAGTGACGACGATCTCGCCGGACGGAATGCGATCGAGCGTCGCCAACAGCCAGCGGCAGATCTGCTGCTGCACCGAATGGTGCCGGTTACAGGCGGCAGATTGCGCCATCTGCGCGATCAAGAACTGCGTGTAGCGCAACAGCAAGCTCTGAATTGCGCCGGATCGCATGAACTCCCGCTTCAGCAGCATCGAGTCCAGGCTGTAGCCGTGTCCGCCGATCTGAACCGCCGCCGAACTCGGTGTGGTCTCGCCGCCCATGAAAAGCGAAATTCCGACGATGCCTTCATAGCCGACTCCGGCGCTCTCCGCCGATGCGCCCGACTCGAGAACGTAGTGCAGCGAGACCACTGCCGTGGTGGGAAAGATGACCCGCGGCAACTGCGAGCCGGGCTCGTAGAGCATCGTGCCGAGAGGCAGCGCGATCCGCTCGAGGTGCGGCGCCAGCCTGTCGAAATCCGGCGGCGCCAACGCCGCGAGCAGGGAATTCTGCCTGGCCAGGTTTGACGACGGCACGCCAATCATGGGCGCCGCCAAGCTAGCTGCCCTCCGTCAATTCGATGCCGATTCCGCGATAGCCCACGAAGCGGCAGGCTTGATCGAACATGGGTTGACCGCTCACTTGAAATCGCCTCTTCGCGCCGCGCGCGTCGGTGCGGCTGAAGATGAAATCCAGAAACGGCTCGCGCGCGGCGATCTTTGCGCGCAGCACCTCCCTCTCCGCTTCGTTCCAGCCATCGCTCGAGTCGTCGGCGGCGCCGTCGGCGAAGGCGTCGACCCGGACGCCGAGCATTTCGAGGACAGGGCCGGAAACACGAGTGAACGCACCCGTGACGTCCTGTTCCCAGTACCAGTCGGAGGCGAGTTCGGTCAGGCTGCGGTAACGTGCCTCGCTTTCGCGCAGTTCCGCCGTGCGCTCGAGCACCGTCCGCTCCAGCGAGCTTCTGTGCAGATCGAGCTGCTTGTAGAGGAGCCGCACCTCCAGCATATTGCGGATACGGGTCTTGACCTCCAGCAAGTCAAACGGCTTGCTGATGAAATCCCTCACTCCGGTGCGCAGCGCTCGCAGCTTGTGTCCCGGCTGCGCGGTCAATACGAGCACCGGTAGGAACGCATTCGCATCGTTGCTCTTGAGTCCTTCGATGACTTCGAAGCCGTCCATGTCCGGCATCTGCAGATCGAGTAAAATCAAGTCGTACTTATTCTTGCGATGCAGGGCGCACACTTCGCGCGGACGCATCGTCGCGGTCACACGCGTGTAGTGTTCATCGCCCAGGAGCCCCTCGAGCAACGCGACGTTCGCCTGTTGATCGTCGACGATGAGGATGCCGGCATCCCTGATCTCGGACTCGGTAATCATGGCGTTCGCTCCGCCGGCGACGGTTGGATAGCCACGGTGCTCGCCAGCGCGACGTCCAAGGCATCGAGGAATTCCACGACCTTGATCGGCTTGGTCAGATAGCGGAAAAATCCGGCCTCCAAACCCCGGGTGATGTCGCGGGATCCGGCGTTTGCGCTGAGCGCGATGACCGGAATACGCGCCGTCAACGGATCCAACGCGAGAATTCTGAGCGCCTCGACCCCGCTCATGCCGGGCAGATTGATGTCCATCAGGATCAAGTCGGGACGGGAGAGGCGTGCGACGGCGATGCCGCTGTTGCCGTCCGTAGCGGTCAACAGGCCGATGTCAGGCCGTCGCGCGATCAGATCCTCGACCAACATCAGATTTGCGGGGTTGTCCTCGACATATAAGAGCGTATAAAGCGGACTCTCGGCCGTGCGCCGCGCGGGCCGCACCGCCACAGGGGCCTCCGCCGCGATCAGCGGCTGGCGACTGGCGCTCGTCAGGTTGAGCTCGACCCAGAATACGCTGCCGACACTGACCGTACTCTCGACGCCGACCACACCTCCCATCAATTCGACGAGGCGCTTGCTCACCACAAGGCCGATTCCGGTGCCTTCTCCGACATGCCCCTCCTGGCCGAGCCGGTTGAACGGCTGGAACAGCTGACGCAGTTGTTCGGGGCTCAAGCCATCGCCCGTATCCGTGACCGAGATTCGCAAGCGCGCCGCAGCGGCGAGCGAACAATTCACGACGACGCTGCCGCCATCCCGGTTGTACTTGATCGCGTTCGACAGGAGATTCAGCAACACCTGCTTGATCCTGGTGCGGTCGGCGGTCACCAGAAACGGACTTTCGAGCGTCGGAAAATTCAGTCGGATACCGCGCTTGCTCGCTTGCGGTTCGATCATCGCCCGGCTTTCACGCAGCACTTCCGCGAGCGCTATCGGCTCGAGCGACAGCGACATTTTCCCGGATTCGATCAAAGTCAGATCGAGAATTTCGTTGATCAGGTCCAACAGATACCAGCCAGCCCTGAGAATCTGCGCAATGCTGCGCTGTTGCGACGGCGTCGGCGCAGGCGCGCCCGACTCGATCAGTTGCGCGAAGCCGAGTATCGCGTTCAAGGGGGTCCGCAACTCGTGACTCATGTTCGAGAGGAATTCGGACTTCGCCAGATTGGCCTGGTCCGCAACGGTCATGGCGTCGTTCAGTTCGCGTTCGACGCGGGCGCGCACCGAATTATGGCTGCCGATCAGCAAATACCCGAGGACTTCGCCGAAGTCGTCGCGCAGCGCCGTGATGGAGACGATGGCGGCGAAACGGCTCTGGTCCGCGCAGATATAGGTGAGCTCGTAGATATCCTCGATACCGCGCGATGCCTTGTAGGCGAGGGCTTCGAATCCAGGCGCAATGGCCACGCCGAACTCCAGACTCAGGCTTTGCGCCCGCGCCAGCACCTCCGTTGGATCGTGAAGGTCGCTCGGATTGGTTTTGCCGACGACCTGCGCCGCAGAATAGCCGAGCATGCGCTCCGCGCCGACATTGAACAGCTGGATGACGCCTTGCGGATCGGTTGCAATGATCGAGAAGTTGGCGCTGTGGAGGATGGCGTTCTGCAGCGCCCGCGTCTCAAGCAACGCGCTCTCCGGCGCCCGTCCCGCCGCAGCAGCCGTCTTCGCAACGCGGTCGGTGTTCACGATTGGACTTGGCACGCTTTAAGACTCCCGTCTCGGATCCAGGGAACGGCACGACCCAGCGCGCGCGGCGACGACCGTCTCGGTCGGCGAACTACCGCATTGGCGGATTACGGTGAGACTCCAGG
>DAIDVO010000005.1 GCA_027456085.1 Steroidobacteraceae bacterium | reverse complement strand
TATGCCGTAGCGGGCTTGCGTGAGGCAGGACAGCGGTCCCTTGAGGCCGCGCGCGCCTGGCAAGCGATTCCCGTCGGGAACCGTGACGTTGTCGAAAAACAATGCGCCGGTCGCGGACGCGCGCAGGCTGAACTTGTCGTGAATCTCGGGCGCGCTGAAGCCCGGCGTACCCTTCTCGACGAGAAAGCCGCGCACGCCATCGTCGGTCATCGCCCAGGCGATGCAGACGTCGGCGATCGGGGCGTTGGTGATCCACATCTTCGACCCGTTGATGACCCAATCGCCGCCGCGCTTTTTCGCGTGCGTTTTCATGTTGCCGGGATCCGAGCCGCCGTGCGGCTCGGTAAGTCCGAAGCAGCCGATGATCTCGCCGCGCGCCATGCCCGGCAGGAACCGCTGTTTCTGGGCATCGGAGCCGAACGTGTGGATCGGGTACATGCACAGGCTCGACTGCACCGAGACGAAGCTGCGCAACGCCGAATCGCCGCGCTCGAGCTCCTGGCAGATCAGTCCCGAGGCGACCGAATTCATGCCCGCGCAGCCGTAGCCCTCGAGCGAACTGCCCAGCATGCCCATGGCCGCCATTTCGCCGATCAGCTCGCGCGGGAAGCGGTGCGCCGCGAACGCTTTGCCGATGATCGGAATGACCTTTTCATCGACCATGCGGGCGACCGAGTCCTGGACGATCTGCTCGTCCGGCTCGAGCGAGCTGCGTACATTGAATAGGTCTAGGGGACTGTTGGTCGCTTGGTCGCTCATCATGGCCTCCTGTCGAAAGCGCAATCCTAGCTGAGCGGCGGCCATTTTGGTTTGATATTGGGGCGAATTCACGCCGCCATCAAGCCTTTCAGCTTGCTGATCGCGTTGACCTCGACCTGGCGTACCCGCTCGGCGGATATGCCGTACTCAGCGGCGAGTTCGTGCAGCGTGGCCTTGTCGTCGGTCATCCAGCGGCGCCGCAGAATACTGCGGCTGCGCTCGTCGAGTTTCGCGAGAGCCGCGCCCAAGCGCTCGGACGAATCCTCGTCCCATTCCGCGCGCTCCACCTCGACGGCGGGGTCGGCGTTGCTCGCCGGCAAATACATCGCCGGAGAGTAGGTATCGTCCTCGTCGGACTCCGGAGTCGGGTCGAAGGACATGTCGCGCGCCGACAGGCGCTGCTCCATCTCGCGCACATCGCTTACATCGACGCCGAGGTCGCGCGCGACCGCCTGCGTTTCCGCTTCCGACAGCCAGGTGAGATTCTTCTTCAGCTTGCGCAGGTTGAAGAAAAGCTTGCGCTGCGATTTCGTCGTCGCGACTTTCACGAGGCGCCAATTGCGCAGCACGTATTCATGGATCTCGGCGCGAATCCAGTGCACCGCGAACGACACCAGGCGCACGCCGACCGCGGGATCGAAGCGCTTGACCGCTTTCATCAGCCCGATGTTGCCTTCCTGGACGAGGTCGCCCATCGGCAAGCCGTAGCCCAAGTAGCCGCGCGCGATGTGTACGACGAACCGCAGGTGCGACAGCACCAGCTCGCGGGCGGCGTCCAGATCGCCGTCCGCATGAAAGCGGGTCGCCAGCGCAAGCTCCTGTTCCCGCGAAAGGACAGGAATCTGCGCGACGCGGCCGATGTAGGAGTCCAAGCTCCCCACCGGACCCGCAATTATGAGGTCGGTCTTTTTAGCAATCAAAGCAGCGGCCATCAGGGTGAACCTCCGAATCGATTTAGGTTGAATAATAGCACTCTTCGCCTTAGAGTGCTAAGCCGCGGATGAGTTCAGGGAGCCCCAAGTTCCTATTGCAAAACAATAAGTTACGATGGGTTGATCGCGCGAATATGCTGCGAGGCGGCAAGCCAGGAACCGAGCAGGCCGAGTACGCTCGCGGCCGCAAGCACGAACGCGGCCGTCGTGAAGTCGAGGCCCGACAGCCGGAACGGACTGCCGTACAAGGCCGCAAGCCGCCCGACCGGTCCGCCGACCGCCGCGACCGCGACCGCGACTAGAACCAGCGCGAAGACCCCGCCGCCAAAACCGTACCACAGGCCGCTGTACAAGAACGGGCGCCGCGCGAATCCGTCCGTGCCGCCAACCAGCTTCATGACCTCGATTTCGGAGCGTCGATTCAGCACGTCCAAGCGGATCGTGTTGCCGACGATCAGTGCGACGCCGATGCCGAGCAAGAGCCCTGCGAGCAGCACGACCCGATGCAGCAAATCGAGCATCGCCGCGAGGCGCGTGACCCACTCCGTGTCCAGTTGGACCTTGTCGACGTCCGCGATCGCCGCGATCGCGGTCTTGAGCGCGGCCATGCCCTGCGGAGTGCCGGCCGCGATCGCCGGCGCGACGATCAGCGTGTTCGGCAGCGGATTGTCCGTGAGCGCATCGAGCGCCTGCCCGAACCCGGAGTACCGGCGAAACTGCGCGAGCGCCTCGGCGGCGGTGACGATGCGCACGCCGGCGACGTCGCCGCGCGCCTTCAGCTGCGCCGCGATCGCCTGTGTGCGCGCGTCGGTCGCGAACTTCGCGAGATAGACCGAGATGTCGAACCCCTCGTTCCAGCCCGCTGTTGCCGCGCGCGCGTTCTGCAGGAACACATGCAGGCACAGCGGCAGCGCCAGCGCGATCCCGACGACCGCCATCGTCATCAGCGCGGCGAACGGCGCCGCCGCGATGCGGCCGAGCGAGCCTACGAAGGTCTGCGCATGCCGCGCGAAATAGGCACGCATGCTCATGGCGGCGTCTCGACGGCGACGCGGCCCTCGCCGAGCACGATGCGGCGTGCGCCGAATTGATCGATCAGGTGCACATCGTGCGTCGCCACGACGACCGTGACGCCGACGTCGTTGAAGCGCTTGAACAAACGCATGATTTCGAGCGCAAGCTGCGGATCCAGATTGCCGGTCGGCTCGTCGGCGATCAACAGCGAGGGCTTCGCGACGACGGCGCGCGCAATGCCGACGCGCTGTTGCTCGCCGGTCGACAGTTCGAGCGGACGGCTGCGTTCCGTGCCGAGCAGGCCGACCTGGTCGAGCGCGGCGCGGACGCGCTTGTCGATTTCGCGGCGCGGAACGCCCGCGATGATCAGCGGCAGCGCGACGTTGTCGGCGACGGGCCGGTCCGCGAGCAGCTTGTGGTCCTGGAACACGACGCCGATTTGTCTGCGGAACTGCGGTATCGCGCGCGGCCTGATGCCGCTCGTGATGCGGTCGTCGACGATGACCCGGCCGCGCGTCGGCCGCTCGATCAGCGCGATCAGCTTCAGGATGCTGCTCTTGCCGGCGCCGGAATGGCCGGTCAAGAACGCCATCTCGCCGCGCTCGACCTTGAACGATACGCCTGCAAGGGCCTCGCGGCCGTTCGGGTAGCGCTTGTGAACCTGGTCGAAGTGGATCATTCGGAGCGGTCCGTGCCGGTCTTCAGCAGCGCATCGACGAACTCGGCGGCCTTGAATGCGCCGAAATCCTCGAGATCCTCGCCGACGCCGATGAAGCGGATCGGAATGCCGAGCTTTTGCGCTATCGCGAACACCACGCCGCCCTTGGCGGTGCCGTCGAGCTTCGTGATCACGAGTCCGGTCACGCCGAGAGCCCGGTTGAACTGCTCGGCTTGAGCGACCGCGTTCTGGCCGATCGTGCCGTCGAGCACGAGCAGCACCTCGTGCGGCGCCGCTGCGTCCAGGCGGCCGACGACGCGCTTGACCTTCTTCAGCTCCTCCATCAGATGCGCCTGCGTGTGCAGGCGGCCCGCCGTGTCTGCGATCAGCACGTCGACTTTGCGCGCGCGCGCGGCCTGCAGTGCGTCGAAAATGACCGCCGCCGGCTCGGCGCCCGACTGTTGCGCGATCATCGCGACTCCGTTGCGCTCGGCCCAGGCCGCGAGCTGTTCGCGCGCCGCCGCGCGGAACGTGTCGCCCGACGCGAGCATCACGCTCCGCCCCCCGGCGATCAGGTGGTGCGCGAGCTTGCCGATCGTCGTCGTCTTGCCGGCGCCGTTGATGCCGACGACGAGGATCACGTACGGCCGCACCTCCGCGTCTATCGCGAGCGGCCGCTCGACCGGCGCCAAAATCGCGAGCATCGATGCGCGCAATGCCTCGATCAAGGCAGCCGCGTCGGCGAGCTCCTTGCGTGCGACGCGCTGCGCGAGGTCGCCGAGGATGCGCGAGGTCGCCTCGACGCCGACGTCCGCGCTGATCAAGCGCGTCTCCAATTCGTCCAGGATCTCGGCGTCGATCTTGCGGCCCGGCAGCAGGTCGCGGATCCCGCGCGTGAGCCGGGAGGAGCCGGCGTTCAGCTTCGCGCTGAGGCGTTTGAAAAAGCCCGCCGCAGCGGGTCGCGTGGATTCGACCGTCATGGGGCGGGGAGCTTAGCAGAGCAGCGGGGACGTTGAATTTTTCAGCGTATCATCGCAGCGGTGACGAGTTCCAACACCCGGCCCGCGGCGCGCGCCGGCCGCCATCTGGTGCGGATCATAGGCGGCGCCTGGCGCGGCCGGCGCATCCCGTTTCCCGAGCTGCCGGGGCTGCGCCCGACGCCCGACCGGGTGCGCGAAACGCTGTTCAACTGGCTGCAGCAGTCGACCGCGGGCGCGCGCTGCCTCGATTTGTTCGCCGGCTCCGGCGCATTGGGGCTCGAGGCGCTGTCGCGCGGCGCGCGCGCGGCGGTATTCGTCGAGCAAGCGCCGGCCGCCGCGGACGCGCTGCGTGCGACCGTGGCGCGCCTGGGCGCAGCGGCGCGCGCCGAAGTGCACGCCGTGGATGCCGAGCAATTTCTGCGCGGGAGCCCTGCGCCGTTCGACGTCGTATTCCTCGATCCACCGTTCGGCCGCGGCGCCCTCGCGCATTTCCTGCCCCTGTTGGACTTAGGCGGCTGGGTCGCGCCCGGCGGCTGCGTCTACCTCGAGAGCGAGCGCGCCGCCGGCGCGCCGCCCTTGCCCGCGCAATGGAGCATGCTCAAATCCAAGATTGCCGGCGAGGTGGGTTATCATCTGGCGCGAAAGGAACCTCGAGGCTAAGGGCCATGCATAAGAAAAATGCCGTTTACCCCGGTACATTCGATCCAATCACGAACGGGCACCGCGACCTCGTGCGCCGCGCCGCCAGCATCTTCGACCGGGTCGTCGTCGCGATCGCCGCGAACCCGAACAAGGCGCCGATGTTTTCGCTCGATCAGCGCGTCGACATGGCGAAGCGGGTGCTCGCGGATGTCCAGAACGTCGAGGTCATCGGCTACGGCGGATTGACGGTCGATTTCGCGCGCGAAATGGGCTTGTCGGTCATCGTCCGCGGCCTGCGCGCGGTATCGGACTTCGAATTCGAGTTTCAGTTGGCCAACATGAGCCGGCACCTGTCGCCGGACATCGAATCGGTGTTCATGACGCCGCAGGAACAATACACGTTCATTTCGTCGACCCTGGTGCGCGAAATCGCCGTTCTCGGCGGCAATGTTTCGGAATTCGTCCATCCGATCGTCGAGATCGAATTGAAGAAGCATCGACAAGTCTGAGCGCCGCCGCTGCAGCGCGCCGCTAGCGCTGACAGACCCGGCACCAATAGGTCGAGCGCTGACCCTGCACGCGCTTGGCGACGGCGGCGCCGCAAACAGGGCAGGCTTCGCCGCCGCGCTCGTAAACGCACAGTTCCTGGCGAAAATACCCCGGCGCACCGGCGGCATTGACGTAGTCCCGCAGGGTCGTGCCGCCGATGCGTATCGCCTCGCCGAGTACCGTCTTGATCGCCTCGACGAGCGCGGCCGATTGCGCGCGGCTCAACCGGCCGGCGGCGCGGAACGGCGAAATCGCGGCTCGAAACAGCGCCTCGCTCGCGTAGATGTTGCCGACGCCGACAACGATCCGGGAATTCATCAGCAGCGTCTTGATTGCCGCTTTGCGTCTGCGCGTCGCGCGAAACAGATAGTCGGCGTCGAAAGCACGGCTCAAGGGTTCGGGCGCGAGCCGCGCGAGCAGGGGGTGCAGGTCCGGATCGCTGCGCGTCCAAAGGAGGCTGCCGAAGCGCCGCGGATCGTGATATCGAAGCGCCACGCCGTTGTCGAGGCGCAGATCCCAATGATCGTGCGCGGACGCGGGCGTGGGCGAGCCCAGCACGCGTAGGCTGCCCGACATGCCGAGATGCACGATCGCGGTGCCGCTATCGAAGCGCAGCAGCAGGTACTTCGCGCGGCGCTCGACGTGGCGCACGGTATGGCCGCGGATTTCAGCCTCGAGGCCGGGTTCGATCGGCCAGCGTAGCCGGCGGTCGCGGACGATGAGCCGCTCGACGCGCCGGCCGGTGAGTGCCGGTGCGATGCCGCGCCGCGTGGTTTCTACTTCGGGAAGTTCGGGCACGGCCTTCGAGACCGGCCTGCCGGCCACATGGCCTGGGAGTGGCCTACTTGATCTTCGATTCCTTGTAGGCGACGTGTTTGCGCACGACCGGATCGAATTTCTTCATCTCCATCTTATCCGGATGCAGACGCTTGTTCTTCGTCGTCGTGTAGTAGTGGCCCGTGCCCGCCGAGGAAACCAGTTTGACTTTGTCGCGCATCGGTATGACCCCTTAGACCTTGATGCCCTGGCTGCGCAGGTCGGCAACGACCACGTCGACTCCGCGCTTCTCGATCGTGCGCAGGCCGCGCGTCGTCACGCGCAGGCTGACGAAGCGCTTCTCCGACTCCAGCCAGAAGCGATGGCTGTGCAAATTCGGCAAGAACCGGCGACGCTTGCGGTTGTTCGCGTGCGAAACGGTGTTTCCTGATTTCGGGCGCTTTCCCGTGACCTGGCAGACTCGCGACATGGCCTTTGAACCTTTGCAATGTAAATCGATGAACGAGCCGCGCTTTATACCAGGGGCGGCGGCGGCGATCAACCGGTGGCCAAAAATCCTCGCAAATTCAATGGGATTCTACCGGCGGCCGGGATCCAACCGCCGCTGCGCGCCGCTAGCGTATCAGCCCGCGCTCGGCGAGCGAGACGCTCGCGCCGTCGCCGATGATGATGTGGTCGAGCAGCCGAATGTCGACCAGCGCGAGCGCCTCCTTGACGCGTGCGGTGATCATTTCGTCGGCCCGGCTCGGCTCCGGGACGCCGGAAGGGTGGTTGTGCGCGAGAATCATCCGTTACGGCAGCATAACGGACCTATACGTTCCGCATAGCGACCAATAGCCTAATTTCAAGATACCCGCTACGTTCCATAATGGACCTAGATATCCCACCAATGTGCGGGTATCGTTGTGGGTATTATGGCGACCAGACAAAACGCCGCCCTCAGCGATACCCGCATACGCGCCGCAAAGCCTCATAAGAAGGCGTACAGGCTCGCCGATGGGAAAGGCCTACATCTTGAGATAAGCCCCAGCGGCGCTCGCCTATGGCGCTATCGCTACCGAATCGGCGGCAAAGAGAACATGTTCGCGATCGGTGCGTACCCTGAGGTGTCGCTAGCAGCGGCGAGGGAACATCGCGATAAGGCCCGCAGGCTGATCAAGGACCACGGGATTCACCCGTCACACAACCGCAAGACCGAGCGCATCAAGGCCGTTTACGAGGGCTCGAACACCTTCAAGGCGATCGCCTTGGAATGGCTCGCGACCAACAAGCCGAATTGGGCACCGCGTAGCTATCGGCAGCGGGAGCGGATCCTAGAACTCGACATCTTGCCGCACGTCGGCACACTCCCGATGCGCCAGGTCACGCCCGCGCACGCGCATGCCGTATTGAGGCGAATCGAATCCCGGGCGCCGCAGATGGCAGTACTCGCCCGCCAGTGCTTCAGCTCGATCGCGCGACTGGCAATTATGACGATGCGCGGAGATGTCGACATCGCGTACCCGCTTCGGTCCGCGGTGAAAGTCCGTGCCACCCAACACAAGACGCCGCTTCGCGTAAACGAGATTCCGGCGTTCTTCAACTCCCTGGAGCGATCGCCTCTCAATTTTCCGACGAAGGCTGGTCTGCAGTTGATGTGGCTCACCTTGGCGAGGCCGATAGAGATCATCGGTGCAAGGTGGGAGGAGTTCGACTATGAAAACGCCATTTGGACGATTCCGGCGCACCGCATGAAAATGCGACAGCCGCATGCCGTACCGTTACCGAGCCAGGCTATGGCAATACTGAAGCTGCTCCGCGGGGTGAATCGGACAAGCGAATACCTCATTCCAAACCGCACGAACCCACGTAAGGAAGCGTCGCACTCGCTGTTCATCAAGGCGTTTTACTCACTTGGGTACACGGGCAAGTTCACTCCGCATGGGATACGAGTCACCGGCCGAACGATTCTAGGCGAGCAAGGTCACGATCGTGATGTGCTCGAGCGCCAACTGGCGCATCGTGACAAGAAAGAGGTTCGCGCGTACGACCAAGGGGATCGCCTTGACGCTCGGCGCAAAGTGATGCAGGGATGGGCTGACTACATTGACGCGCTTCGCACAGGAGCGAGCGTCCTGACTTTCAAAAAGTACTCATCCAAATAGAGATCCATGTATAGGCAGCGAAATCTTGTACCGTCTGGCCGCCTGAAAGTTCCGTCAACTGTGAAGATGACGCAGTGGGAATTGTTCGAGGCAATGAAGCCCGGGCTTTCGGACTCCCGGAGCGGAAAATATTTCGAGGCGCTGCAAAAACTCTCGCAGCGTTACCAAGCTGGGAACTCCAGTAAATCCAGGGGCAGACCACGGATCAACAATGACTCGCTGCTCAAAGTTGTCGATAGTTTGAGAGCTGATGCGAAAGGCAAACTAAGTGATGCGAAGGTCGCGGAAATCCTAGCGCGAAAGCACGCGTCTAGTGTAGGTGGCGCATCGGCGGCGAAAATACGGC
>DAIDVO010000004.1 GCA_027456085.1 Steroidobacteraceae bacterium | reverse complement strand
AGTGCGGACCGCGTCTCGTGGCCTGGATCGAACGATCCCGCTCGGCCGAACGCGGCATGCGCGGCAGCGCGGTCGTCGCGCTGGATGACGGTTGGTGCTGGCTCGCCGCCGATGGTGCGGGCGCGCTGCAGCGCCAGTTCGTCTGTGCGGCAAGGCGTCGATACACGGCCGCCGAATTGCGTGAGCGCCTCGACACGGCGAGCGCCGCGGTGCCGGAGCTCGATTTCTCGACGCGCGGCGCCACCTTGATCGACGGCGTTTGCGCACGCGCGGCAGTCGCACGCTTCTCGCATCCCGCGCGCGTGCCGGGGATCCTACGCGTCGGCGATGCCGCCCTCGCAATGGATCCCTTGTCCGGCCAGGGCGTCCATGAAGCGCTCGCGTCGGCGCATGTCGCCGTCGCGGCGATGAATAGCTTTCTCGGCGGCGCCGATTGGGCACCGATCGCTCGCTTCGTCGACGAACGCTGCGCCGAGGTGTGGCGGCGCGGCCTTTCGACCGCCGGCGCGTTCTATCGCGATCACGCACGCTGCGGCGCAACTTCGACGTCGGACTTCTGGAATTGCACCGCGCAGGCGTACGAGCGGCTCGCGGCTGCCGCGGGTCCGCACGAGGATGGGCCCGGCCGTTTCGAGCTGCGGCCCGTGCTCTGCGGCATGCACATCGAATTACACCGGACATGGGTCAGTTCCAAATGGCCACGGGGCATCTGGCGGATTGCGGCGCGCGATTCCGGCCTCAATCGGCATGACGCACGGGCGTCGGCTTCGCTTACTCGAGAGGTTCGCAATGACGACGGCCAAGCGGCGATACGATAAATCAGGGCATCTGCGTTTTGGAATCCTATTGGCGCTGGCGGCGCTCGTCGCGACTGCGCCGCGGGCCGCGCAAACTCCATCCGGCGCGCAAGCACTGCAAGCCGCGTGCGGGGCCTGCCACCGACCCGACGGGCCCGGTCGCTTGGCGCGCATCAGCGCCGTACGCAAGACGCCGGAAGGCTGGGTGATGACGATCTTCCGCATGCAGCACGTGCACGGCCTCAAGCTGTCGGACGCGCAGCGCGATGCGCTCGTCCGCTACCTCGCCGACACGCAGGGCCTTGCCCCGAGCGAGGCGAAGCCTGCGCGGTTCGCGCTCGAGCGGCGGCCGAACGTGCCGGACCTCGAGCTGCCCGGAAATCTACAGACGATGTGCGCCCGCTGTCATTCAGCCGCACGCATCGCGTTGCAGCGCCGCGACGCGGGCGAGTGGCTGAAGAACGTGAATTGGCATCTCGCGCAGTGGCCGACGATCGAATATCAGCAAAATGCCCGGGATCGGCATTGGTGGCGTACGGCATCGACGGTCGTACCCGCCGAGCTCGGCAAGCTTTTTCCTCTGCATACGGAAAGTTGGCGGATATGGCAACATCATAAGGCCGTCGACCTCGGCGGCCGCTGGTTGGTGCATGGTCATCGGCCGGGGCGCGGCGATTATTGGGGCACGGCCGACATAACGCGGGGCGGCGACGGCGACTATCGCGCCGCCTACCGGCTGACCGACGAGCATGGCACGGCGACGGACGGCGCCTCGCACGCGATCGTCTACACCGGTTACGAATGGCGCGGCACGGCGAAGCTGGGAACGCTCGACACGCACGAAGTATTCGCCGCCTCCGCGGACGGGAGCACGCTCTCGGGCCGCTGGTTCATCGCCGACCATCCGGAGATTGGCGCGGATTGGACCGCCGTCCGGGCAGCGACGCAGCCGCAAATCGTCGCGGTCAGTCCGGACTCGATCAGGATCGGATCCCGCGCCCGTATCGTCGTCTTCGGGTCGCACTTGGGCGGCAAGATCAGCTTCGGTCCCGGCACCCACGCCCGGTTGATCGCACGCAGCGCCGATCGCCTGGAGATCGAGGTCGCAGTCGACTCCGCTGCGCACCCAGGCTATCGCACGGTGCGCGTCGGGCGCGCGAGCGACGCCCGGTCGATCGCCTTATACGATCGCGTGGATCGCTTGGAAGTGACGCCGGCGTACGCGATAGCCAGGCTTGGTGGCGGCAGGATAGATCCGGTGAGCGCTCAATTCGATGCCGTGGCCTACGAGGACATTGCGGCCGCGGACGGCAAGACGCGCGCCTTGAGACTCGGCTCCCTGCCGGTCGCGTGGAGCGTGGCGCCGTTCAACGAGGAGGCGGTACGGGATCGAGACGTCGATTACGCCGGCCATATCGATGCATTCGGCCAATTCATGCCCGCCGGCGCCGGCCCGAATCCGCAGCGCAAGTTCAGCGCCGACAACACCGGCAATTTATTCGTCGTCGCGACCCTGAAGGCGCAGGCGCATCCGGCCGCGAGCGCCAAGCCGGTCGTAGGCAAGGCGCATTTGATCGTGACCGTGCAGCGCTGGAATACGCCGCCGATTTATTGAGGGAGCCTCATGCGCGAAAATACGATGAGATTCAACTCGGCAAACGGCCACGTCGTGCGCTGCGCCGGGCGTGCGATGCTGCTGCACGTGCCGACGACCGCACTGTTCGAACTCGATGAATTGGGCCAAGCGGTCATCGAGGCGACGGAACACGGCTCCTATTTCGACTATCCGACGCTGTGCGGCGACTTGAATGCTCGCTTCGATCCCGCCGACGTCGAGACATTCCTCGACAGGCTATCCGTGCTCGAGGTGTTGCAGGAGCGCGACGGCAAAGGCCCGATCAATCCGCGGCGCGTCAAGATCGATGCGTATCCCTTGAGTACGCTCGTCCTGAACGTCAACACCGGGTGCAATCTCGGCTGCACCTATTGCTATAAGGAAGACCTTCAGACACCGGCGCGCGGCGAGCGCATGTCGTTCCCGACGGCCGCGCGCAGCGTTGATCTTCTGTTTGAGCAGGCGGCCGCGCGCGCGCGCGTCGGCATCGTCTTCTTCGGCGGCGAACCGCTCACCAACGTGCCCCTGATCCGCGAGGTCGTGGCATACGCCGAACGGCGCGCCGCCGAAGTCGGCAAGAACGCCGACTTCTCGTTGACGACCAACGCCACGCTCTTGACTGCGGAACTCGCCGATTATTTCAACGCGCATCGCTTCGGCATCTCCGTGAGCATCGACGGACCCAAGGTGATCCACGACCGCAACCGGCGCACCGTCGGCGGCAAGGGCACCTACGAAGTCGTCGCGCGCAAGGCGCTGATGCTGCTCGATCGGTACCGGGCGAAGCCCGTCGGCGCGCGCGTGACATTGACCGCGGGCACCGTTGAAGTGGAGGAGATTCACGCCCACCTGCGCGGTGAAATGGGGTTCCACGAAGTCGGCTACGCGCCGGTCACTTCCGCCGAAAACGCCGCGCATGCGCTGTCCGCGCCGGACTTGGTCCGCGTCCACGCCGCCTTCGAGCGGCTCGGAGAGGATTACCTGCAGGCGGCCCTGCGCGGCCGCAACAACGGCTTTTCCAACCTGCATCAGTTGATGTCGGATCTGCATGAAGGCCGCCGCAAGGCGTTGCCATGCGGCGCGGGCGTCGGCCTGCTGGCTGTCGACAAAGACGGCGGATTGAATCTCTGTCACCGGTTCACGGGCTCCGAGGTGCCGACTTTCGGTACCGTCTCGTCCGGCATCGACTCGGGGCGCTTGGGTGATTTCCTGAGTCACGCGGCCGATCGCAGCGGCACTGACTGCGCAAGCTGCAGAATCCGCAATCTGTGCGCCGGCGGCTGCTACCACGAGGCATATTCGCGCTTCGGCGATCCGCTGCACCGCACCTATCACTATTGCGACCTGTTGCGGCGCTGGGTCGATTTCGGCGTGAGCGTTTACAGCCGGATCTTGGCGCGCAACCCGGATTTCTTTCGTATTCACATCGATCCGAGGAGGGTTCTGGCATGAGCGGCATGAAACCTGCGAATCAAAAGGCCGAGCTGCTGCTCGACGCGGCGCAAGCCGGGCACGTCCAGGAAGTGGTCACGATGGAGTCGATCGCCGGCTGCGCGACGACGTTCGATCCGGGCTGGGAAGTCGATCCGTTCGGCGGCATCGCCTCGCTTTGCCAGCCGATGGAAGCCGACTTGTACGGCTGCTCGGATCCGTGCTGGTGGCCCGCGCAGGTGCCCGACACCTTGAACACCTACCCCAACTGGGACGCTGGCGCGCCATCGGCGCAAAACGACTGGCGCGAACTCGACGCCGTTTTTCCGAAAAAATGACCGCTGTGCGTCGGGGAGAATGCCGGTGAAAGCTCAAGAATTCGCAATCTTTGGTCTATTCCTCTCGCTCGGCGCCGCCGCATTCGGCGCGACCAAACACGACTATATCGTCACCGGCAGCAAGCCCGATCACTTGTTCGTCGTCGACCCGGCGAAACGCACGATCGCCTCGGAATTCAAGATTCCGGGCGCGAACGATTTCGTCGGCACGATAGTCCCGTCTCCGGGCGGGCGTATCGCCTACGTGCTCGTCAACAAGATGGAGAGCATCGCCGGCATCGATCTTACGACCGGCAAAGAGGTCTTCCGCGCCGACCTGTCGACGCCCGGCGAAAGGGTGAAATGCATATTCGCATTCGACGTGACGCCGGACGGCAAAGAGCTGATCGTGTACGAACTCCCGGTGAAACTCGGCTTGAGCGAATACAAGGTCGAAGACACCCGCTTTGCCGTGTTCGACACCCGTGCCGGACTGCACGCCGAGCCGGTGCGCGAATTTCCCGCTCCGCGGCGGGTGCACACGATCCTCGCACGTAAAGACGGCAAATCGTTCTTCGCCATCGGATTCGATCTTTATGAATACGACATCGCGACCGGCAAGCGGCTCGGCATGCGTGGAATCCGCCATTGGGACTATCCGGGTCACTCGATACCGGATTTGCTGGCGTTCTGGCCGGTCAGCGAACCGACGGGCATTTTCGCGAGCCCCGTCTACAGCACGGTCAAACCGCCCTCGGGTCACGGTGCGCCCGTTGCGAAAACCGCGCTGATGACGCTCGATCTTGCGACCGGCAAGCTCGCATTTCATGATTTCGAGACCACATCCGCGCTGATCTTTTCGGCCGTCATGAGCCCGACGAAGCCGGAGGCGTTCGGCGTTTACAGTCAACTCTCGAAGATCGACACCGGCAACTACACGCTTGCGCGCCGGGTGGACTTGGCGCACACGTACTATGCCGTGCTCGTGTCGACCGACGGCAAGGAGGTGTACACCGCCGGCGCGATGTGCGATATCGGCATATTCGACGCTGAGACGCTGGCCGAAAAAGGCGACGTGCGGCTCACCGGCTGCACCGATCAGTCGATTACCTCGCCACGCCTCATCCGCCGCTGATTCCATGGGTCCGGAGCGTTGGCGCTGGATTTTGCCGCATCTGCGCCGCAGCCTGCCGGCGTTGTCTGCCGTCGTTGCACTGGCGATATGCGCATCGCTGCTGTCGATCTCGCTGCCGTATCTATCGAAGCTGATCGTCGACAAAGGATTGATCGGAAGAAATTTCCCGCTGCTGGTGCGCTTGTGCGGTGCGGTGGTCGGTATCGCACTGGTGTCGTTCGCGGTCGGCGGCGTCAATCGCTGGCTGTACGTACGCACGTCGGCGAATATCTTGTTCGCGTTGCGCGAAGACGTGTACCGGCATCTGCTGACGCTGCCGCCGGAGTTTTACCGGCGTAGGGCGATCGGCGATCTCGTGACGCGCCTCGACGGAGACGTCGCCGAGGTTCAGCGCTTCGGCACCGACACTCTGCTCGCGTTCGTGAACGGCGCCCTCACGCTGCTCGCGACCGCCGTCATCATGATTCTGATGTGCTGGCCGCTCGCGCTGGTCGCGGCCGCCGCCTTGCCGCTACAGCTGGCGCTTCGGCATCGAGTGCGTCCCCTGATCGCCGAGCGCACGCGCGTCGTCCGCGAACAGGCGAGCGGCGTGGCGCAATTCCTGTTCGAGACCCTGACTTCGGTCAAGACGATCCAGGGAATGGTTGCCGAGCGCTGGGAGGCGCAGCGGCTGCGCAGTCTGAATCGAAGCTATTTGACGCGCCTGCTCTCGCAACAGCTGCTGAATTACGCGGTCGGCGGCATATCGAATCTCTTGTCGCACGCGGCGACGGCGGCGGTGTTCATCTACGGCGGCTACGGCGTCATCCACGGATCCTTGAGCGTCGGCACGCTCGTCGCCTTCGTTGCCTACATGAGCCGCGGCACCGGATCGGCCGTATCGCTGTTGAATCTATATACCGCTTATCAGCGCGCGAGCGTCAGCTTGGAGCGCGTCGCGGAATTGTTGACCTTGCAGCCGTCCGCCGCCGCGCGGCTTCCCGGCACGGACCTGGCGCCCGGCCCGGGTCATTTGCGGCTCGAGTCGGTAAGCCTCGGAATCAAGACTTGCGGCCGCGCGTTGCTCAGTGAGTACACGCTCGACATTCCACCCGGACGGAAGATCGTGCTCTACGGCGATTCGGGCGCCGGCAAATCGACGCTCGTCGATGCGCTGCGCCGCTTCGTAGCGCTCGACGGCGGGCGTATCCTGCTCGACGGCCGCGACATCGAAGGCATCGATCGCGGCGCACTGCGCGGCGCGATCGAGGTGCTGGCATCCGAGCCGGTGATATTCCGCGCAAGCGTGCTCGAGAATCTGCGCTATGGCAGCTTCTCCGCTCCGGAAGCGGCGGTTCTGCGCGCGGCGCGCAGCGCCGGCGTCGATGATTTTGTGGCGGCATTGCCTGCCGGCTACGCGACGCTGCTCGGCAGCGCCGGCCAAGGCCTGTCGACCGGCGAGCGCCAGCGCATCGCGATCGTCAGAGCCTTGCTGCGCAATCCCCGCATCATCGTCTTGGACGAGGCGCTCGCGAACCTCGATGCGGCGGCCGCCCAATCCTTGCATGCCGTGATCGACGAGCAATTTTCCGCCTGCACTCGAATCATCATCAGCCACGCGCCGATGCGGGTCCCGGGCGCAGACGCATTCTACGAGATGCAGGCCGGCGCGCTGCTGCCGCGCGATCCCAGAGAGGCGCATGCCTGATCATTGGCGAGTCGCGCTGATCGACAGTGGCTTGAATTGCGAGTCGGCGGCGCGTCCGATCGCGGCGAGCCGCTTCATGGACACGGGAACGGGTGTCGTCATGGCTCCGATCGTCGCCGATGCCGGCGGGCACGGCACGCGGATCGCCGCGATAGTTCTGTCGGCTCCCGCCGTCCCGGACCTGCTGCTCGCCCAGGTATTCGACCACTCGCGGGCGACGACCGCGGCGGCGGTGGCCGCCGCGGTGCGCTGGGCGCTCGCGCAGCGTGCAAACCTGATCCATATGAGTCTCGGATTGCGCGATGACCGTGCCACATTGGCGGGCGCGGTCGCGCAAGCGGTCGCATCGGGCTGCCTGGTCGTCGCCTCCACGCCTGCGCGCGGGCCGACGCCGTATCCCGCACGCTACCCCGAAGTGATCAGAGCGTCGGCAGACGCCCGCTGCGCGCCCGATGACATTTCCGCGCTAAACACGGCGCAGGCATGCTTTGGCGCCTGTCCCGGCATCGACGCGGGCGCGCGCGCCGGCGGCGCGAGCTTCGCGGCCGCCCACTTGACGCGGTTCATCGTTACCCACGTCGGGCCAGGCGCGGACTTTGCGGCGGCGTGCGCACGCCTCGCGCCGCTCGCGCGCTTCCACGGCATCGAGCGGCGCACGCATTGATCGGCGTATTGCACCGGGGATTTGTTGCGTTAAGCTGGGGTCCGCATGCATCCCATGATCATCGTGAAGGTGCTGATCCTTGCGTCGCTCGCAAACGGCGCGCCGGTCATCGGCAAAAAGATCCTCAAGCACCGGTTTTCATTCCCGCTCGACGGCGGCTTTCATCTTGGCGACGGCCAGCCCTTGTTCGGCGCGTCGAAGACTCTGCGCGGGATTTTGCTGTCTCTGACCGTGACAAGCGCCTTGGCGCCGATGCTCGAAGTTTCTTGGCGAATCGGAATCATGGCGGCCGCCGCCGCGATGATCGGCGATCTGTTTTACAGCTTCGTGAAGCGGCGCATGAGGCTGCGGCCGAGCAGCCAGGCGCTCGGTCTCGATCAGATTCCGGAATCCCTGTTGCCGATGATCGTCTGCGCAGGTCCATTGGGACTTTCGATTGCGGATATGGCGGTCGGCGTCGCACTGTTTTTCTTCGGCGAGTTGCTGGCGTCGCGGCTGCTGTTCAAGGTCAAACTTCGCGACCGGCCGTATTGACGACGCGCCTACGCGCGCTTTAATTGATGCAGCGTGATCTCCGGCGGACAGTTGATGCGCACCGGAACGATGCAGGCGCCGGCCCCGCGCGAGGTGTAGCCGACCATATCGTGATGCCTCCAGGCGCCCGCACCCATGTGTCTCGGCAAATCCGAATCCAGGATGATCGGGATCGACCCGGGGAGGCAGATTTGCCCGCCATGAGTATGGCCGCTCAACATCAGATCGAATCCGGCATGGGCGGCGTTTCGATAAATTTCCGGAGTGTGGGAAAGCAGGATCGAGAATTCGCCCGCGGGAATTTGCGCCGACGCCTTGTCGATATTGTCCATGCGGTAATAGTGGGCGTCATCGACGCCGGCGAGATGAATCCGCTGATCGCCGCGGACGATCGTCTCGCATTCGTTCAGCAACAGCTGGATTCCCATCTCTTCCATTCCGGGGACCATGTGAATGGTGTCGTGATTGCCGAGCACGCCATAAACCGGATGCTTAAGATGGGTGCGCAGCGCCTTCAGCCCCTCGAGAGTCGCGTGGTATGGCCCATGGGTCCTGTTGCGGTAATCGCCGGTCAGAACGCAGATGTCGTAATGCAGCGAGGGTAGATGCTCGATGATACGGCGGATCGCCGCATGGCTTATTTCCACGTGAATGTCGGTGATGTGGAGGATCGTGAAGCCGTCGAAATTCGGCGGCAGATTCTCGAACGCGATCGGGTTGTACTTTACCTCGACGCGCGCGGCATTGCGGCGACCGCGCCAATACAGCCCGAGGACCTTCAGCACTCGCTGGATCAGGGCATGGCTCTCGCGCCAGTTCTCGGGGTGGAAGAAGACCAGTCCCTGGCCGAAGACCTGCGCTTCGTGATCACGCTCGATGCCGAGCCGCTGTTTCGCGTACAGCGGGCCGAGGCGTTGCTCCAGTTTTTTCAGAACTTCGCGATCCATGGGGAACGGCTTTCGACGGGCTGTGACGTTGCTGAGGTTGGACGCAGGCTCAAGCGTGCGAGAATGATCCCGCGGCTCTTCTCCGGTCAAGTTTGACCGGCCGGCGCCGGCGCGATTCGCGGCGGATGAACTAATGTCGCCGCCCGCCGGTCTAGCTTGAGAAGCCCGCAACTAGAAACAAGGAAAATTCCCGATGGAAGTCGTCACTCCGCGCGGCCTCGCTCCCGCCAATCCTCACCCGTTTCCGGTGTGGGCCTGCGCTCGCAAGGATCTCGTCGGCACCGCCATCGGCAGCAGCCGGGTCTGGTTCACCCTGGCCCAAGGCATGCTGAGCGAGGTTTATTACCCGCGCATCGACATTCCGCAAATCCGCGATCTGGGCTTTATCATCGCCGACAATGCCGGTTTTTGGTGCGAACTGCGCCGCCATGGGCAATACCGCTTGGAGTGGGCCGAGGACGACATCCCGGCTGCGACGATCATCCACAGTCACCCACGCTTTACCTTGACGCTGCGCGTCTGCACCGATCCGAGCCGCGACGTACTGTTGATCGACTACGAACTCGACGGCGATGAAACCCTGTTGCCGCACGTCCTGCTCGCTCCGCGCCTCGGCGGGGATGCCGACAGCAACGAAGCTTGGGCCGAAGATTGGCGCGGCCATGCCGTGCTGTGGGCGGAGCAAGGTCCGTTCGGACTCGCGCTGCTGGCGCGCGCTGCGCTCGGAGGAATCCACTGTGGCCAGCGGTCGGTCGGCGCGGTCGGCGCCAGCGATTTGTGGCAGGATTTCTCTCATCACGGCCGCATGTGCTGGGCGTATGCCGCGGCGGGTCCCGGCGAAATCGCCCTGGGCGCCGCGCTCGCGCGCCGCGGGACGCTCGCGATCGGCTTGTCCACGAGCAAGGAAGCCGCCGCCACGCTGGCGCTTTCCAGCCTGATGGAAGGTTTCGATGCCGCCTGGGAAAACTACCTTGGCGGTTGGCGCGACTGGCGCGCGACGCAGACCTGGCGCAATCTCCTCTCGCCCGAACTCGACGCCGGACAGACGCGTCTGCTTGCGCGCTCGGCGAGCGTGCTCAAAGTTCACGAGGACCGCACTTATCGCGGCGCGCTGGTGGCGAGCTTGGCGGTGCCCTGGGGCGAAGCCAGCACGAGCCGCGGCGGCTATCACCTGGTGTGGGCGCGCGACCTCGTGGAGTCCGCGGGCGCCTTGATTGCGCTCGGCGCGCTCGACGAAGCGCGCGACGTGCTGGCGTACCTCGCCGCAACTCAACAGGCCGATGGCCACTGGCTGCAAAACCAGTGGCTCGGCGGTCGGCCGTTCTGGCAAGGCGTGCAGCTCGACGAGGCCGCCTTCCCCATCCTGCTCGCTGCCGCGCTGCAGGAGCGCCATGCGCTCGGCGATATTCCGGTCCGCGACATGATCATGCGCGCACTGCGGTTCATCGTGCGCGAGGGCCCGGTCACCTGCCAGGACCGCTGGGAAGAGAACGCCGGCATCAACGCGTTCACGCTCGCGGTCACGATCAGCGCGCTCGTGGAGGGTGCGTCCTTTCTCGATGGCCGCGCGGCTGCGGTCGCGCTGCTCGTTGCCGACGATTGGAACGCGCACATAGAGGACTGGTGCTGGGCCGAAGGCACGCCTCTTGCCGAGCGCCTGGGCGTTGCGGGCTATTACATGCGCACCGCGCCCGCCGACGTCCTGATACACCACGACGGCGCGAAGCAGGAACACCTATTGATCAAGAATCGCCGCGCCGACTGCGGTCTCGGCGCCGACGAACAGATCGCCACGGATTTTCTGCAGCTCGTACGCTATGGCCTGCGCAATGCCTTCGATCCGCGCATCGTCGCGAGCGTGCAGGCGATGGACCGGCTGCTCAAGACGCAGACGCCGAGCGGCCCGGTCTGGCATCGCTACAACGACGACGGCTATGGTGAACATGCCGACGGCCGGCCCTTCGATGGCTGCGGCCACGGCCGCGGGTGGCCGCTATTGACGGGCGAGCGCGGCCACTACGGCCTGCTCGCGGGCGAGGACGTGCAGATCTATTTGTCTGCGATGGCGGCGATGAGCGGAGCGGGGGGACTGCTGCCGGAACAGGTGTGGGACAGCGCGGCGATTCCCGAATACGGGCTGGAGCCCGGGCGGCCGAGCGGCTCGGCGATGCCGCTTGTCTGGGCGCACGCCGAATACATCAAGCTGTGCTTGAGCCTCACGCTCGGCCGTCCGGTCGACGCGCCGACGCAGACATGGCAGCGCTACGCCGGACGGCGCGCCGAGCCGGGTCATCTGCTGTGGCGCTTCCGCCATCCACGTCATCGTTTGCGCTCGGGGCAGGAGTTGTGTTTCCTCATCGAGGCGCCGGCCCGCATTCGCTGGGGCATCAACGGCTGGCACAACCCCGAAGACAGCGCCACCGAGGACTTGGGCCTCGGCCATGTCGCGCGTCTGCCCACCGGCAATTTGAAGCCCGTGGACAGCGTACAGTTCACGTTCTACTGGCCGGAATCCGGCCATTGGGAGGGTCGCGACTTTTCGATTGCCGTCATCGCGCCTCATGAGCAGTAGAAAAACTCAGATTGCGGCGATCTACGCCGCCGGCGTCCTGCAAGGGTCGGCGTTCGTGCTCGTGCCCTCGCTCGGCAAGATCCTCGCCGGCGCACCCTACCATTACAGCGCGGCGGCGTACGGCCTGCTGTATTTCCCCGAAATCGGCGGCGCCATTCTCGGCGGGCTCGCGGCCGGCATCCTGCAGCGCCGCGCCGGCAGCCCGACCGTGCTGCGCACCGGACTGTTCGTGAATGCGCTCGGTATGGCGTTGCTCGTGCTCGCCTCTCTCACGCAGGGCCGCATCGCCTACGGCGCGATCCTGACCGAGACCCTCTGTCTCGGCTTGGGCTTCGGCTTGACGCTTGCAACGCTGAATCCGTACGCGGCGCTGTTGTTCCCGCGTACGCCAACCACGGCGATCACCGTGCTCAACGGCCTCATCGGCGCGGCCACCGCGCTCGCGCCGTTGGCACTACACGCCTGCAGCGCCAACGGACACTGGGGCATTTTCCCGCTGATGCTCCTGATCGGCTTCGGACTGCTGCTATTCGTGGCGCCGCCGCCGCATCGCGCCGACGCCGGCGAGCGCGTACACCGCGCTATGCTGCCGTTCGCGCTGGCGGTGCTGATCTACGGGATCGCCGAGGGAAGTTTCAGCAGTTGGGCGCAAGTCTATGTGGGACGCGTGCATCGAGCGGACGCGTTCACGGCTACGCTCGCGCTGTCGGCGTTCTGGGCCGGGATGACGACGCTACGGCTGTTGCTGGGCGTCGTGCCGGAACGGGGCGGCGCGCAGCGCGTACTGTTCGCGCTGTCCGCGTTGGGCATTGGCCTGTGCTTTGCGGCGCTTGCGTGGATGAGCGGCGCACATGCCCTCGTCGCCGGCTTTGCCGTTGCCGGCGCCGCCTGCAGCATCTACTATCCTTACGTGATGGCGTACGGGCTCGCGCTTTGGCCGCAGCAATCGGTCGCGCTCGCGGGACTGCTGGTCGCGGCGCTGATGATCGGAGAAGGCACGGGTTCGCTCGCGCCCGGAACTCTGCAAAGCGTCGCGGCGCTGCCGCGGTTGTACTTGGCGATGACGCTGCTCGCTCTGCCGCTCGGTTTTTTTGCATGGACCTTGCCGCAGCGACGAGATTCGCCATTGCTTCGTTCAGGAGGAAGACCTACATGAAGCCTCATCAGCCCCCCTTTCGCGCAGAACATGTCGGCAGCCTGCTGCGGCCGCCGGAGTTGCTGAAAGCCCGCGAACGATTCAAGAACAACGAGATATCGGCGGCGCAGCTGCGCACGATCGAGGACGGCGCGGTGCGCTCGGTCGTGAAGATGCAGGAAGACCTGGGTCTCGAGGACATCACCGACGGTGAACTGCGCCGCGGCTCCTGGCACATGGATTTTCTCTATCAGGTCGGCGGCGTGACCAAGGTGCAGAACAACCTGAAAGTGCAATTCCACAACGAACAGGGCGACATCGAGTTCACGCCGGCCGCGCTGCAGGTGACCGGCAGGCTGCGCTTGGAGCGCTGCATCTTTGGCGAAGATTTCAGCTTCCTCAAATCGATCACCAAGAGAACGCCCAAGCTCACGATTCCGAGTCCGAGCATGATGCATTACCGCGGCGGGCGCGCCGCCATCGATGCCGGCGTTTATCCGGATCTCAAGGAGTTTTGGCGCGACTTGGCCGCGGTATATGCCGATGAGATCGCGCGGCTCGGCAAGCTCGGCTGCGCCTATTTGCAGCTCGACGACACCAGTTTGGCTTACCTGAACGATCCGACGCAGCGCGAGCACGTCGCACAGCTCGGGGGTAATGCCGACGATCAACATTTGGTGTACATCGACCTGATCAATGCGGCGCTCGCCAAGCGCCCTCCGGGCATGATCGTCTGCACGCATCTGTGTCGCGGCAACTTCCGCTCCTCGTGGGTCGCGGCCGGCGGCTACGATCACGTCGCGGATGCGCTGTTCGGGCGGCTCAACGTCGACGGTTTTTTCCTGGAATATGACGACGCGCGCTCGGGTGGCTTCGAACCCCTGCGCTTCGTGCCCAAGGGCAAGATCGTGGTGCTCGGCCTGGTCACGACCAAGCGCGGCCGGATGGAGAGCAAGGATTTTCTGAAGCGCCGCATCGACGACGCGGTGAAGTACGTGCCGCTCGAGCAAATCGCGCTGAGTCCGCAGTGCGGGTTCTCCTCGACCGTGGAAGGAAACGCGCTCACCGTCGAGGAACAAATCGCCAAGCTGCGCCTGGTCGTCGACCCGGCCCGGGAAGTGTGGGGATGAGGTAAGGACGGCCGCAGGCCGCGCCTTGGCGGGGGCTTAAGCCGGCGGCTTGAAATCTCGGTCGCGCAGATTGAACAGCTGTTTCTTGTCGTCATCCGACATCGGCTGCGCAAAACTGGTCAGATCCTGGCCGACGGCGCTACCGCGCCGCACTGCCGGCCGCGCGCCGACGGCCTCGAACCAACGCTTCACGTTGGGGAAGTCGTTCAGATCCTGGCCCTGCCAGTCGTAGCGCACGACCCAGGGCCAGGCCGCGATGTCGGCGATCGAGTAGTCGCCGGCGATGTATTCGTGGCGCGCGAGTTGCCGGTCGAGCACCTCGTACAGACGCGCGACTTCCGTCCGGAAGCGGTGCATCGCATATTCTATCTTCTGTGGTGAATAGCGCAGGAAGTGGTGCGCCTGACCGGCCATCGGCCCGAGGCCGCCGACCTGCCAATATACCCATTGCAGCACGCGGAATTTGCCGTGCAGATCCTGCGGCAGCAGCTTGCCGAACTTGCCCGCGAGGTATTCGAGGATCGCTCCGGACTCGAAGATCGTGATCGGGCCGCCGGGCGCATCGCCGTCGACGATCGCGGGCATCTTGCCATTCGGGTTGATCGCGAGGTATTCGGGCTTGTGCTGGTCGCCCTTGTTGATGTTGACCGGGATGACGGTGTATTTCGCCCCGCACTCCTCGAGCATGATGGTGATCTTCTTGCCGTTGCCCGTGGGCCAGAAATAAACGTCGATCACGTGCGCCTCCCTCAATGCATACCGTTCGATGACTCAATGATAGTCCATGAGAGGCAAAGATCTTTCCCAGGAGCGAACAACCCGACGAATTCGCGCTCCGCAGGGTGCGCCTGCGCCGTTGCCGCCCGGTCGGTTGTGGCGCTCGCCGGACTTTGAAGCTACGCTTCGGCATCGCAGACTCACGCAGCCGCAGCCACGCAGAATACTACCTAGATCGAAGGAATAATCATGACGGACTACCACGGGAAGCTCGCGTTCATAACCGGAGGCGCCTCCGGCGCAGGTCTCGGCCAGGCGAAGGTATTCGCCGACGCCGGCTGCGACCTCGTGCTCGCCGACGTGCGTGCCCAACCGCTCGCGCAAGCACACGAATACTTCACGCGCCGCGGCGTGCGCGTGCACACGATTTCACTCGACATCACCGACCGCGCAGCCTATTTGCGCGCCGCCGACGAAACCGAGAAGGTGTTCGGCACGCCGCCGCAACTCCTGTTCAACACCGCGGGGGTCAACACCTTCGGCGCGGTGGAGAAGTCGACCTACGAGGACTTCGACTGGGTCATGGGCGTGAACCTCGGCGGCGTCGTCAACGGCATGCAAACCTTCGTGCCGCGCATGATCGCGGCCGGCAAAGGCGGCCACATCGTGACGACCGCCTCGGTCGGCGGCTTCCAGGGCAGCGCGCTCGCGGCGATCTACTGCGCGGCCAAGGCGGCCGCGATCAGCTTGATGGAGAGCTACCACATGGCGCTGCAGCCCTACGGCATCGGCGTGTCGGTGCTTTGCCCGGCCAACATCAAGTCGAACATCGCCGAGGCGACGTTCACGCGTCCGGCCCACCTGGCGAAGACCGGCTACGTCGTGAATGAACAGACGATTGCTTCCTTGCGCCAGATTCATTCGCACGGCATGGACCCGGAAGAACTCGCGCGCCACACCAAGGCCGCGATGGAAGCCAACCAGCTCTACATCATTCCCTATCCGGAGGAGAAGGAGCGCCTCGAGCGCCACTTCGCCGACATCGTCAATTCGATCCTGCCGATGTCCGCCGATCCGGAAGGTGCGCGCAAGCGGGTCGAGGCTCTGGCGAATTGGAGCAAATCGATGGCGGAGAGCCGCAAGGCCGCACGGCCGGCTGCCGACCCGACCAGTGCTATTTCGACGGAAAAGCCGCCATCATCGGCTTGATGAGATCGAGCGGCAGCGGAAACACGATCGTCGAGGATTTGCCGTTGCTCGACATGTCGGCGAGCGTCTGCAGGTAGCGCAGCTGCAGCGCTTGCGGCTGCTGCGACAGCATCGCGGCGGCATCGCGCAGCTTCTCGGCGGCCTGCATTTCGCCTTCGGCATGAATCACCTTGGCGCGGCGTTCACGCTCGGCCTCGGCCTGCCGGGCGATCGCCCTCACCATCGTTTCATTGAGGTCGACATCCTTGATCTCGACGTTGGCGACCTTGATGCCCCAGGGATCGGTCGCCTCGTCGAGGATCGCCTGCAGCGTGCGGTTGATCGACTCGCGCTGCGACAGGATCTCGTCGAGCTCATGTTGGCCGAGCACGGAGCGCAGCCGCGTCTGCGCCAGCTGGCTCGTGGCCTGGAAGAAATCCACGACCTGCAGCACCGACTTGTCCGGCTCGACCACGCGAAAATACACCACGGCATTGACGCGCACCGAGACGTTGTCGCGCGAAATCACGTCCTGCGGCGGAACATCCATCACGGTGATGCGCAGATCGACCCTGATCATCCGCTGTATCACGGGGATCAGCAGCACCAGACCCGGCCCCTTGGTGCCGGTGTAACGGCCCAGCGTCAGCACCACGCCACGCTGATACTCCGGCAAGACCTTGACCGATGCGAACAGCAGCATTGCGCCGAATATCACCAACATACCGCCGAAATAGAACATGGACCTCTCCTATGTATCGCCGAGGAGACCGCCCGACGGCGGCCGCGCGCGCTCCGAACTCACGACGGCGCGACCCAAAGCAACAAGCCCTGCCGCCGCACGATGCGCGCATGCGCGCCCGCCGGCAGCGCGCTCTCGCAGCGCACCCGCCAGCGTTCGCCATGCACACTCGCCCAGCCTTCACCGCCGGCCGCGATCGGCTCCAACAGCTCCGCTACCTCGTGCAGCATCGCCTGGTCGCCGATGAACTGGCGCGAATGCCGTGCGCGGAAAGCGAGCCGCACGATCAACGCGAATAAGCCGGCGGCGCATGCCGCGATGCCGGCGATCACGCCCAGATTGACGCCATAGCCCGGAACATTGGCGTTCATCAGCATCAACGATCCCACGACGAACGCAATTGCCCCGCCGACACCGAACGCACCTAACGCCGGCGTGACCGCCTCGGCCGCGAACAGGCCGATGCCGAGCGCCATCAACGCGAGCCCGGCGTAGTTCACCGGCAGTAGCTGCAGCGCATACAGGCCGACGAGCAGAAGGATGCCGCCGGCGATGCCCGGCAACAGCACGCCGGGATGGGTAGCCTCGAGGAAAAGTCCGACGATGCCCGCCAGCAACAGAAGATACGCGATCGTCGGGTTGGTGATGATCGCGAGGAAGCGCGAACGCGCGTTCGGCGCGTATGCGCGCACCGACACTCCCGCGAGCTGCAAACGCACGCTGTGATCGCCTACCTGTACCTCGCGGCCATCGGCCTTGGCGAGCAGGTCGGCCACGTCGGTCGCCACGAAATCTATTACGTGCATCTGCGCCGCTTCGCCGTCGGTCAGCGTGGCCGCGCCGCGCACCGCCTGTTCGGCCCAATCGGCGTTGCGCCCGCGCAGTTGCGCGAGCGAGCGGATATACGCGATCGAATCGTTCAATATCTTGTGCGACTCGGCGTCGCCGCCGGCGGCCGCGGACGGCGGCGCCGCCTGGCGCTGCGCGCCCGCGGGTCCGTGCGCGGCGTTGGGCAACGGCATCGGCGTGCCGCCGCTGAGGCTCACCGGCGTCGCCGCGCCCACATGAGTCGCCGGCGCCATCGCCGCTATTTGCCCGGCGTAGAGGATATAGGCGCCGGCGGATGCTGCACGCGCACCGCCCGGCGCCACGTAGACCAGCACCGGAACCTTGCAGGCCAGCATCGCCGAAATGATCTGCCGCATCGAGTCCGACAACCCGCCCGGAGTATCCAGGCGCAATACGATCGCGACCGCCCCGTCGGCGACCGCATGATGCAATGCGTCGTTGAAATATTCCGCCGCCGCCGGACCAATCGGACCATCCAGCGCGAGCTCCGCCACCATGCGGGCGGGCGTCGGCTGCGCGGCTGGCGCCGCAGCGGCGCACGCCGTGCATGCCGACACCATGCAAAAGGCCATGGTCCACGAAATCCGCAGCCAACGCGCCATACAGGCAGGATATACCAGCCCTGGCGGCGGCGCACGTTGTCCGCGGCGCCGCGCGCGCTTCCGCGGCGATCTCGGCTCAGCCAAGCGTCAACCGCACATGATGTGTGAGGCCATCGTCCCGCAATAAAATTCTCGATTCGCCGGCGGCCAACGACTCGCCGTCGACGGCCGCGCATAGCACGCCGGAGCTGACCGCATCGGGGTTCAAAACGAGGATCTCATAGCGAGCCGACCGATACTTGAACGATATCTCGAAACGTGGCCACGCCTTCGGCACACAAGGCGTCAGCAGCAGCTGATCTGCCTGCAGATGGAAGCCGAGAATTCCCTCGAGCCCGGCTCGGTATAGCCAGCCGGCCGCACCCGTATACCAGGTCCATCCGGATCGCCCGACATGTGGTGCGACGGAATAGACATCTGCGGCGACCGCGTACGGCTCGGCCTTGTAGCGCCGCAAGCCGGTGCGCGTATTGGTATGGTTGATCGGATTCAGCATGGAAAAGAGTGCCGCCGCCTTGTCGCCTTGCCCTAGTTTCGTGAATGCGATGACCGACCATGTTGCGGCGTGGGTGTACTGTCCGCCGTTCTCGCGCAGCCCCGGCGGATAGCCTTTTATATATCCGGGATCATGCAGACTTCGGTCGAAAGGCGGCGCGAGCAGCAGCGCCACGCCGTCGTCGCGCCGGATCAGTTGCTCATCGACCGCAGCCATCGCCTGTGTGGCACGGATAAGATCCGCCGCACCGGAAATCACCGCCCACGACTGGGCGATCGAATCGATTCGGCATTCATCGCCGTCCGACGACCCCAATGGGGCGCCGTCGTCAAAATACCCGCGCAGATACCACGCACCATCCCAGGCGTGGCGCTCGAGCGACGCACGCAGCGCCGCCGCATGCGCGCGCCAGCGGCCGCCGCGCATCGCCTCGTTGCGCGAATCCGCCACCGACGCGAAGGCCACCAGAGCGGCGTGCAAGAACCAGCCGAGCCACACGCTCTCGCCGCGCCCCTGCTCGCCGACGCGGCTCATGCCGTCGTTCCAGTCACCGGTGCCGAAGAGCGGAAGGCCGTGCCCGCCGGTGGCAAGACCGTCATCGAGGCCGCGCGCGCAGTGCTCGAAAAGGCTCGCGGTCTCTTCGGCCCTTATGGGTTCGAAGAAAGCATCGTATTCGCCGTCCTGTAGCGCCGGCCCGTCGATAAAGGCGACATTCTCCTCCAAAACGGATGTATCGCCGGTGACAGTGAGGTAGTGAGCTGTTGCATACGCAAGCCAGATACGATCGTCGGAGATGCGTGTGCGCACTCCCTGCCCCGTGGGCGGCAGCCACCAATGCTGCACATCGCCTTGCGGAAACTGGCGCCCTGCGGCGCGCAGCAGATGCTCGCGGGTGATGGCTGGCTTCGCAATCACGATCGCCATGCCGTCTTGCAGCTGATCGCGAAAGCCGTACGCGCCGCTCGCCTGATAGAACGCGGAGCGCGCCCAGATCCGGCAGCTGAGCGTCTGATATAGCAGCCATCGATTGAGCATGATATCCATCGAGCGATCGGGCGTTTTCACCTGAACCGCGCCCAGAACCTCGTCCCAATGGTCGATGACCAGCTGCAATTCGGTGTCCAGGTCTGCCGATCGATAACGCAGCAGCAGCGCTCGAGCTTCTCGAGCCGAGTCGGCTTCGCCCAGAAAGAAGACGATTTCGACTGTTTCATTCGCTTCAAGATCGAGCGGCGCCTGCAAAGTACAGCAAGGGTCGAGCCCTGCGCCGATACGCCTCGACAGCGGCGTCTTGGCGGCGAGCGCGGCCGGACATTCGAGTCTTCCATGGCGTCCCAAGAACTCGCGCCTGTCGGCGGTCCATTGCGTTTGTCGCCCGGCAAGATCCGCAAAGGCCACCCGCGAACCGAAGACCACATTCCACGGGTTGCGCGCAAACATAGCCCCCGTGTGCGCGTCCATCTGCGTCACGATATGCGGCGCCGATGCGGCGCGAGTCGTGCCGAGCACCCACTCCACGTAGGCCGTTACCGACAGCCGCCGCCGACGGCTCGACAGGTTGCCGACAGTCAGGCGGCAAATCTTGACCGAATCGACCAGCGGCACAAAGGTCAGGAGTTCGAGCGAGATTTCATGGGCGCTATGTTCGAAGCGGCTATACCCTTGGCCATGTCGAACGCGATAGGGCGCTGCCGGGTCGCGCACCGGTGAAACAGTGGGCCCCCAAAGCGTGCCGGTCTCCTCGTCGCGCACATACAGCACTTCGCCCGGTCGGTCGGTCACCGGATCATTGCTCCACTGGGTCAGTTGATTTTCCCGGCTGTTGACCGACCAGGTATAGCCGCCGCCCTCGACCGCGATCTGGAAGCCGAATTGCCGATTGGCGATGACATTGATCCATGGCGCCGGCGTCGGTTGATCGGCCGTGAGGTTGACCACGTATTCGCGCCCGTCGGCGGAAAAGCCGCCTACGCCGTTGAAAAACTCCAATTGCGGCGCCGCCGCCGGGTGCGGGGACATTTCAGGCCTCTTCGCGATGAAGCGGGTACCGCGGACGACCCTCAGGGGCTTCGCACGTCGCTCGATTTGCTCGGCAAGACTGCCGCGCTGCCCGATGAACACCACGCGAGCGGCCGACGACAGCACGGCGCGCGTCTCCGCAGGCAGCAGATCGGTGCGCAGCACGAACACCGAGCCTTTGGCTCCGTCGGTGCCGATCCTCGGACGTGATTGGCTCATCCGCACCAAGGTCTCCAACGCGACCTGCAAGTCTTGCACATAGGAGGACGCGCGCTCGTTCAAAATGACCAAGTCGACGGCGAGCTGCTTGAGCCGCCAGTACTCGTGCGCCCGCAGCAATTGACGAACGATTGCGATATCTTCCAGCTGGTCGATTCTCAGCAGGA
>DAIDVO010000003.1 GCA_027456085.1 Steroidobacteraceae bacterium | reverse complement strand
TCGAGCTGATGGCGCCGCATTTGCCGCGCAGACTCGTGCGTGAAACGGAGAAGCTGGAGACCCAGGAGGAAGTCGACCGGAAAATGGAGGACCTGCGCATTCCGGTGTTCGACAGGCCTTAGCGGCGGCCCGAGCTCGGGTCTCGCGGTTCGCGGCTCGCGGCTCGCAAAATCGTGAATCGCTCGGCAGAGCGGGCGCGCTCGATCGGGCAATATGTTCGGGTTGCGGGGGTGCCCGGGTGTTGCGGGGTTCGGTGCGGTGTCAAAAGATCTAGCCGAAGTCTTGGTGGCTGCCGACACCTACAGCGTGTCGCACGAACCCGTGCTGCTGACGGCGGAACTCTACGGTACGCTCGCCTTGTGCCTGCACGACGAGGAACGGGGCGTCGGCGGCCTGCTGCACTTGCGTTTTGCGGACGCAAGCGGCCGACCCACCGACGCCACGGACAACACCTTGAGCTGCGTGCTCATCGTCCTGGATCGGTTCAAGAGCGCGGTTTTCGGCGCCTGCGCGCGGCGCGACGACGTGCAGGCGCGTATTCTCGCGCACGCATCGTCCGCGCAGGGCGGCACCGAGCCGAGCGCATCCCTGGTCGACCTGATCAAGGCGGATCTCGCGGACGGAGGAGTGGCCTGCGGCACGCAGACCTTGCGTCGCCGGGAAGGGGTCCAAGTGCACTTCGAGCCGTTTGCGGGCCGCGTGTGGATTTCCGGGCTCGAGCGTGTGCGCGCCGACGCCCGCCGCCGCCGCGGCTTGTAGGTTCGGCCGGCGCGTTCTATAAAACGGGTCCAACCCCGTCGTTCGGAGATATTGGATGCGCGTCGCCTGGATTCTCACGACCCTGATACTCGTTTCCTGCGCGCATGAGCCCCTCGCGGTCTTACCGCCGCCCGGGGTCGATTTCAGCGGCCATTGGCGCTTGGACGCCGCCGACAGCGACGATCCTCATCGCCTGGTGCAAGCGGACTCCTCGGGAGCGGATTCCAGCGACGGTCCGGAGGGGCGATCGGCGGCGTGGTCGATCGGCGCTATCGGCGACGCGATGCAATGGCCGGGCAAGGACCTGGTGATCAAGCAGATCGGCGGCGTCGTGGCCTTCACATCGGACGGCGACAACCGCGTCTATCAACCGTCGATCTTCTACGCGCGCGCAACGCGCGCCGGCCGCCGCCGACACTCGGGGCGGCGCTGCGGCTGGTCCGGCAAAAGCCTGCTCGTCGAGGCGACGCCGGACGACGACGGGCCGATGGTCGAGGAGCGCTACCAAATTTCCGCCGACGGCCGGCGCTTGCTGCAGACGGTTCGCCGGGCGGGCGGGCCGCGCGGCGCGCAGTTCGTTCGCGTCTGGGATAAGGTGCGATGAGGCTAGACTGTGCGCAGTGACGTTGGATACAGAAAAAAGCCGGGACGTGCCCGGCTTTTAAATCCCCATGCCTTTTTTCATCGGCGCCGCTTGTGGCGCTCTGTCGTGCAGGTTAGTCCGCTTTACTTCCCGATATCGCATTGCGTCGAAGCAACACTGTAGCCGCGTATGCGCCCTGAAGCCAGTCTAATTGCAAAGAAATGTGAAACTTAATGTGGCATATTTACAACATGCAGTTGGAACCGATGAACCTGCCGGAAACCCGCGATGTCTAAGTCATCGAGATCCGAGCAAGGTTCTGCATTCGCCGTGCGCACCCGCCGCGCGTATTTCGATTGCCGGTTCGGCCAGCTGCATGTCCGCACCGCATTTCCGGCGACCGGCGGCTTCGATGAACAGGCGCCCCTGTTTTGTCTGCACCCGTCATCCGCGTCCAGTCGAGTGTTCGGCGCGTTCCTCCCCGCGATGGCGGATCGGCGTTCCGTCTATGCGCCCGATTTGCCGGGCTTCGGCGAGTCCGATGCGCCCGCGTCCGCCACGCTGCACGCGGGTGCGGCCGCGATCCAGGACCTGGCGTCGGATCTGCGCCTACGCCGCATCGACCTGCTGGGATTCGCCGATGGTTCCGGCGCCGCGATCGATCTTTGTGTCGCGGCGCCCGATCTCGTGCGCCGCCTCGTGCTCGTTGCCAGCGGCGTGCCGCACCGTCTGGCGTCGCTCGGCGCGCCCTGTCTCGTCCTCGGAATCCGCGGCGCTGGCGCGAATGCACCGCCTAGCGCGCTTAACCTGCCCGCGCACGTCGAATACGTTGCGGAATCAGAATCCGGGGAAGACTTGTTCGCGCTCGCGCCGCAGGCCGTGGCGAAGCGCTGCATCGCATTCCTCGACCGGCCGACAGCGCGCGGATGAGGCTCAATAAATTCATCGGCGAAAGCGGGGTCTGTTCCCGGCGCGAAGCGGACAAGTGGATCGCCGCGGGCAGGGTGAGCGTGAACGGCGCCATTGCCACCCTCGGCACTCGAGTCGGTGAAACCGACGATATCCGCGTCGACGGCGCGCCCATTGGCCCGAAGAAGACGCAGGTCTACATCGCGCTCAACAAGCCCGTCGGCATCACCTCGACATCGGAAGCGCACATCGCCGGCAACATCGTCGACCTAGTGAACGTTCCCGAGCGCATATTTCCAGTCGGAAGATTGGACAAGGAATCCGAAGGGCTGATTCTTCTGACCAACGACGGCGACATCGTCAACGAGATCCTGCGGTCGGAGAACAACCACGAGAAGGAATATCTCGTGACGGTCGATCGGCCGATCACGGACTTATCGCTCGCGATGATGGCGAGCGGCGTGCGCATCATGGGCGAGATGACCAAGCCCGCGAACGTGTCCCGTGTCGGCGAGCGCGACTTCCGCATCATCCTCACGCAGGGATTGAACCGCCAAATCCGGCGCATGTGCTCGGCGCTGGGGTATCAAGTGCGGCGTCTGCAGCGCGTGCGCATCAGCAACATTCACCTGGGGACTCTCGCCGCTGGGCGCTGGCGGCACCTGACGCCTGAGGAACTCGCGGCGCTGCTGCCGTACAGGTTTCAGGCGCCGCGCAGCGCTTGAACCGATAACCCGTCGGACCACGAGCGCCCGGTCGTCGCGCGCCAATCGGGATCTTCGGCCACGCGCGCCAACCAGCGAAAGAAATCCGGACCGTTACCGGCCCAGTACGCATGGCTGAACAGTATGCCGCCGGTACTCGACCGAACGACGAAACGGTTCCGCAACCCCAGGCTCCACAGGCGGCGGCTACAGCTAATGCGCGGCGAGTTCTCGGCCAAGGCGAACTGATTCGTGCCGATCTGCAGGCGCAATCGGCCGCCGTGGCCGAAGAGGCAAATGTTCGGCGGCGATGCGCGGATCAGAGCGATCCCGTGCACGAGCATGGGCGGGTCATCGAGCGCCGTCCAGCCGCCCTCGTGCGAGTGCCATTGCAGCACCATGCGGCGCCGCCGGAAATCGATGACGGCGAAGACGGCATTTTCCGGAGCCATGCCCGCAGCATGCGCCATGCCCGGCCTATTTCAAAACCCGAGCCGGCAACGCGCTGAACGCGTTCTCGACGATGCCCGCCGTCAGAAGCTGCGGGAGCACGAGCGCCGCCGAGGAACCCGGCTGCGCATCGTAGACGACGTAAAGCGGCACGCCGGCACGGCCGAATTTCGCCAAGGCCCGCGTGATCTGGGCGTCGCGGTTGGTCCAATCACCCTTCATCAGCGTCACACCCTTGGCGCGGAACGTCGCGAGCACCTCGGGGTCCAAGAACGCGTTGCGCTCATTCACGAGACAGGTCAGGCACCAACTGGCCGTAAAATTGATCAGCAGCGGCTTGCCTGCGGCGCGCAGCGCCGCGACGCGCCGAGGGTCGTAAGGCTCCCAGCGCAGCGCGCCGCGCGGCGCCGCTTGCCCTGCGCGCGCGGGCGCCGGTGCGCTCACGAGCGCGACCGGCAATCCGATCGCCGCGAGCAGCGAGAGCGCCGCGGCGGCGATCGCGGCGGTGCGGCTGCGCCTCGAGCCGCTCTTGGATTTCTGATAGGCCCATGCCGCGAACGCGACGAGTACGCATCCGGCGAACGCAGCGCCCAAGCCGACGGCCGAAGTTTGCTGCGTCAGCACCCACAAGAGCCAAGCGGCCGACGCATACATCGGAAATGCGAAAACTTCCTTCAGCGTCTCCATCCACGCTCCGGGCCTAGGCAGGCCGCTGCGCAGCCACGGCACGAACGAGATGACCAAATAGGGCAGCGCGAGTCCGGCGCCGAGCGCCGAAAAAATCGCGAGCGCGACGGCGGGCGGCTGTGTCAGCGCCGCGCCTACCGCCGCCGCCATGAACGGCGCCGTGCACGGCGTCGCGACCAGAGTCGTCAGCACCCCCGTGAAAAATGACGCGCGGTAGGTATTGCCGTGGGTCAGTTCGTCGCCGACGCCGGCGAGCGTACCGCCGAATTCGAAGACGCCCGACAGGTTCAAGCCGACGAGCAGCAGCAGGTAGACCATCAGGGTCACGAACAGCGGCGACTGCAGCTGAAATCCCCAACCGATCGCGTCGCCTCCTGCCCGCAGGACCAAAAGCACGCCGGCGAGCGCAAGCATCGAAACGATCACTCCGGCGGCGAAGACGAGGCCCTTGCCGCGCACCGCGCGCGGATGCTTCTTGGCCTGCTCGACCAGGCCGATCGCCTTGATCGAAAGCACCGGAAATACGCAAGGCATGAGGTTCAGCACGAGGCCGCCCAGAACCGCGAACGCCAACATGAGGCCGAGCGTCGGCGCCGGCGTGCGCGCCCCCATGTCCGCGAATCGCTTGGCCGCCGGCGCAGCGCCGGTGGCGGGCCCCGCGGCGAAGCCCGCGGCTATTTCGAGCGGAACGGTCTGTGCACCGGCGCCGCTGCGCTCCTTCACGAACAGCAGGCCGCGGATCGGGCCCGCCGTCGGCGTCCGGTATCCCGGCTTCATCGAGAGCGCGACGGCGCCCGCGCTGCGGGTCATCGTTTGCGGCGCCGCGTAGTCGATCACACCGTCGTCATACGGCACGAAATTCAATGATTCGATCTCGGCCAGGGCGCCGCCCCAATCCGCTCCGAGCGTGATGACGAAACGCCCGCCCTCGATCCGCGCCGACGCCGACGCGGGCGCCTGGTGCGGCAGATCGCTGATCGCCGCGTCGAACAAAGCCGCCGCCGCCGCGTCGCGCACGCCGGGTTTCGCGCTTCGCGGCAAGGTCAACGCGAGCTCGGCGCTTTCCGGAATGCACAGGTTCGAGCACACAAGCCAATTTGCCTTCGCATGCAGGTTCAGCGGCCCATGCAGAGGAAGGCTTGCGGGCGCCGTGATCTTGACGAGGTGTAGCGCGCGCTGCGCGTAGCCGAAATTCACGAGCGGCGCCAATACGAATCGATGCGGCGCAGGCCACACGATCGGCCCCGCGCGAAAGCCCGGCGGCAAGGTCCACGCGAGCCGCGTGGGTTGACCGGAATCCCCGGGGTTGCGCCAATAGGTATGCCAGCCGGCGCTGATGTCGAACACCAGTGCAACCCAGAACGATTGGCCCGGGGCGACGCTCGTGACCTCGCTTTCCAGGTGCGCCTTTACGTTGTCGGTCGACACGGTGTTGCCGGAAACGGCGAATGCCGCCGGTGCAGCGAACATCAATCCGAGTAGTCCGGCGGCCAAGATGCGCATGAGTTTATGTTTCCAGATAATTCTGCGACGCAAGAATACCCCTTGGCCCGCGCATCGGCTAATGTAGCCTTCCCGCGACCACAGACGAACCATGCAAGAAGACTACTTAAAAAGAACGCTGCAAGCGAAGGTGTACGACGTCGCGATCGAATCGCCGCTCGAGATCGCGCCGCGGCTGTCGCGCCGCCTGCAAAATCGCGTGTATCTCAAGCGAGAAGACCTCCAGCCGGTCTTTTCGTTCAAGATTCGCGGCGCATATAACAAAATCGCGCAGCTTTCGCCGATCGCTGCGGCGCGCGGCGTCATATGCGCCTCGGCGGGCAACCACGCGCAGGGCGTGGCGCTCGGCGCGCGCACGCGCGGCATCAAGGCCGTGATCGTGATGCCGTTGACGACTCCCGAAATCAAAGTGCAGGCCGTCGCCGATCTCGGCGGCGAAATCGTCCTGCACGGCGAAGATTACGATCAGGCCTATGACCACGCGGTCGAACTTGCGCGCGAGCGCAACCTCGTGTTCGTGCATCCGTTCGACGACCCGGACGTGATCGCCGGCCAAGGCACGGTCGCCATGGAAATCCTGCGCCAGCACCATGGCGACGAAATCGACGCGATTTTCGTGCCCATCGGCGGCGGCGGCCTGATCGCCGGCATCGCCGCGTTCGCGAAAGCCCTGTATCCGCGGATCAAGATCATCGGCGTGCAGCCCGAGGAGTCCGCCGGCATGTACGAATCGCTGCGCGCCGGCAAGCGCGTGACTCTCGAGCGGGTCGGGATTTTCGCGGACGGCGTCGCGGTACGCAGGGTCGGCGAAGAGACCTTCCGGCTCGCGCAGCAGTACGTCGACGAGATCGTGCTCGTGACGACCGACCAGATCTGCGCGGCGATCCAGGATATTTTCGAGGACACCCGCGCGATCGCGGAGCCTTCGGGGGCGCTCGCGGTCGCCGGCGTCAAGAAATACGTCGCCCGGGAAAATTGCGCCGATCGCACCTTCATCGCGATCAACGGCGGCGCGAACATGAATTTCGACCGTCTGCGCTACGTCGCCGAGCGCGCCGACTTGGGCGCGCAGCGCGAAGCCTTGCTCGCGGTCGAAATACCCGAACAGCCGGGCTCCTTCCTGCGCTTCTGCGAGTTGCTCGGCAAGCGCGGCGTCACCGAATTCAACTACCGCTATGGCGACGACCGGACCGCCCAGATCTTCGTCGGTCTCGCGCTCACCCAGGGCAAGGCCGAACGCGAATCCGTGGTCCAGATGATCGCGGCCGCGGGCTTCAACGTGCGCGACATGACGGACAACGAGATGGCGAAGCTCCACGTGCGCTACATGGTCGGCGGCCATGCTGCAGGCCTCGAGCACGAAAGGCTCTACCGCTTCGAGTTTCCGGAGCGGCCGGGCGCGCTGCTCAAATTCCTGCGCGCGATCGGCAGCGAATGGAACATCAGCTTGTTCCATTATCGGAACCATGGCTCCGACTACGGCCGCGTACTCGCCGGCATCCAAGTGACGCCGCAGACGCGCGAGGATTTCCTATTGCATCTCAACGAATTGCAATATGCATACAACGAAGAAACCGATAATCCCGCGTACAAACTTTTCCTGGGCGGGTGAATGGACGCCGCTGCGATTGCGCGGCGCCCGGCGGCCGTCACGCCGCTGATCGGCGCATGACAACCGGCTATCGAGGTGCGCGCGAGCCGCAGCGGGACAGCGTGCAGGTGCGCGGCCTCGAAATGCGAATCACGCGCTGGAGCGTCGGCTGCGGCGCGGCGCCGATCGTCATGCTGCACGGCTGGCTCGATTGCGGTGAATCCTTTCAGTTCGTCGTCGATGCGTTTTGCCGCGACCTGCCGGTCATCGCGCCCGATTGGCGTGGATTCGGCGCCAGCGAGTGGCCGCAGGACGGCTATTGGTTTCCGGACTACCTGGCCGATCTCGACGCGCTCCTGCGGCTGATCTCGCCGGCCGAACCGGTCGCGCTCGTGGGCCATAGCATGGGCGGAAATATCGCGAGTCTTTACGCCGGGTTGCGTCCGGAGCGCGTGCGCTGCCTGGTCAACATCGAGGGCTTGGGGATGACGCCGACGACGCCGTCGCAGGCGCCCGAGCGCCTGCGCAAGTGGTTGGACCAGGTGGGCGGCGCCGCGCCCGCGAGCGAATACGACTCGCTCGAACAATTTGCCGCCGTCATCCGCAGGCGCCACCCGCGCATATCCGCCGAGCGGGCCGCCTTCATAGCGTCCTTATGGGCGCGCACCGGCGTCGACGGGCGCGTCCGCGTCATTCACGACCCACGCCACAAATTCGTCAATCCGATTCTCTATCGGCGCGAGGAAGCCGAGGCCTGCTGGCGGGAGATAACGGCGCCCGCGCTGTTGATCTTGGGCGCTGAATCGGAGTTGCCCGGCAGGCTCCGGATGGAGGACGCCGGCGCGACGTTTCGGCGCGCGGTGCCGCACGCCGAGGTCGCGCGAATCGCGGCGGCCGGGCATTTGCTGCATTTGGATCGGCCCGACGCGGTCGCATCGGCGGTCGAAGCGTTTCTCGCTCGGCATTGACGCCGGCCGCGCGATGCCAGACCTGAAAAATGCGGTCGATGCGCCGGACCCACGCGAGCGCGAGGTCGCGGGCGTGCTGCGCAACCGAAATTTCACGCTGTATCTCGTGGCGCGGTTCTTGGCCGCGATCGCCGCGCAGATGCTCATCATCGCGGTCGGATGGCAGGTCTATCACATGACCGGCCGGCTGATCGATTTGGGTCTGATCGGCCTGTCGCAATTCCTGCCGTTCTTGTGCCTGGTGCTGTTCGCAGGGCATGCCGCGGACCGCTTCGACCGGCGGATCATCTTGGTGATCTGCGGCATCGTTCAGTTCGCCTGTGCTGCGCTGCTGCTGGTCTTCGCGGTCGAGAATGTCGCGCACAGCTGGCCGATATTCATCGTACTCGCGTTCCTGGGCGTTGCGCGCGCATTCCAGATGCCGACGGCTCAATCGTTCCTGCCGAACCTCGTGCCGCAGAGCGCGCTCGGCCATGCGGTCGCGCTCAGCTCGTCGAGCTTCCAAGTGGCGACGATCGCCGGACCAAGCTTGGGCGGCGTGCTCTATGCGGTCGCGCAGGCATCGTTCGGATCGGGCAGCGGAGCCGTCCTGGTTTATTTGGTGTCGGCGCTGCTGCTGCTTGGTGCGGCCGGGATGCTGACGCTGATCCGCAGCCGCTGGCAGCCGGAATGCGCGCCGAGCGCATCGTGGGACAGCCTGCTGCAGGGCTTGCGCTTCGTGTGGCGGCGCAAGCCCGTGCTCGGCGCCTTGTCGCTCGATCTGTTCGCGGTGCTGTTCGGCGGCGCGACCGCGCTGTTGCCCGCGTTTACCCGCGACGTTCTGCATCTGGGCCCCGCCGCCTTCGGCTATTTGCGTTCGGCGCCGGGAATCGGCGCCGGCTTGACCGCGCTGATGCTGGCGTTCAGGCCGTTGCAGCGGCGCGTCGGCGTCGTCATGTTCGCCGGCGTCGCGGCGTTCGGCGTCGCCACGGTGACTTTCGGTCTGACGCACCGCTTCGCGGTCGCGATGGCCGCGCTCACGCTGCTCGGTGCGGGCGACATGGTCAGCGTGTTCGTTCGCCAGGTCCTCGTCCAGCTCGCAACGCCGGACGACATTCGCGGGCGCGTAAGCGCGGTGAATTCGGTATTCATCGGCGCGTCGAACGAGCTCGGCGAGTTCGAATCGGGGCTGACGGCGGCTTGGATGGGACTCGTGCCGGCGATCGTATTCGGCGGCGTCGCCACGCTCGTGGTCGCCGTCCTTTGGGCAAGGTTTCTATTTCCGCAACTCTGGAGCATGCAATCGTTTGCCGAACTCGAGGGCCGGCGCGCACCGGGAACGCAGGATCCGCCTTGAACGCCCGGCGGGCCGCGATTGCGCCCGCAGCTGGATATCCGTACAGTTGCGGCGATGGGACCGCCGATCAAAGGCCGCGGCGCGGCAGATAACCCCGAGGGCCGCTTCGAGTCGCGGCGCACCGAGGATGTCGCGGACGGCTGGTGGCGCGACGAGCAACTCCGCTCACCGGCGACGCTGGTGCGCGCGGAAGTCGCGCGCAGCATCATCGTGCGCAACGATTCACCCGATCTTCCGTTCCGCCAGTCGATCAATCCGTATCGCGGCTGCGAACACGGCTGCATCTATTGTTATGCGCGGCCGACCCACGGATACCTCAACCTTTCGGCCGGGCTGGATTTCGAGACCAAGCTCTACTACAAGGCGAATGCCGCGCAGTTGTTGGAGCGTGAATTATCGCGCCGCCATTATCGCCCCGTGCCGATCAATCTCGGTTCGAGCACCGACCCTTACCAGCCGATCGAGCGCGAATACCGCATCACGCGCGCAATTCTCGAGGCGCGGTGGCGCTTGCGTCACCCGGTCACGATCGTCACCAAGAGTCATTCGGTCGTGCGCGACCTCGACATCCTAAGCGACATGGCGAAGCTGCGGCTCTGTCGGGTGATGATCAGCGTGACGACCCTCGACGAAGAATTGAAGCG
>DAIDVO010000002.1 GCA_027456085.1 Steroidobacteraceae bacterium | reverse complement strand
CACGTTCAACGATCATTATCTGGAGGTCGATTTCGACCTCTCGGAAGTGATGTTCGTGTGTACGGCGAACAGCCTGAACATTCCCGCGCCGCTGCTTGACCGCATGGAGGTCATCCGCCTCCCGGGCTACACCGAGGACGAGAAGAGCAACATCGCCAGGCGCTATCTACTGCCGAAACAGATCAAACAGAACGGCTTGAAGGAAGGCGAGCTCGCCGTCGCGGACGGGGCGATCCAGGACATGATCCGCTACTACACGCGCGAGGCCGGCGTGCGCAACCTCGAGCGGGAGCTGTCGAAAATCGGCCGCAAGTCGGTCAAACAGCTCCTGCTGCATCCGGAGCAGAAGAGCATCGCGGTCGATTCGTCGAATCTCGACGTCTACCTCGGCGTGCGCCGCTTCCGCTACGGCAAGGCCGAGGAGAGCAATCGCGTCGGCCAGGTCACGGGGCTCGCGTGGACGGAGGTCGGCGGCGAGCTGCTCACGATCGAGGCCGCGGTGGTCGCGGGCAAGGGCAAGCTCACCCATACGGGCCAGCTCGGCGAAGTCATGCAGGAGTCGATCCAGGCGGCGATGACCGTCGTGCGCAGCCGCTCGGCGATGCTCGGGCTGGACGTCGATTTCTACCAGAAGGCGGACGTGCACATTCACGTGCCGGAGGGCGCGACGCCGAAGGACGGCCCGAGCGCCGGCATCGGCATGTGCACCGCGCTGATTTCGGCGCTGACGAAAATCCCGGTGCGCTCCGACGTCGCGATGACCGGCGAGATCACGCTGCGCGGCGAAGTGTTGCCGATCGGCGGCTTGAAGGAGAAGCTCCTCGCGGCGCATCGCGGCGGGATCACGACGGTGTTGATCCCGGACGACAACGTCAAGGACCTCGCCGAGATCCCGGATAACATCAAGGAGAAGCTCGATATCCGCTCGGTCAAATGGATCGACGAGGTGCTGCAAGTGGCCTTGACGCAATTGCCGACGCCGCTCGCGGAAGCGCCGAAGGCGGCCGCGCCGCTGGCCGATGAAAAGCGTCCGCGGCGCGCGCCGCGCTCGAAGAGCCAGGTGCGCGCGCATTAGTCCACCGATTGGACTAGCCAAGCGTATAGTCCTCGCGTAGACTTTCGCGCCTCTTCCGGAGGGTGCGAAAGCTGGGTGCTTAGCTCAGCTGGAAGAGCGTCGCCTTTACACGGCGAAGGTCGGGGGTTCGATCCCCTCAGCACCCACCACAACATGCGGAGTGGTAGTTCAGCTGGTTAGAATACCGGCCTGTCACGCCGGGGGTCGCGGGTTCGAGTCCCGTCCACTCCGCCATTTCCTGATCGAGGGGTCCCGCGCGTGTCCACGAGGGCGCGTAGCGGGTGCTCACCCGCGAGTACGATCGAGAGTAAAGGGCAATGCTGCAAAAAATACACGACAAGCTCACCGGCTGGCTGGCCTACCTGATCCTGGGCGCAATCGCGATGGTGTTCGTATTCTGGGGAATCAATTGGAGCCTCGGTGCGCCGGACTACGCGGCGAAGGTCAACGGCCAGACGATCCCCGTCAACGAGGTGCGTGAGGCGTATCAGGAACAGCTCGCGAAGCTCGACCGCCAGGCGAACGGCTCGGTCGACGAAGCGGCGCGCGCCGCGCTCAAGAAACAGGTCATCGAGGGCTTCGTCGCGAACGAAGCGTTGATCACGCGCGTCGACTCGCTCGGCTATCGCGTCAGCGACGCCGACGTGCTCGCGGCCGAGTCGCAGATTCCGGCGTTTCAGGTCGCCGGCAAGTTCGACGAAGCGCACGCGGTGGCGCTGCTCAAGGCCGAAGGCCGTTCGATACCGCAAATCGAGCAGATGATCCGCCGCCAGATTCAACTCAGGCAGCTGGATGAGGCGATGCGCTCATCGAGCTTCGCGACGCCGAACGAGGTCGAGCGCGTCAATGCGCTGATGGACGAGGAGCGCCAGGTCGGCTGGATAGAGGTGTCGGCGGCGAAATACGCGGCATCCGCGACGCCGACCGACGCAGACATCCAGGCCTATTACGACGCGCACAAGAGCGCGTACATGACGCCGGAGACGGTCGACCTGCGCTATCTCGAGATCAGCCTCGCGAAGCTCGCCGCGAGCGTCGACGTCACCGACGCGCAGCTGCATGCCTACTTCGAGGACCAGAAGAAGAAGAACCCGGAGGCCTACGTGCAGCCGGAAGAGCGGCGCGTCAGCCACATCCTGATCACCGTCGCGAACCCGAAGGGCGACGCCGCCGCCAAGCTCGAGGCCGAATCGATCTTCAAGCGCGCCGCAGCCGGCGAGGATTTCGCGAAGCTCGCGAAGCAGTACTCGCAGGACCCCGGTTCCGCGAAACAAGGCGGCGATCTCGGCTGGTCCGAGGCCAAGGACTGGGTCAAGCCGTTCGCCGCCGCGGCGTTCGCGATGAAGGTCGGCGAGATCAAAGGGCCGGTGAAGAGCCAATTCGGCTATCACATCCTGAAGCTCGAGGGCATCCGCGCTGCGACCGTGAAGACCTTCGAGCATAGCAAGAGCGACCTCGCGGCCGAATACCGGAGCAGCGCGGCCGACAAGGAGTTCAACCACCTCCAGGACAAGCTCGCCGACGCCGCGCTGCAGAACCCGACCGACCTCGACGCGGCGGCGCGCAAGGCGGGGCTCCCGGTTCAGGAGAGCAAGGACTTCAGCCGCACTCAAGGCGGCGGCCCGTTCGGCGCTTCCAAGCCGGTGATCGCCGCCGCGTTCAGCGCCGATGCGCTCGACGGCAACTTGAGCTCGATCATCGAGGTGACGAAGGGCGACGGGATCGTATTGCGTTCGACCGACCACAAGCTGCCGCAACAGAGGCCGCTCGCCGACGTGCGCGCCGACGTGATCGGCGCGTGGAAGACGATGCGCGGCACGGAGCTTGCGCTCGCGGCGGCCAAGGACGCCGCCAAACAGCTCGAGGCGGGCGCGGCCTGGCCCGACGTCGCGAAGACCTTGGGGCTCACCCCGAACCTGCCGCGCTGGGTGTCGCGCGAGGACCAGGCGACGCCGATCAGCGTTCGGCGCGTCGCGTTCGAGTCGCCGAAGCCCGCGGTCAACAAGCCGCTGTACTCGGCGATCGCCTTGACCGACGGCGGCGCGGCGGTGTTCGGCCTCGAGGCGGTGCGCGAGAACCCGAATGCGAATGGGGCGAACGATCCGATGCTGCACCGGGAACTTGCGATGCAGTACGCGGCCGACGAGTCGCAAAGCTACGCGGCCGCGGCGCGCGCCGATGCCGAGGTCGTGGTCAATCCGAAAGCCATCGATTAATTGGCCGCACTCATACACCAGTTTTCCGCGTGGTATCTAAGCCAGCTCGGCCACGGCGGCTATTGGCTGATCGCCGCGCTGATGACGCTGGAGAGCACGCTCGTGCCGATACCGAGCGAGGTCATCATTCCACCGGCGGCGTACCTTGCGCACACGCAGGGGCATCTGTCGATCATCGGCATCGTCGCCGCGGGCACGGCCGGCTGTTGGCTCGGCGCGACAATCATGTACAGCGTATCGCGCTGGGTCGGCCGGCCGTTCCTGCTGCGCTTCGGGCCTTACTTCGGCATCCCCAGGTCGAAAATCGAACTCGCCGAGCGCTGGGCCGCGCATTACGGCTGGGCGGGGGTCGTCTTCTCGCGCATCCTGCCGGTCATCCGGCACTTGATCGGCATTCCCGCAGGCGTCGTGCGCATGGATTATCGCCGCTATGCCCTCGCGACGCTCGCGGGCTCCTCGCTCTGGTGTTCGGTGCTCGCGGGCCTAGGGGTCGAGGTCGGACGTAACCAAGAGCTGCTGGTCGGCTCGATTCACCGCTTCACGCTGTTGGCGCTCGCGATCTGCGTGGTGCTGTCGGCCTTGTACTACTGGTTCGTACACCGGCCGGTGCGCAAGCTGCAGAGCTAGGTTTCGGCGGTCGGATGGACCGACGTGTCTTTGGGCGGCGGCGGTGCCGCCGGCAGCGGGAACTTGGCGAATATCGCGGCCGCGGCCGCGTTGATCCGCGCTTGCGCGTCCGGGCCCGTCAGATTGGTCACGTCTTGATTGACCGAGGCATGCCAGATCGGCGTGCGCGTCTTCGCGTCGAATAGATCGACCGAAATGCGGCCCTCGTTGCGCACCGTCGGCCAGTCATAGCCGTAGTTGCCGAAGCCCCAGGGTCCACCACCCCAGCCACCCCAGCCGTAGCCCAAGCCCAGTGACAGGCCGCCGAACTGGTCGGCGACGACACGCGAGCCGATCGCATAGCCGACCACGCAGTCGGCCTGGCGGGGGTCGTCCGCACGGCGGATGCCGCGCGCCGCGAGATTCGATTGAATCGCAACCCGCAGCCGGTCGGCGTTCAAGGGATTGGCATAGGCGCCTTGCGCGCCCGCGGCGTAATGTTCGTGGGCCCACGCGTAGGTGCGGCAGCTGGCGACGTTCGCATTCGGGTTCACATCGGTCGTCACCGGCATCGACGTACAGGCGGCGAGTGCGAGCAGCGAAGCGCCGGCGGCAATGATCACTTTTGGCACGGACATGGTCGGATCCCTCTAGCTGGATTGCATCGTCGGAATGTTCGTCAACGTTAGATGGCGCAACGCGCCCAAAAGTTGCATCGCGCCTCAAAGTCAACGGCCGTCGGGCTCCTCCGGGAAGCTCATGCCGACCGTGCTGTAGCCGCCGTCGACGTACAGGATCTCGCCGGTGATGCCTGCGCCGAGGTCCGAGCAGAGGAACGCGGCCGCATTGCCGACATCCTCGATCGTGACGTTGCGCTTGATCGGCGACGCGGCGGCGACCAAGCTCAGCATCTTGCGCAAGCCCGGGATCCCCGCCGCGGACAGGGTCTTGATGGGACCGGCGGAAATTCCGTTGACGCGCACGCCTTGCGCGCCCAAGTCGGCCGCGAGAAAACGCACGTTCGCCTCGAGGCTCGCTTTCGCAAGACCCATGACGTTGTAGCTCGGCACCGAGCGCACCGCGCCCAAGTAGCTCAAGGTGACGATCGCGCCGGCGCGCCCCTGCATGAACGGCAAGGACGCGCGCGCGAGCGCGGTCAGGCTATAGCTCGAGATGTCGTGCGCGACGCGAAAGGCATCGCGCGACGTGGCATCGACGAACCGCCCGGTCAAGGCTTCGCGCGAAGCGAAGGCGACCGCGTGCACGAGAATGTCGAAATGCTTCCAATGCGTGGATAGATGGCTGAAGCCGCGCGCGATGTCCGCATCCTGCGCGACGTCCATCGGAAACGTGATTTCCGAATTCAGCTGCCGCGCGAGCGGCACGACGCGCTCGGCCATGCGCTCGATGTATGAAAACGCGAGCTCCGCGCCTTCGCGGTGCATCGCCTGCGCTATGCCCCAGGCGATCGAACGATCCGTTGCGAGGCCGACGATCAAGGCCCGCTTGCCCGACAAAAAGCCCATGGTGATTCCTTCTTATCCTTCTTGGCCGCGGCGGTTGATATACAGCACCAGACGCTGTCCGGCACGGATCTTATGGCGGCGGTTCAAGCCGTTCCAGTTCTTCACCTGCTTGATCGACACCTGGAACTGGTGCGAGATGCTGTAGACGGTGTCGCCCCGGTGCACGCGGTAGAGCATGCGCCGGCTGTGGTGAGCGTACTCGGCGCGGTAGCTACGCAGGGCGACGCGCTCTATGACGATGCGCTGGCCGGCGATGATCCGGTCGGCGGGACCGAGATGGTTGAGGCGCGCGAGCGTCTTGACGGGAATGCGGTGGCGGCGCGCGATCAGGCCGAGGGTCTCGCCGGGGCGCACGCGATAGACGATGCGGTGCGCGTAACGGCGGCCGTAGATGCGCTCCGGCCGGTCGACGCGGGCCGCGGCGACGAGCACGCTATGCGCAAGATCCGCGCTCGCCTGCGGGATCCTGAGCGTCTCGCCCTGGTGCAGCCGCGTGACCTTGAGTCCGTTCAGTTTGACGATCACGGAGGCCGACGTGTCGTAGCGCTGCGCGAGCCGCGCGAGCGTGTCGTGCCGCCCGACGGTGAGCACGAGGTAGTGCATGCGGTCGTCCGGCGAGAGCGTCTTCAATCCCGCCTCGAGCGCATCCGCGTTGTCGATCGGCACGAGGAGGCGGTTCGGCCCATCCGGGTCCGTCGCCCAGCGATTGAATCCCGGGTTCAGCTCCACGAGTTCATCGTAGGACGTGCCCGCCAACTTGGCGGCGACCTTCAAGTCGATCTGCGAGCCGGTCGGAATCACGGCGAAGTAGGGCTCGTTCGGGATCGGCGCGAATTCCAGCCCATAGCGCTCGGGCTCGGCCATCAAACGCTTCAGCGCGAGCAGCTTCGGCACATACGCGCGCGTTTCGGCCGGCAATTTCAGATGCCAAAAGTCGGTCGGCAGCCCGTGCGCCTTGTTGTAGTCGACCGCGCGCTGCACGGTCATCTCGCCGACGTTGTACGCGGCGATCGCGAGCAGCCAGTCGCCGAACTGATCGTGCAGGGCCTGGAAATAGTCGAGCGCCGCGCGCGTCGAGTCGATCACGTCGCGCCGGCCGTCGAACCACCAGTCCTGCTTCAGGCCGAAGCGCAGGCCGGTTGACGGGATGAATTGCCACAGGCCCGCGGCGCGGCTCTTCGAGTAGGCGAACGGCTCATACGCGCTCTCGACGACCGGCAGCAGCGCGAATTCCATCGGCATGCCGCGCGCCTCGACCTCGGTGACGATATGGTAGAGGTAGCGCTGCGCGCGCTGAAACGTGCGCTCCAGATAATCCGGGTTGTGCACGAACCATTGCAGCTGTTCGTCGATCGCGGGTTCCTGTACTTCCTGCAGCGCGAAGCCGGCGCGCATGCGGTCGAACAGGTCTTCGTAGTCCTCGGCGGCCTGATGGTGCCATTCGCCGGGCATCGCGACCCTCGGCGCGGCGCCGAGCGCGGCGGACGCGGCATTCGACGGCAGTTCGGCGACCGGTCCCGCGGGCGGTACGACGTTGCGCACGGCGGCTACGGCGGGCGCAGCCGGCTGGTGCGCGCACGCCGCGAGCCCGAGGGCGAATCCCAACAGCGCGATGCGGCGCAGGGCGGCGCGCAGCATCAACGGAAACCGTCCTTCCAAGCGCGCAGGACCGCGAACACGTCCGGGAACTGCGTAAGCGGCCGGCCGGCGTGGCGTTCGGCCGCCGCGCGCACGCCGCTCACGTCACAGCGCAGGAAGGGGTTCACGCGGCGTTCGACGGCGATCGTCGAGGGCAGACTGGGGTCTCCGGTCGCGCGCAGCACGGCGACCGCGTTCTCATATTGGCGCAGCGCGTCGTTGTGCGGTTCCACGGTGCGCGCGAAAAGCAAGTTCTGCGCCGTGTATTCATGGCCGCAGTAGACGCGCGTGCCGGGCGGCAGTTCCTTAAGATGGGTGAGTGATGCGTTCATTTGTTCCGGGGTCCCCTCGAACATTCGGCCGCAGCCGGCGCTGAACAGGGTGTCGCCGCAAAACAGCGCACCATGCCCGACAAAGGCAATGTGACTTAAAGTATGCCCCGGAACGTGCAGTGTCTCGAACATAAGTCCCAACTCTGCAAAGTCGATGCGCTCGCCGCCCTTCAGGCGATGCGTCAAACCCGCGATACGGGCATCGTCCGGTCCGTAGACGGGCGCCCGGCCCCCGGCGAGCAGAGCCTCGACACCGCCGATATGGTCGGGGTGGTGGTGAGTCAGTAGAATCCCCGCCACGGTTTGGCCGCGGGTGGCGAGCTCGGCGCGCACCGGCGCAGCATCACCCGGGTCTACGACCAAAACGTGCTGCGGTGCGCGCGGCGATTCGATCAGCCAGATATAGTTGTCGCTAAACGCGCGCACCGGGCGCACCTGAAGCGGTAGAGCTTGGTTTGACATTTTGCCGCGTATTTAACCTGTAACATTCGAACTTCGCTAGCTTTCTCACCAAGGGGTAATGTTCTGGAAGCCGAGCCGACCTTATCCGCGCAATGGCTCGAGAGCCCCTTGGGCGCGCGCGTGTTGCACGATGAGACCGCGATCGCGCGCTTGGCGTTCGACGACGTGTTCGGCTTCGAACTGTTGCAGGTAGGCACCTGGGGCAAGGATCGGCCGCTGGTTTGCGCGGCGCGCACGCAACACACGACCGTCGTTGCGCCGCAACCCGAGGCCGGAGCAACCCTGTGCGCGCCGCTCGATGCGCTGCCGCTGCGCTCGGACAGCATCGACGCGGTGCTGTTGCCGCATACCCTGGAGCTGGTTGCGGACCCGTATGCGGTGCTGCGCGAGGCGGAGCGGGTCCTGTGCGCGCAGGGGTGTCTGTTGATTTGCGGCTTCAATCCCTTGAGCGGCTGGGGCCTGCGCCGCCTGTTCGGGCGTAGTTTGAGCCGCGCGCCGTTTCCGCCGGCGACGCGCCGTTTCCTGTCGGAGCGGCGCCTGCGCGATTGGGTCGCATTGCTGGGGTTCGACGTCGACCGGGTGTACGGCTATCTCGGCATGCTGCCGATCGCGGGCGCGCCGACAGCGGGGCGCGAGCCGGCGGCCATCTTGCGCCCGCCGCTCGGCGCCGGCGGCTATTGGCTGAAGGCGCGCAAGCGCGTCAAGACCCTGACGCTGGTGCGGCCCCGCGCGCGCGTGCGCCAACATGTGCTCGTCGGCGTACCGAAGCCGACCAGCAAAGTGGGCCATGACCGAGGTTGAGATCTATACCGATGGCGCCTGTCGCGGCAACCCGGGTCCCGGCGGCTGGGGCGGGCTGCTGATCGCGGGTGCGCAGCGCCGCGAAATCTCGGGCGCCGAGGCGGCGACGACCAACAACCGCATGGAACTGACCGCGGTGATCGAGGCGCTCGCGGCGTTGAAGCGCCGCTGCAGCGTGCGCCTGTACAGCGACTCGAAGTACGTACTGCAAGGCATCACCGAATGGCTGCCCGCCTGGAAGGCGCGCGGCTGGAAGACGGCTTCGCGCTCGAACGTGAAGAACCAGGACCTGTGGGAGCGGCTCGACGAGGCCGCGCGCGCGCAGGACATCGAATGGATCTGGGTCAAGGGTAACGCGGGCACGCCGGGCAACGAGCGCGCCGACGCACTTGCGAATTTAGCGATCGATCAGCTGTTGGCGAGGGGTTGAGGCGATGCGTCAAGTCGTGTTGGATACGGAGACCACCGGACTCGAGGTCGGACAGGGCCACCGGATCATCGAAATCGGCTGCGTCGAACTCATCAACCGGCGCGTCACCGGCAAAGTGTTCCACCGCTACGTGAATCCGGAGCGCGAGATCGACGCGGGTG
>DAIDVO010000001.1 GCA_027456085.1 Steroidobacteraceae bacterium | reverse complement strand
CTGCAGCGGAATCGTAAAGGCGGCCGGAGCCTGCAGCATGGTCGCGGCGGCCGGCATTTCGATGACCGTCAATCCGTCGGCGCTCTTCATGCCTGCGCCCGGGTCCGCGAACACGTACAGCTGGCCGCCGCGCGCGCTGACCTCCTGCAGATTCGATTTCAACTTCTCGAGCAGCTCGTTGTTCGGCGCGACCGCGACGACCGGCATGTCCTCATCCACCAGCGCGAGCGGCCCGTGTTTCAATTCGGCGGCCGCGTAGGCTTCCGCGTGGATGTAGGAAATTTCCTTGAGCTTGAGCGCCCCTTCCATCGCGATCGCGTGCAGCGGCCCCCGCCCGACGAACAAAGCGTGGCGCTTGTCGGCGAATTTCTCCGCGAGGAGCTGGATCGCGGGCTCGAGCGTCAGCGTCTTCTCGATCAATGCCGGCAAATGCAGCAATTGCGCGACGAGCTCGCACTCGCCGGCCTGATCGATCGCGCGCCCCTTCGCGTGCGCGATGACGAGCATCGCGAGCGCCGTCAACTGGGTCGTGAACGCCTTCGTCGAGGCGACGCCGATTTCCGGCCCCGCGCGCGTGAGGAGCACGAGTTCGGATTCCCGCACCATCGAACTCTCGGCCACGTTGCAAATCGTGAGCGTCGACAAATAGCCGCTTTTGCGCGCAGCGCGCAGCGCCGCCAAGGTGTCCGCAGTCTCGCCGGACTGCGATATGGTCACGAACAGCGTATCGGCGGTGACGACGGGATTGCGGTAGCGGTACTCGCTGGCGTATTCGATGCGCGCCGGTATCCGGCAGATCTGTTCGAGGAAATAGCTCGCGGCAAACCCGGCGTGGTAGCTCGTACCGCAGGCGGCGATGTGCACCGCCTTGGCGCGCGCGAACACCGCCTGCGCCGACGGACCGAATGCGGCGTCGAGTAGGCGTCCGCCGGCGACCCGCGCCTCGAGCGTCTGCGCGATCGCGCGCGGCTGTTCGTGGATTTCCTTCTGCATGAAGTGGCGGTAATGGCCGCGCTCGACCGAGTCGGCGGACAGTTCGCTTTCGCGAATTTCGCGTGTCGCGGGGCGGCCGTCGGCGCCGAGGATACGGATCGACCTGCGGCGGACCTCGGCGACATCGCCTTCCTCGAGGAACAGGAACCGGCGCGTCACCGGCAGGAGCGCGGTCACGTCGGAGGCGATGAAGTTCTCATCGATGCCGAGGCCGACGACGACCGGGCAGCCGGCGCGCGCGAGCACGATGCATTCAGGGTCCCTTTCACTGATGACCGCGAGCGCGTACGCGCCTTCCATCTCGGCAATGGCATTGCGCACGGCGGCGAACAGCGAATCGGAGGTCGCGAGATGCTGGTGGATGCGGTGTGCGACGACCTCGGTGTCGGTGTCCGAACTGAACTCGTAGCCCCTCGCGATGAGGTCCGCACGCAACGTCTCGTGGTTTTCGATGATCCCGTTGTGAACGATCGCGATCCCGCCGCGCGACATGTGCGGATGCGCATTGCGCGTCGACGGTACGCAGTGCGTCGCCCAACGCGTGTGCGCGATGCCGACGTGCCCGGCCCCGGGGTCCGCGTCGATGGCCTGCTGCAGCGCCTTGACCTTGCCGACCGTGCGCGCGCGGCGCACCTTGGCCGCGCTGTCGATGACCGCGATTCCGGCCGAATCGTAGCCGCGATATTCGAGCCGGCGCAGCCCCTCCAAGAGGATCGGCACGACATTGCGCTCAGCCACCGCTCCGACGATTCCGCACATGAATTCGCTCCGTTCGATCTCAATTCCGGCGAGACCTGGTAGTGTGCCCGAGCCGGCCGCCCGCAGTCGATGGCAAGACTGCGACGGATGTCAGGTTTTCGGCTTTCCGGTCGCGGCCGCGATTTTGGCCGCGCGCTCTTGCTCGTCGGCCTTGAGCGGGCGATCCCAGCCCTCGACGGTCGTCTGGCGCGCGCGCGTCAGCGTGAGCTTGCCTCCGGGGGCAGTGCCGGCGATCGTCGAGCCGGCGCCGATCGTGGCCTTGGCGCCTATGCGCACGGGGGCGACGAGCATGCTGCCCGAACCGATGAAGGCGCCGTCCTCGATCGTCGTCGGCCACTTGTTCGCGCCGTCGTAATTGCAGGTGATGGTGCCTGCACCGACGTTGACGTCCTTGCCGACGCGCGCGTCACCGAGATAGGTTAGATGATTCGCTTTGCTGCCCGCGCCCAATTCGCTGTTCTTGACTTCAACGAAGTTGCCGACATGCACCCGGTCGCGCAAGGTCGCGCCCGGCCGCAGCCGCGCGAACGGACCGACGCTGCATCGAGCGCCGACCGTCGCCCGATCGATCACGCAATGCGCATGGATCTCGGTATCCGCGCCGATCGTCGAATCCCGAATCACGTAGTTCGGACCGATTGTCGCACGATCGCCGAGCCGCACGTCGCCGATCAGCACCGCGTTCACGTCGATGAACACGTCGCGCCCCACTTCGACCTCGCCGCGCACGTCGATGCGCGCGGGGTCGGCGAGCGTTGCGCCGGCCTCCATCAGCTCGTGCGCGCGCATGCGCCGGTAGATCGCCTCGACTTGCGCGAGCTGCGCCTTGTCGTTGACGCCCCGCACTTCCGCCTCTTGCGCCGCGATGAGCGCCTCGACGCGGCACCCTTGCGCGACGGCCGCGGCTACGACATCCGTGAGGTAATACTCGGACTGGGCGTTGTCCTTGCGCAGCTGCGACAGCCATCCGCGCAGACGCGCCGCCGGCGCCGCCAGCAGGCCGGTGTTGATTTCGGGGATGCGGCGCTCATCCTCGGTCGCATCGCGATGCTCGGCGATCGCCGTCACGCGCCCATCCGCTTGGCGCAGGATGCGGCCGTAGCCGGCCGGGTCCGGGACGTTTGCGGTAAGGAGCGCCAGAGCGCCGCCCGCAGCGTTCGCTATAAGCTCGCGCAGCGTCGCGGCGCGGATCAGCGGCACGTCGCCGTAGAGTACCAGAACGCAATGATCGTCCCCGATCAGCGGCATCGCCTGCATGACGGCGTGCCCCGTGCCCAACTGTTCGGGCTGCGGGACCCATTTGACCGGCGCATCGGCAAGCGCCGCCTGCACGGCGGCGCCACCATGGCCATAAACGACATAGATGTCTTGCGGCGCGAGATTACGCGCGGTCGCGATCACGTGCGCGAGCAAAGGCCGTCCGGCGAGCGGCTGCAGGACCTTCGGCAGGTCGGATTTCATCCGCTGTCCCTGGCCGGCTGCGAGTATGACGACGGAAACGTGGGTCATGAGTGCGCCGCCTTCGTGAAGTCTGCGTTCAGCGCTTCTTGCGCAGCCGCTAGATCGCCCGCAACTGCGCGACCGCGCGCAGCAGTTCCGCCTGCGCTTCCGCGAGTTCGATCTTGTCGGTCTTCTCGCGTACCGCGTCCTCGGCACGCCGCCTCGCCTCGAGCGCGGCGGCCTCGTCGAGATCCTTCGCGCGCACCGCCGTATCGGCGAGCACGGTCACGGCATTCGGCTGCACCTCGAGCGCGCCGCCGCCGATGAAAAAAGACTGTTCGTCGGCGCCTTCGGTCTGCACGCGCACTTCGCCGGCCTTGAGCATCGTCAGCAGCGGCGCGTGCCGCGGCGCGATGCCGATCTCGCCCTCGGAAGCGGGCGCGAACACCATGCTCGCCTCGCCGGCGAAAATCTGGCCGGCCGCACTGACGATATCGACATGAATGGTATGCGCCATGGACTTGCTCTCGATCCTTTACTGCAGCGTCTTCGCTTTCTCGACGGCCTCTTCGATGCCGCCGACCATGTAGAACGCCTGTTCGGGCAGGTGATCGTACTCGCCCGCGATGATCGCCTTGAAGCCGCGGATCGTGTCCTTCAACGGGACGATCTTGCCGTCCTGGCCGGTGAACACCTTCGCGACGTTGAACGGCTGCGACAGGAAGCGTTGAATCTTGCGCGCGCGGTAGACCGACAGCTTGTCCTCTTCGGACAACTCGTCCATGCCGAGGATCGCGATGATGTCCTGCAATTCCTTATAGCGCTGCAGGATCGCCTGCACGCCGCGCGCCGTGTTGTAGTGCTCTTCGCCGACGACCAGGGGATCGAGCTGGCGGCTGGTCGAATCCAGCGGATCGACCGCGGGATAGATGCCGAGCGCCGCGATCTGGCGCGAAAGTACCACCGTCGCGTCCAAGTGCGCGAACGTCGTAGCGGGCGAGGGATCGGTCAAGTCGTCCGCGGGGACGTAGACCGCTTGGACGGAAGTGATCGAGCCCGTCTTGGTCGAAGTGATGCGCTCCTGTAGCACGCCCATTTCCTCGGCGAGCGTCGGCTGGTAGCCGACCGCAGACGGCATGCGTCCGAGCAGCGCCGAGACCTCGGTGCCCGCGAGCGTGTAGCGGTAGATGTTGTCGATGAACATGAGGACGTCGCGGCCCCTGCCGTTCTCCTGCTTCTCGTCGCGGAAATATTCGGCCATCGTCAGGCCCGTGAGCGCCACGCGCAGACGGTTGCCGGGCGGCTCGTTCATCTGGCCGTAGACCATCGCGACCTTGTCGAGAACGCCGGAATCCTTCATTTCATGATAGAAATCGTTGCCTTCGCGCGTGCGCTCACCGACGCCCGCGAACACCGACAGGCCAGAGTGCTGCTTCGCGATGTTGTTGATCAACTCCAGCATGTTGACGGTCTTGCCGACGCCGGCGCCGCCGAACAGGCCGACCTTGCCGCCCTTCGCGAACGGGATCAACAGGTCGATGACCTTGATCCCGGTGACCAGCAGCTCCTGGCCGCCGGTTTGCTCGTCATAGGCGGGCGCCGGACGGTGGATCGGCCAATATTCCTTCGCGGCGACGGGACCGGCTTCGTCCTGCGGCGTTCCGAGCACATCCATGATGCGGCCGAGGACGCCTGCGCCAACGGGCACGCAGATCGGCTTGCCGGTATCGCGCACGCCCAATCCGCGGCGCAGGCCCTCCGACGGGCCCATCGCGATCGTGCGCACGACGCCGTCGCCGAGCTGCTGCTGCACTTCCAGCGTGAGGTCGACGTCATCGAGCTTGAGTGCGTTGTAAACCTTGGGAATCTGGTCTCGTGGAAACTCCACGTCGACGACCGCTCCGATGATTTGCACTATTTTTCCGCTGGACATTCTTGAATCCTTTAAACAGCTGCGGCCCCGCCGACGATCTCGGACAGTTCCTTGGTGATCGCGGCCTGGCGGGCCTTGTTATAAATCAGTTGCAGTTCGTCGATGAACTTGCCGGCATTGTCCGACGCGCTCTTCATCGCGACCATGCGCGCGGCCATTTCACAGGCGACGTTCTCGACTGCGCCGCGGTAGACCTGGGCCTCCACGTAGCGCATCAACAGGCCGTCCAACAATTCGGCGGCGCTCGGCTCGTAGATATAGTCCCAGAGATCCTGCAATTCGCCCGCTCCGGTCGCCTCCACCGGCAAGAGCTGCGCGACGACCGGGGTCTGGCTCATGCTGTTGACGAACACGCTGTTGACCAATACCAGCCGATCGAGCGCGCCGGAGCGGTAATTGTCGAGCATCACCTTCACCGTGCCGATCAGCGCGTTCACCTCGGGACGGTCGCCCAAATGGGTCGCGGTGGCGACGATTTCGACGTTCAGGCGGCGGAAGAACTGCACGGCCTTCGTGCCGATGGGGCAGATCTGCACCTTTTGACCCTGCGCCGCGGCTGCGCGCAGCAGCGCGAGCGATGCCTTGAACAAATTGATGTTCAAGGATCCGCACAAGCCGCGGTCGGTGCTGATGACGATGATGCCGAGCGTGGCAACCTCGCGCTCGATCAGGTAGGGGTGCTTGTAGTCGGGGTTCGCGTGGCGCAGATGGCCGATCGCCTTGCGGATCTTCTCCGCAAAGGGACGGGCGGCGCGCATGCGGTCCTGCGCCTTGCGCATCTTGCTCGCGGCGACCATTTCCATCGCCTTGGTGATCTTCTGAGTGTTCTTGACACTCGAGATCTTGCTGCGGATTTCTTTTGCGCCTGCCATGTCAGACCGTCGCGAAGAACTCTTCGCAGCACTTCTTCAAGCCGGCCTCGACATCCTTCGACAAGTCGGGCTTGTCGACGATGCCCTTCAGCAGCGGCCCGTAGTTCGTGCGCGCGAACGACTGCAGCGCAGCCTCGGCCGCGACCACCTTGGAGCGCTCGACCTTGTCGAAGAAGCCGCCGTTCGCGGCGAACAGCGACAGCGCCATTTCGGCGACCGACATCGGTGCATATTGCTTCTGCTTCATCAGTTCGGTCACGCGCTGGCCACGCTCGAGCTGCCGGCGCGTCGCTTCGTCGAGGTCGGAGGCGAATTGCGAGAAAGCCGCGAGCTCGCGGTATTGCGCGAGCGAGAGGCGGATGCCGCCGCCGAGCTTCTTGATGATGTTCGTTTGCGCCGCGCCGCCGACGCGCGACACGGAGATGCCGGCGTTGATCGCAGGCCGTATGCCGGCGTTGAACAAGTCCGATTCCAGGAAGATCTGGCCGTCGGTGATCGAAATCACGTTCGTCGGCACGAACGCGGTGACGTCGCCCGCCTGGGTTTCGATGATCGGCAGGCCGGTCAGCGAGCCCGTCTTGCCCTTGACGCGGCCGCCGGTCACCTTCTCGACGTATTCTTCGTTGACGCGAGCCGAACGCTCGAGCAGTCGGGAGTGCAGGTAGAACACGTCGCCCGGGTACGCTTCGCGCCCCGGCGGGCGGCGCAGCAGCAGCGAAATTTGCCGGTAGGCGACCGCTTGTTTCGACAAGTCGTCATAGACGATCAGGGCGTCCTCGCCGTTGTCCATGAAATATTCACCCATCGCGCAGCCCGCGTAGGGCGCGAGATATTGCATCGCGGCCGGCATCGAGGCGGACGCGGCGACGATGATCGTGTGATCGAGCGCGCCGTGTTCTTCGAGCTTGCGCACGACGTTCGCGATGGAGCTCTGTTTCTGGCCGATCGCGACGTAAATGCATTTCACGCCGGTGTGCTTCTGGTTGATGATCGTGTCGACGGCCACTGCGGTCTTGCCGGTCTGGCGGTCGCCGATGATCAATTCGCGCTGGCCGCGGCCGATCGGCACCATCGAGTCGATCGCCTTGAGGCCGGTCTGGACCGGCTGGGTGACGCTCTTGCGGAAAATGACGCCCGGGGCGACCCGTTCGAGCGGCGCCTTGGCTTGCGCGTCGATCGCTCCCTTGCCGTCGATGGCCTGCCCCAGCGCGTCGACGACGCGGCCGAGCAATTCGGGGCCAACGGGGACTTCGAGGATGCGCCCCGTCGTCTTGACGGTGTCGCCCTCGCCGATTCCCTTGTAATCGCCGAG